>DAINAJ010000146.1:0-7530 GCA_036733505.1 Casimicrobium sp.
AAACCAACGCACCTTCGGCGAGAAAGCAACTCGCTGGCGCATCAAACTGTGCGCCCTTGAGCGTGACCGGTGCCGCGTATGCAGGCGTTCCGGCAGCCGCGAGCAGCGGTAAAGCAAGGATGGTGAGGAGCGAACGAAGGGAAATCATCAATAGCAAGCGGGTTGATGCGGTAACCGCGCACCATGCGCAGAATGAGCGAAACCTGCGAAGCGTAGCGGAATTGCCGCCGGAGTCTCCCGGGAATAAACTGGATACAGCTTTTACGCGCTAACGACAGTTGCATGGTCGTTAGCGCTGATTTTATCTAATTGTTGACTATGTGAAGAATATCGACAGAACGACCGCTGGCGTGTCGTTTTCGCAATAAAGCTGTACCGCGGCCGCAATAGCCCGACTAAACCGACGTGCTTCCCGTGTGCCGACTACGACGAGCGCTGCCGCCCGAACTACTAACCGTTCAACGGGTCGCTTCTGTTTCCGTTGTGCGTGCCAGGTTTGCTGCGTCGGCCACGGCGACGCGTCGTTGCAGCCGCAGCCGCATGCCACCGCTTGGGCGAAGCGTAACGTTGAGTAAGCCGGTTGGACGCGTGGATTGTTGCGGGTCAATCGATAGGACGTATCGCTGCATCAACATCGCCGCGATCAACGTCATCTCAAGCATCGCAAAATGTTGCCCGATGCACACGCGTGGCCCCGCGCCAAACGGCATCCACGCACCACGCGGCGGGTTCTCCGCGCTCGCGACAAAACGTTCTGGCCGAAACGATTCCGGATCAGGAAACCAGCGGGCGTCGTGGTGCGCCACCCATGGCGCAATCCGTACCAACGACCCGCGTGGAATCGTCCATTCGCCGATCCGTACATCGCGCACCGCGCGACGGCTCATCAACGCGGCCACCGGAGGATACAAACGCATCGCCTCCTTGATGGTGGCTTGCAGGTAATCGAGACGCGGTGCATCGGTCGCTGTTGGCTCTCGACCTTGCAACACATCGTCCAGTTCGCGCTGAATTTTTTTCGACACACCGGCGTCTTCCGCAACGAGGCGTGCCCACCACACGAGCGCCGTTGCGCTCGTTTCATGTCCCGCCTGGAATAGCACCATGCATTGATCACGAAGCTCCGTGTCGGAGAGCCCGCGTGTTGGATCGTGTTCATCGCGCGCGGCCAGCAAAATTGCCAGTAGATCGTCAGTCGGCGCATCGGGCTTCTTGGCGTCTTTTCGTTCATCGATATGTCGATTCACGAGCCCCCGAAGCGTGCAAAATCCCCAGCGCTTCTTCGTGTTGCCCGGCCACGGCATCCACGTCGGCACGCTGAACGGCCAATACATCTCGCTGATCGCGCTTGCAGACAGTATTTGTGTGGCGGTCGCTGCGTCGCGCGCATCGTTTTGCGCGCTGCTACTAAAGAGCACCCGCATGATGACTTCCATCGTGACGCGCGCCATGAGCGCTTCGATATCCACCAGCGCGCTCGGATCTTGGCTCGGCACCGTATCGTTGAGCGCGCGCTCGGCCGCTTGGGTCATCAGCGCCCCGTACCCCGCAATGTGCCGTGCAGAAAACACGGGCGTGAGCATGCGCCGCTGGCGCTTCCATGTGTCGCCCTCCGTGACCAAAACACTTTGGCCAAAAGCCTCCGCGAACACCTCAATACCGCGTTCCCAACGAATGAAATGTTCAGCGTTGTCGACCAACGCTTCACGCATCAGTTCAGGCGAGAAGAGGTCATACGCATGCTCGGGACCGTGCCGCATATAAGCAATGTCACCATGCGCCTCATGCGTACGCTGCATGAAGCCAAGATAGTCGCGACGCATTTCGCGCAGAAGTGGTAAACCAAACCACGGTGTTTTCGGGCCGGGCGGGCGCAGAGGGGATTGTTTGATGCTCAACATGCAGCCATTCATACCGAAGCGTCGCCGCACTGTATTGAACGATTACGACATCGCGAAGCGCTGAACGTTGCCTATACTTTCGCGATGTTTGACGCTGCCCCCTCCAACGTGTCGACGCGCGCCGAGCCCGCGCTGCCGCAAAGCGATTCACCCTACACGGATCTCGCGCCGGCCCGACTATGGCTGCCTCGCGCATCGCTCACCACGTGCATTCGTGCGGTGGTGGCGCGCTCGTCAGTTGGCGTCGCGCTTGACGAGCCACAACGCTACAACCACTTCCCCGCCTATCCCGGTTGCTCGATTGCTTGGCTGTTTGAAGGCTCCGTGGAAATGCTCGAACCGGGCCACGCCGCGCATGCCAGTTCGCCACGCCTTGCTGTGCCGGGTCGGGTGTATTTCTGTGGGCCGTTCACGCGGCCGACAATCACGTTTAATTCGCCTAGCGCGCATGGCATGATGATTTTGTTGCAGCCAGATGCGTTTTCCGTACTCACAGGAAAAGACAGCAGCGAATATCTCAACCGCGTTGTGGCGGCAGATACCGTTTTCGACGGTCAATGGCGCGAGATGTTTCATGCGGTGCAGAGCGCAACCGACGATGACGCATGCGTCGCCATCCTGCAAGATTTCTTGCAGCCACGCTGGGCGCTGTCACGCCCTAAAAGTTTGCTCGGAAGTCACTTGTTGCAGGATTGGTTTCGCGGTGCCGCTCAGTACTTCGCGCTCTCTGGGCTTGGCCGAAGTCTGCGTCAACTAGAGCGCAGATTTAAGCGCAACACCGGCTTGTCGATGCGTGAACTACGCTCGCTCAGCCGCAGCGAAAATGCGTTCTACGTTGCGGCACGCGAGAGCGAAAACGGAAAACTCGGCGCCCCGCGCTGGGCAGATGTTGCCGATGAAGGTGGGTACGCCGATCAGTCGCACATGTGTCGCGAATCGCGCCGCGTCACGGGCTTTAGTCCGGAAGAGCTTTATCGGCTCATGTGCACAGAAGAATCGTTTTGGATGTATCGCCTCTGGGCGCTTACGCCTGCGCCGCAGCCCACGCCGAAGGATCGGCGCTATTCGCAATAAGCGCAAGGCCGTAGGCGATAGATTCGAGTTGGTCGCCGGTTTCGATTTTCGCGACACCAAATCGCTGATCAAAAATCGCGCGCACCGCCGGCACGAATGACGTACCTCCCGTGAGAAACACGCGATCAATTTCGCTCGCACCAAGCCCCGCTTCGCCGAGCGCTTCGTCAACTGCATCTTCGAGCTTCTGCAGATCGTCGGCGATCCATAAATTAAAGTCGCTGCGCTTGATGGTCGCATCAAGCGCGAGATCGTAGCCCAGTCCACTCGCGCGAAATGCGAGCGTTGCTTGCGAGTCGTGCGAGAGACCCGCCTTCACGTCGGCAACGGCTTTGTACAACGGATAACCCAAATCGTTTTCGATCAAAGTGATGAACTTGGCGAGGCCTTCTTTTTCGATGGCGTAGCGCAAATACTCGCGCAGCTCGCGAATCACCGCAGGCGACTTCATCAACGCCAGCTGGTTCCATTGCGCAAAACGATGATGAAAATGCGTTGGCACTTCGAGCAATTTATCAATGCTCTTGTACTGCGCACGATGTCCCAATTGCGGCAGGATCGCATGCTCAAGAATTCGGTAGTCAAATACGTCGCCCGCCACCGCCACGCCCGAGTGCGCGAGCGGAATCGACTTTAGCTGACCGTCGTGCGGCTCGAATCGAATGATCGAAAAGTCGCTCGTGCCACCGCCGAAGTCGGCGACCAGAACCGTGGCCGCTTTGGTCAAACGTTGCGCGAAAAAGTACGCTGCCGCCACAGGCTCGAACACATAAGTGATTTCGGCAAACCCCACACGCTTGAACGCGCGCTCATATCGCTCTAGCGCCAACGCTTCATTCGGGTTAACGCCCGCAAACGCCACCGGACGGCCAGCCACCAATTGCAGCGGCAAATCTGCGAGTGCTGGCCCTGCGTGCGCCCGCATTTTTTCGATGAAAGCGGCGAGCAAGTCTTCAAACGTAAATTTGCGCCCGTGAATATGCGTCTCGGTAAACGATTTGCTCGCCGCAAATGTCTTGAACGACTGCAGAAACCGGCAATCCATCGGGTCATCAATGAAGCGCTCAATCGCCCACGGACCGGCCTCGAAACGTAAATCATGGGCGCTCTCGGTTTCTTCGTCCCAAAAGCACATCGCCGAACGAAACGTTGAGTGACTGCGCGCGTCGAGCGTGAATGGCAACACGTTGGCTTGGCCGCGCGCGCTGGACGTGGCAACCACGGTGTTGGTGGTGCCGAAATCGAGACCTAGGGCAAGTGTTTGAGGAGCCGGTTGAGTCATAAAAGCGAAAAAGCGCCGCCTCGGTCGGCTACAAAGCGCGACTGAAAAAAGCGGTGTGGGGAAATGGGGCGGGAGGAGATTCTACTTTTAACGACTCGCTCTTCGACTGCGCGTTTGCCGCTACCGATTGTTGTGAAAATTAAACCTCGCGCGCAATACACTCACGAGATGAACATTATTGACTCGCCCTCAAACGCTGGTCGCTCGGCTGGCCCCGCGACGGTTACGCCCATTGGCACCGGCCGCCACTGGCTTGCGCGGCTGCCGCCGGGGCTGTTTGCCATTGTGCTCGGCTTGCTGGGGCTTGCGAGTGCATGGCGGCGTCTAGCGGGTTTTAAGCTGGAACACACCGATCTGGTTGCTACGGCCATCCTTAACGTGGCAACCGGGTTGTTGGAATTGCTGCTGCTGTTGTTGATCTTCAAGCTTTGGCGCTTTCGCGACGAGGTTCGTCGAGATTTTCTGCATCCCGTACACGGTGCGATGCTGTCGGTCGTGCCTTTGGTCGTGATGCTCGCGATCGCGTTGTGGACGCCGCTCTTGGCACAACCGTCGGCTTTCGCGCTGCCCATTGTGTTGGTCGCGCTGGCAGTTGAAGCCGTGTTCGTCTGGCGCGTCGTGTCACAGCTTTCAACGGGTGCGATGCCCGCGGATATGGTCACCCCCGCGCTCTACATTCCGGTGGTCGGCAGCGGGTTGATCGGAGCGATGACATTACAGGCAATGGGCCTTCATGGGTTTGCCGTTCTGCTCTTTGGCATGGGGCTCAGCGGCTGGGCGCTGCTCGAAGCACGTGTTTTGAATCGCTTATTCGCAGGCCCATTGCCGCCGCCATTTCGACCGACGAGTGGCGTCGAGATGGCCCCTGCGGCGATTGCCACGCTCGCGGCCTCCGTGTTGTGGCCGACCCTCCCGGCTGACGTGATATTGATCGGCCTTGGCGTCGCGTGCGGCCCGATGATCGGAGTGCTCGTGCGCTGGCGTTGGTGGAGCGACGTGCCGTTCTCGCTCGGCTTCTGGTCGTTCTCGTTCCCAGTGGCGGCTCTCGCCGCAGTCATCGTGGAGGCTGTGGCGCGCGGCGGCTGGCCGGTGCAAGTTGCTTTTGTCGCAGTGTTGCTCGCGACAGCGGTCATCGCGTTTCTGACGGTGCGCACGTTGATTTTGTTAGTGCGTGGGCGCTTAATTCCTCCGGGTTGAAGCGTGTTTGGGCCGATCAGTGGAGAGCGAGTCATCGCTCCTAGCGTTACCTGTCTATCGCACAAGTCGCCGGCCATCGCGGCGGTCGTCACATTGACGCTTGGCGCTAGCGCGTTCGCTGCCGAGATCACGTTGGCGGCCGCAGACGCGGGCAAAGAATTGCCGGCGTGTATCGACGAACCTTTCTCGACGGCCACGGGGCATCGCATCAAAGCGACCTTCGACACCGTTGGCGCGCAACGCGAACTCGTGGAGCGCGCGTCCTGATGCCGTGCTCCTGAGCGCTGCAGCTATCGCGCAACTTAACCGTGCGGGCTTGATCGACGCCGCAACCATTCGCGACATCGGCGATGTGCAGGTCGGCCTCGCAGTCAAGGCCGGAAGCGACGCTCCAGATATTTCCACACCTGACGCACTACGCGCAGCGCTGCTCGCCGCACCGAGCATCGCCTATGCCGACCCCGCGCGCGGTGCGACGGCGGGCGCGCATTTCGCGAAGACGCTCGTTGCGTTGGGCATTCATGATCGCGTCGCGGGTGAGGTCACCGTGCTGCCGTTCGGCGTGGAAGTGATCGAGGCCGTCGGTGCAGGAAAGTTCGCGTTGGATGTGAGCCAATCAAGCGAGATCGTGCAACACAAAAGCGTGCGCTACGTCGGTGCGCTGCCGGTGCCGCACCAGCTCGCCACGCGCTACCAAGTCGCCGCACTAAAAGACCGCCCGAACGGCGCGCGTCTCACTGAATTTATCGCGACCGACGCAGGCAAGCGCGCGAGTCGCGAGAGCGGGTTTGTCGCGTCGAATTGATTTTGGATGCGCCGATTCATCGGCGAGCGGTGCGGCGGCACAGGCACAGGCACACGCACATGCGCATGTATGAAGCAGCTTTTAGGCTCCAGAGACCAGCGGGCGGTGCTTCAAGACAGATTATTGCGATAGTTGACTTAAAGATAAAAAACGCTGAAACGACCACTGGTCAGTCGCTGGCGCGTAAAAGCTATATGCGCGAATCCATGGGAGTTCGCAAACCGTGCTTCAGGCCAACCCGCCATCGTTCATCTGATACCAAGCGATGATCGCAGAGAGGTACAGCCGGCGGAACTGATGCAGCGGGAAACTCTTCATCGTCGAGAGTGGCAGCGGTAACGCTTCAGCCTTGTTGCTCACGATGTAGTTCGCCATCGCACGGCCCATCGAGGTTTGTAGACCCACGCCGCGACCCATACAGCCAATGTTGATGAGGAGACCCGGCTGCGGCTCGTGCAAATGCGGCAAGAAATCACGCGTGATCGCCACGCGGCCACACCAGCGAAACGCGATTGGCGCTTTCGCGGCGGCGGGAAACATGCGGCCGATTACGCGTTCAAGGTGACCCCAATCGGCTGGCGACGTGGGTTCGCGGAACGGCCCGCGTCCGCCCATGATGAAGCGGCGCTGATGATCAAAGCGGAAGTAGAACAGGAGCTGGCGCGTGTCCGACGAGACATGGCCTTGCGGCAAGATCGTCTTCGCCACGTCTTCCGACAAAGGCTCTGTCGCCACTTGGAACGAGTTGGGCGCGATCACCGATTTCGCGAGCCCCGGCCGAAGCGCGCCGGTGTAGCCGTTGGTGCAGAGCACGACTCGCTCCGCGCGCACTGATGCGCCACTTGCCGTCCGCACATGCCAGCGAGCGCCGTCGCGCTCGAGCGTCGTCACTTCGCTTCGACCATGAATTTTTGCGCCCGCGTTGATCGCGGCCTTGCATAGCCCGCGTGCGTACGACAACGGTTGTACGCCACCGCCGCGCGGGTCGAGCCAACCGCCAACGTACTTGTCGGTTCCGAGAAGCGCTGCGGCTTCGCTTGCGGACAATGCGCGCGCACCCTCGACGCCACGCGCCTTCCATTGCGCCGCGCGCTTGGTGACCAGATCCAATCCCGCCGCAGTGTGCGCGCCTTGAATCCAACCGTTGCGAACGTGCGGCACGGCCATGTCGTGCTTTTTGATCAGATCAAACACCGTGTCCGCAGTGGTTCCTGCAAACTGCGCAAGCCGCTCACCACGTTCTCCGGGGAACATCGCGACGAGTTCGTCGG
>DAINAJ010000147.1:0-2091 GCA_036733505.1 Casimicrobium sp.
TCGGCGTGACGATGATGTAGCGCAGCGGCCCCAAACGCACGCTGACGTTCGCGTGGTTAAACACGGCCTGAAAGCCGACGATCACGATGTAGGTGTCGATCACTTCTTTCGAGAAACCCATCACGTAAATCGGCGCGAGCACGAGCGTGCGGGTGATGATGAGCTCAACAATGTGTTGGCGCGAACCGGCCAGCCAGTCCATGCTTTTTGCACTGTGGTGCACGGCGTGTAAGCGCCACAGGAGCGGTACTTCGTGATACGCGCGGTGCGTCCAGTACTGCACAAAATCCGCGACCAATACGATGAGCAACACGCCGGCCCAAAACGGCAAACCTTGCACCCATCCACGAATGCCGTCGTTCGCCGCCCAGCCGAAGAACTTGTGCACCATCAGGTTCGTGGCGAGGAGCACGAAGCCCACGATCATGTGGTTCACGATGAAGTGGTGAAAGTCCGTCTGCCATTCCGCGCGAAACACCGGCTGGTCTTTGCGGTGCGCGAAGAGCTTCTCGATGAAGATGAAGATCAGCGAAGAACCGAGCAAATCTAGGATGAACCAATCGAGGCCAATGTAGGGTGTGTTGTCCGCGAAATCATTGACCGGCACCTTGTGCCCTCCGAGCATCAGCGTGAGCGCAACGAGCAGAAACGCGAACGCTGAGAGCCAACGCGCGCGACCAAAAATCACGTTCACCAAACTGATGCCGCCGGAGATCGCGAGCGCAACGAGCATGATGTTGCGGATCACGTCGACGTTGTAGCTTTTGCGTAGCTGCGGCGTCGTCAGGTATTCGGGAAAGTGAAAAGCAAGCACGCCGAGAAAACACAAAATCGCGAGCGAGAGCGCGATCACGCCTGACACCAAACCGTGACCCGGCTTAAGTGCACCGTGGCTTTCGGTGAGTTCGTTGAGTTTTTCGATCATGGCGAGAATCCGGAATATTTGGACTGACGAATAGCACTACAGCTTTAATGCGTCAACGACCAGCTGGCGGTCGTTGGAGGCACTTTTTTCGTATAGTCAACATAGTTGCAATTACGCGTCTAGCGACCGCCTGGCGGTCGCTGCAGCCAAAAAGCTGTAAGCTATCTTCCAATGAAGGGATACGCAGGATCGTGATAACCCGGCGTCGACGGATGTCCTTTCGGCACTAGCGAATCAACGATGGCCTCGTCGTCCGCGCCCCACGGATAATCAAGCGCGCCGAAGTACGGCTCGAACTGCGCGAGCGATTTGGGGCCTGCGATCACGCTCGACACGAACCGATTGGCGAGCACCCAAGCGGTGGCAAACTGCAGCAGCGAAAAGCCCTTTGCTTTGGCGTGCACTTCGAGTTTCTGTGCGATCACC
Organism: Casimicrobium sp.; assembly: GCA_036733505.1. Taxonomy (GTDB): domain Bacteria; phylum Pseudomonadota; class Gammaproteobacteria; order Burkholderiales; family Casimicrobiaceae; genus Casimicrobium. Next base: position 1,352 of record DAINAJ010000147.1, read on the forward strand.
AGCGACTCTGGACGCCATTCTGACTGCATGAATCGCTTGTCGGCGCGCGCCGCTCGCGAGCCTTCGGGCGGTGCGTCGCCTGGCTTGTATTTGCCGGTGAGCACACCACGTGCAATCGGGCTGTATGGCGAAACGCCGAGACCGTGAAAGCCGCAAGCCGGGAGAATTTCGACCTCGGGCAAACGATTAAGCAGGTTGTAATACGGCTGACAAATTGCAGGCAGCGGCACGCCCTGACGCCTGCATTCGGCGACGATTTCAGCGATGCGCCACGCGCGAAAATTCGACACGCCGAAGTAGCGAATTTTCCCCGCGCGAATCAAATCGCCAAGCGCCGCGACCGCCTCGTCGAGCGCGTCTTCTTCGAAATCACGGTGCAGGTAATAGATGTCGATGTAGTCGGTGCCGAGGCGTTTGAGCGAGGCGTCACATTCCTGCATGAGCCATTTGCGCGAGTAGCGCTCGTGATTTGGGAACGGACTGTCCGGCATCATCTTGTTGCCAACTTTCGTGGCGAGCACCCAATGATCGCGCTCCGCGCGAATCGCGTTGCCGGTGATTTCTTCGCTCTTGCCGAGCGAGTAAACGTCGGCGGTGTCGATGAAATTCATACCGTGATGGCGCGCATGATCGACGATGCGTTGCGATTCCGCCGCGTCGGTTTGGTCGCCGAACATCATCGTGCCGAGGCACAGCGCGGAGACGCGAAGATTGGATTTTCCGAGGCGGCGGTATTGCAT
>DAINAJ010000147.1:2191-7500 GCA_036733505.1 Casimicrobium sp.
TCGAGGCCGTTGTGGTTCGATGCAGTCACGTTAAACACGCCCTGACAGCCCACGATTTCCTTCTGTCCTTCTAGCGCATCGCGAAGCGCGCTGCGGAAAGCTTCGCTGCCCGGCTGTCCCTTTTTGAGCGCATCAGGAATCGCGTACTGCAACAAGATGCCCGAGTCGTAGGTGTTCGCGCCAAACGTCGCCGGACGCGTGCCGTAAATCTTTTCGTAAGCGCGAATGAAGCGGGCAGCCACGTTCTTCACTGGGTTCGCGTCGCTCATTTCGTCAAACACCAACATACCGCCCGCGGCGAGTACCGTGCCCTCAACTTTCGCGCCGCCGATCTTGATGAAGTCTTGCGTCGCAATCGCGTGTGTCTGGTAAATCGTGCCTTTGAAGCCTTGATCGCGCAGCGTGGCTTGCGGCAACACGGCAGGGCCGCCGACAGCAGCGACGAACACCGCATCAGGTTTCGCGGCGATGAGTTTCAGCGCTTGGCCAGTCACCGACTGATCGGTGCGCGAATACTTTTCAGCCGCGACAAGTTCAATCTTGTTCTTGGCGAGCATCGCCGGGAGGATTTTCAGAAAGCCCTCGCCGAACGGATCATTGAAGCCTACGTAGCCCAAGCGCTTGACCTTGTTGCGCACCATGTGCGAGACCAGCGCCTCGGCAATCAAGTCGTCGTTCTGCGTGGTCTTGAAGACCCAGCGTTTGGTCGCGTCTTGCGGCTCGACCACCGCTTGCGAACCGACCGTGCTCACCAGCGGCACTTTAGCCTCTGCGATGATCGGGAGAATCGCAAGCGCCGCGGGCGTCGTGGATGGGCCGATGATGGCGTCGACTTTGTGCTGCTGAATCAACTGCTTGGCGTTTTGCACGGCGCGCGTGGTATCGCCGCCGTCGTCGAGCGTGATGTATTCAATGGTGAGACCGCCGACGGTGGTCGGCAGCAACGCAACGGTGTTTCGCTGTGGAATACCGATGGCGGAGGTCGGGCCTGTGGCCGAAACCATCGCGCCAATTTTTATTTGCGCATGGGCAGCACCAGTTGCCAGCACGGTCGAAAGCGACACTGCAAAGAGTAGGGATTTGGAAAGCTTCATAATTAGGCCTGTGGTTTGCGACGCGGGGTCATCGGCCTTAGTGTATTTGAGCCCGCCCTCTCATTGCATGCCTCACTCCAAATCTCATTCCCACCACCCCGACCTTGATCCGCTCGCGCTTCGGCATGCCTTCGCGAGCTTTGCAACGGGCGTCACCGTGATCACCGCGCTCGACGCGCAAGGCGTTGCGGTAGGCATGACGGCCAATTCGTTTGGCTCGGTGTCGCTGGAGCCGCCGCTGGTGCATTGGTGCCTACGCGTCAACTCGGGACTACACCGCAGTTTTGTGGAGGCGACGACATTCGCGGTGAGCGTGCTCGCGGCCGATCAGGAAGCTGTGGCGCGGCAATTCGCCAGCCGCAGCCCGGATCGTTTCGCCGGCATGGATATGATCGACACGCCGGGCGAACCGCCGTTGGTGCGCGGTGCGCTTGCGCATTTTGTGTGCAAGAAAGTGAACGACTTTCGCGTGGGCGACCATGAGCTTTTCGTTGGGGAAGTGCTGCGCGCCACGGCGCACGACGGTTCACCGTTGCTATTTCACGGCAGCAAATTCACCGTACTCAAGACTGACTGACTAGACGCATGTCGGACTGCGGCTTCAATGAATCCGTAGGGAGAGCGGCGCCCGCCCTCCGATCGCAACGCAATAATTCCGGGGTTACAACTTTTACGGTTAAGCGGCTAGCCGGCAGTCATTTCAGCCGTTTTTACCGCATTGTCGACTTACGATAAAAAGCGCCCCAAACGACCACGGGCTAGTCGATAGCGCGTAAAAGCTACAAATCGCCCGAAGTACTAAAGACGATCAAAGCAACGACCATTGCGCGACCGGCGCAAAGGTTTTGCGGTGCTCCGGGCATGGGCCGTGTGCCGTGAGTGCGGCCATGTGCTGCGCCGTTCCATAGCCTTTGTGCGCGTCAAAGCCGTACTGCGGATGGCGGTGATGCACATCCATCATGTACGTGTCTCGCGCGGTCTTGGCGAGTATTGACGCGGCTCCCACGTCCAACACATCCGCATCGGCTCGTGGCTGTGCCACGACCTCGATGCCACGCTCGGCAGCCCACGGACGCAAGTCACGCGGAATCTGAGTTCCGTCAATCACGATGCGCGTAAACGATCCCGCTGGCAACTGCGAAATGGCGCGAAACATGGCGAGCATCGTCGCTTGCAAGATATTGATGCGATCGACCTCCTCCGCCGATGCAGAGGCAATGGCCCACGCACTCGCATGCGCCTGAATCAACGGAGCCAACGCTTCACGCTTAGCCGCCGTAAGTTTCTTCGAATCGTTGATGCCACTGATCCGCGAAGCACCGTCGCCCAACACCACCGCTGAGGCATAAACCGGCCCCGCCAACGGCCCGCGTCCCGCTTCGTCAACGCCGCAGCAGAGCGTCGCCAAGGTCACGCTTGGCGGCGCATTTGCGCGAGCACCGCCAACGCCAGCGGGTCACCCGCGTCGCTGATCGGCGGCTTGAGCGCGTCTGCCATTTGTGTGTAGGCTTCTTGGGTTTTCGCACGCAAGCGCGGCTGATCAATGAGTCCGCACAACGCGCTTTCCAGCGCCTCGGGTGTTGCCGCGTCTTGCAGCAATTCCGGCACACACCAATCGTTCGCCAGAATGTTCGGCAATGAAACGTATGGGCTGGTGAGCTTGCGCATCACGATAAAAGCAGTCGTTTTGCTCACGCGGTAACTCACAACTTGCGGGCAACCGAGCATTGCAGCTTCTAACGTTGCCGTGCCAGACGCCACGAGCGCCACATCCGACGCTCGTAGCGCAAAATCGGCATGACCGAACAACAACTGCACGCGCGGGACGATCGCTTCGGCGACCCGCCACAGCTCGGCTTGAAATCGATCCCGCGTCTGGCGAGTCACGAGCGGGACTACAAACCGCGCTTCAGGATAGCGCTTGAGCAGGCGAACCATCACCGAAATGAAAAGCTCAGCGTGGCGCTCAATTTCGTCGATGCGCGAGCCGGGCAAAACGGCAATCAGCGGCGCTTCTGGCGGCGCGCCAAAATGATCTAACTTGCGCCGCAAACGATTGCGATCAGCATCACACAAAGGCGCGGTGGCAAGCGGATGGCCGACAAACGTCGCGCCGACGTGGTGCGCGGCTAAGAGCTTCGGCTCGAACGGAAACAGGCACAACACGTGATCGGCAGAGTTCTTAAATTTCGCCGCGCGCTCCGGCCGCCAAGCCCAAAACGAGGGGCAAACGTAGTGCAGCGTCGACACGCCCTGCGCTTTCAACTCACGTTCGACACGCAGATTAAAGTCGGGGGCATCGACACCAATGTAGAGGCTGGGTTTTAGCGCTTGGGTGCGCGCAATGAGCTCGCGTTTGGCACGCAAAATTCGCGGCAAAGCTGAAATAACTTCGGCGTAGCCTCGCACCGCGAGCGTCTCTGAATCGATCCATGTTTCAACGCCAGCGGCGCGCATGCGCGGCCCTGCGATGCCGTGAAAGCGCACCGACGGATCGACGGCAAGAACGCGTTCAACCAAATCAGCCGCCAGCTGATCGCCGGAGGTTTCGCCGGCAACAATAACAACGTCAGACATCGTGGAAACTATCGCGCGAGGCCTCGACCGGGAGACTTGAGAAACGCGATGAGCGGCGCGAGCGCAGCCTGCACCTCCGGCGTCGCCGCTGCGCTTTCGGTCTCAAGCGCAACGATTGCCTCTTTCAGAATCAGCCCGTTACGAAACACGGTTTTGTAAGCGCCGCGCACGGCGGTTATCGCGTCGACGGAAAAGCCGCGTCGCTTGAGTCCTTCGGAGTTCACTGCGCTCACCGTGAACGGATTACCTTGGCCAAGCACGTAAGGCGCAACGTCTTGCAGTACGCACGACGCGCCGCCCACCATGGCGTGTTCGCCAATACGGCAAAACTGATGCACGCCGGCTAGCCCGCCCAAAATCGCAAAGTTGCCGACTTTCACGTGACCACCCAACGTTGCAGCGTTGGCAAGAATTACATCGTCACCGATTACGCAATCATGCGCGACGTGCGCATACGCCATGTAGAGCCCGCGCGAGCCAAGCTTTGTGACGCCTTCGTCTTGCACCGTGCCACGATGCACCGTACAACTCTCACGGAACGTATTGTTGTCGCCGATCACGACGCGTGTAGGCTCGTTCGCATACTTTTTGTCTTGCGACGCAAGGCCGATTGAGCAAAAAGGATAGAACGTGTTGCCCGCGCCGACTTGAGTATCGCCGTCAATCACAACGTGCGAGATCAGACGTGTTCCGGCACCTAAGGCTACGCCGTCGCCGACTGTGCAGAAGGGCCCGATTTCTACGTCAGCAGCAAGCTTCGCATTCGGATGAACAATCGATTGCGGATGTACCTGCGCCATTAAGCGCCTCCGATAGCGGCGATAAGCATGGCTTCGGCCGCGAGCTGGCCATCCACGGTCGCACGGCATTTGAACTTGCCGATGTTGCGTACGATGCGATCCACTTCCACCTCGAGGATGAGCTGATCGCCGGGAATCACCATCTTCTTGAAGCGCGCGTTATCCACGCCCGCAAGATAAACAATTTGCTGCTCCGCGCCGGGCACTAAGGGCTTGGCGGTGTAGGCCAAAACGGCTGCGGCCTGAGCCATCGCCTCAATCATCAAGACGCCGGGCATCACGGGCTTGACCGGAAAATGACCGGGAAAGAAAGGCTCGTTGATGGTGACGTTTTTCAGCGCACGAACGCTTTTGCCGACGTTCAGCTCGAGCACTCGGTCGATCAACAAGAACGGGTAGCGATGCGGCAGCAATTCAAGGATTTTGCCGATATCGAACACAGGTGCGGTGGATTTGGGGCTAGCGGATTCAGTCATACCTTGAATTCTCGCAAATGCGCGAACTATTTGCCGGATCTTCGCAAATTCGCGGCGATTTTTAGCCACGTGCGGTGCTCAGTGTGTGGAAAAACACTGGTGTAGCGGCCCGGTTGTTCGATGGAACTAGACACCAGCGTGCCACCGGAAATGATGACATCGTCGCAAATCGAAATGTGGCCAACGATCATCGCAGCCCCGCCAATCATGCACCGCGCCCCCACGACCGAGCTGCCAGCCATGCCAGCGCAGCCGGCAATCGCAGAGTGGTCACCGACGCGACAGTTGTGCGCAATCTGCACTAAATTGTCGATTTTTACGCCGTTGCCAATAACCGTATCCTCAATCGCGCCACGGTCAAT
>DAINAJ010000148.1:0-7466 GCA_036733505.1 Casimicrobium sp.
AGCGCGACGCGTGGCTTGCCTGTATGCGCGACGCGCTCGCCGATTGTCAAATCGACGAAAAGCTCGGTGCGTGGTTTATGGGGCAGATGTTTGGCACGGCGGATTGGATGCGTAATCGGGCGGGCTAACAGCTTTTCAGCGCTAACGGCGTTTGGGTGGTCGTCGCAACACATTTACTCGAGTTGTTGACTCACCAATAAATCAATCTGAAAGTGCCGTTGGGCGGTCGTTATACCGTAAAAGCCATATGGTGGGGCGGGCGCTGCGCGACGAGGAACAGGCGGGCAATGCCCACCCCACGAAACAATCGCGACGCCACGGCCGCATCCGCCGGTCGTCGCATGCAACCGTTCGAACTTGTCGCCACCAAAATCGTAGACTCAGCCCATGCGGCCATGTTCAGTCTCTTCGATGTGGTCTGCGACGTGAATGTCGGTCGCACGTGATAGGCCGCGTCTGCCAATTTTCAAAAAAAGACGCGCAACTCAATCGTTGCGCGGATAGTTCCCATCGCCTCGATCACAAAAAAGCGGCCAAGAGCCTTTAGTGCGAGTTACTGCATCAACGGCGCCAAATACGCTTCGATCGCCGCAGGCGTCGCCCGTGGTGGTGGAGTACCCGATTGCGGTATCAGACCAGCCACAAGTGCTGACCCTCGGAAGCCGAGCAAGTATCTGACGATCAATTGGCCATCGACCAACGGGTCGAAACTGCCATTGCCGTCGACATCGAGAAGAAAACGAATCCCGTCAAGATAGAGCCGAATATCTGTTCGCGTTGCACGCTTGGCGTCTGGTCCGACAACATTATTTGGCAGCCATAGCAGCGGATCGCGCAGATAACGCAATATCAAAGCCCCGTCGGAGGTCGCTGAATATCTTGCCGTAGTGCCCAAGTTGCCGTCAACATCGAGAGCGTGTGCACGATCAATGTACGGAATCGAAGGGTATGCAACTGCAAAAGGGTTTGGATCACCAATAAGGGACGCATGAAATTCCCGTCCCCAGCAGACAACGCCACCATTGATCAGTGCGCACGAGCGAAAACCTCCCGCAACGACCTGCGCGACAGCACTCCCCGAGTCGATTGATGACACGGGACTTAGTGAGTTGCTTGTGCTTCCGTTGCCCAGTTGTCCTGCCACGTTGTTGCCCCAGCAACGAACGCCTCCTAACACGACTGCGCAGGTGTTCGTTGCACCCTGTGAGACCATGGTTGCACCGCCAGCCACTGGGATTGAGGAGACCGGCGCAAAGCTGGAATTCGTCGTCCCCGAACCGAGCTCACCGTCCACATTGGTCCCCCAACAATTTACTCCTCCCCCCTTCGTAACGCATGTAGAAAACATGCCCCCAGAGACGAACGTGACTCCTGAACCAACGGGAAAAACTTGGGACGCAGCACTCGTCGGGTCGCTGTTGCCATTTCCGAGTTGGCCACCAGTGTTCTCTCCCCAGCAGGACACGCCGCCATCAATGACTACACAGATATGCCGTCGACCCGACGCAATCTGCTCCACACCGCTATTGGCCGCGAGTACTTGCGTTGGCACCAAGTCCGAAGTGAAAAACATGGCGCCCAGACGGTACGCAGAGTTCAGTCCCCAGCATTGGACGCCAGAGTTAATTAGCGCGCAAGTATGGTGTTCCCCGGTTGCAATGCTCGTCACACCGCTGTTAGGCGGGATAACTTGTGTGGGCAATTTGATATCCCCGGCTTGACTACCAACACCAAGATACCAATCCCTGCCCCAACAGCTGACTCCGCCAGCAACTACGGCACAGCCATGATCTGGACTAACCGCCACTTTAGTCGCGCCGGAACCTGCGGCGATCACCCAAACCGGTCGATTGGTGGCCTTCGTTGTTCCATCACCGAGTTGTCCAAGGGGGTTTTCGCCCCAACATTGGACGCCGCCTGCTACCACAGCGCAGGAGCGTTCGGAATCTGAAGCGAGGTGAGTGACGCCGGAGCCAGTTGCAATGACTTGCACTGGAGATGTACGAAAGGAGCTAACAGAGTTACCCAATTGCCCAGACAAATTGTCGCCCCAGCATCGCACTCCCGCGCGCACGAGAGCGCATGTGTGGCTTGATCCCGTGACAACACTGGTCACAAATCCGGCATCGTCCAACGCTACCTCTACGGGCGTGCTGGAAGAGGACACTGATCCATCACCAAGTTGGCCGTATTCGTTTATGCCCCAGCAGAACAAACGTTGGTTAACGACAGCGCACGTGTGTCCCGACGGTGCAATCGAAACCACCGTGCCGCCCAGTGCGAGCGGGGCGATGGGTGTTGGAACTAGGCGATCAATCTCAGTGCCGTCGCCTAAAAGCCCTCCCGCATTACTCCCCCAGCAAAGCACGCTGCCCTGAACAACCGCACAGGTTCGCGTGGGACCGGCTGAAACGGCAGTTACACCACTGCCTGATGCGAAGACTTGCACCGGTATTGCGCTCGGAATGAGTGTTCCATTTCCTAGTTCACCAGCGCGATTGTTCCCCCAACATAACAATCCACCATTTGAGATCGCGCAAGCATGTTCAGCTCCTGCCGAAACGGCGGACACGCCCGCTCCTGCTGCAATCGCCACAGACGATGCGGCGTGGTCAGTGGTGGAACCATCACCGAGTTGACCGAAATTGTTGCGCCCCCAACATTTCACACCGCCCTGAACTGCCGCACAACTGAACATCGCTCCAGCGGCGATCGCCGTAGCACCGCTCCCCTCCGGCAACACTTGGAACGGGCTGGATACAACCGTGTTTGTATCCAGGCCAACCGCGCCAAATGTAGGGTTCCCCCAGCAACTCACGCCACCTTTGGCCACCGAGCAATAGTGTCCCGAAGAACTCGCCGCAACCGCAGTCACACCGCTACCTGTCGCAATTTCGTATCGCATAGCACTTGTCAAAGTCCCGTATCCCCAACACGCGACTCCGCCGTTAAGTACGACACAAGTACTCGCGGCCCCCGCAGACATGGATAAGACGTCGTGCGAGTACTGGGCGACTTCCAACGGAACCGTGACATCAAGTTGCCCAGCCGTGTTGGTGCTGTGAATGCCGACAATGAAGGTGCCCGCAGTCGTCGGAATTCCGGAAATTGCAACACTACCAAAACCGTTGTGCGATGCGGTCAGTCCTGTGGGTAGTGAAGACAACGTAACAATTGTTGGGGCAGGGTCACCGCCGACGAAGATATTTGCGCGGTAGCGCTGTCCGTAAACAGCGGTTGGCAACGTCTTGGTAACGAGCACGGGTTGCGCCTCTACAGCTCCACTTAGCGTCAGCGCGGTGAAAACCAGCGCTACCAGAACAAGTGCCATGCACAATTTCGCCGCCGATTCTGCGGTCGTTGCGTGAGCAGGAATGCGGTGGCAAATTTCAGACGATTTCAAATGCTTCATTTGTGTTGCTTGGTCGGTTCTAAGAAAACAAGCTATGCGATATCGATAACTGGCTACCGTGTAACTTACCGCGCGCCGATTCGGTTCGAGGAGTCACTGGGCAAGTCGGCATGTCCAAACGCTAATACGCCCCGCTCGCCGCATCAACCCGCCGTAGCCTGCCAAAGCTCAAACTTATTGCCCTCAAAATCGTACGCCCAACCGATGCGGCCATGTTCTGTTTCTTCGATGTGATCTTCCACGCGAATGTCGGCGGCGCGCAGTTGGTCGAGCATGGCGTCTAGGTCGGCGACGCGCCAGTTAAGCATTGTGAGTTGGCGCTTGGGCATGTAGTCGCTTTTTTCTTCGAACACGCTCCAGTGAATTTCGTCGCCCGCCGCCTGCACGAACGTTGCGCCGCCCCAGTCGGTGACGTCAACGCCGAGGTGGCGGTAATACCATTTGCGCAGCGCTTCGGCGTTGCGGGCGCGGACGAATACGCCGCCGAGTCCGAGAACTTTCTGTCTGCTCATTTTTCGTTCAGTGCCTTTTGTAATTTTCGGCCCACGCGAAGCAACAACGCGCTGAGAATCACCGCTCCAATCACGCCACCGACGTAGCGCCCCCAAGGCTCACGCGTGACCAACACGCCACCGATCATGCCCAGCGCACCGCCGGAAATGACACCGGTGATGATGCAGGCTAAGTACATAAATCCACTCATTTGCGCGCTCTCACTTCCTCAACCGCCTTCTTCGCCATCGCTTCGACGTAGCTGCCGTAAAAATCAAAATTGGCCACGCCCACCAGCGGGTCGGCCAACAGTTGTCCGTTGCCATCGACCACCATCACGGTGGGCGTGAACGTGCCCTTACGCTTCTGCGCGAAGGCAATGTTCTCAATCGTTTTGCCGTCAAAATCGATGAGCGACTTGCCGTCGTCCACCGTGATTTGGCGAAACTCAAGCGCCGCGCGCCATCCAGCGTCACGAAACATTGGGACGACAACTTCACGCAGCGCGCCTCGGCAATAGTGGCAGCCGGTCAAGTTGAAAAACAACAAAATCGGCTTTTTCTCGGCGGTAGCGCGCTCGCCATCAGCTTTCAAATCTTTCGCGGCCGGCAAGATTTTTTCCCACTCGCGACTGCTCGGTGCGAGCGGTTTTGCGTCATCGACTGCGGGCGCGCTCTGCGCCATCGAAAAACCGGATGCGATAATGCAGGCCAACATTACCGCCGTGCTGCGCGCCTTAAGCTTTGCTAAAGGTTCGCGCACGCCACTCAAAAAATTAACTGCAAACCGCATGAGCGAATCCCTGATTATTGCCACCCGTGAAAGTCCTTTGGCGCTTGCGCAGGCCCATCACGTGAAAGCCGAGCTTGAGAGTGTAATTCCCGGGCTCTCCGTGAGCCTCTTGGGCATGACCACACGCGGCGATCAAATCCTTGACAAACCGCTCGCGAAGGTCGGCGGCAAAGGCTTGTTCATCAAAGAACTCGAAGTGGCGCTGGAAGAAGGTCGCGCGCATTTGGCGGTGCACTCGCTCAAAGACGTGCCGATGGTGTTGCCGAAGGGCTTCTCACTTGCGGCGATCCTGCCGCGCGAGGATGCGCGCGACGCGTTGGTCTCGAACAAGTATCCAACGCTCGCCGATATGCCAGCTGGCGCGATTGTTGGCACATCGAGCCTCCGACGCGCGGCGGTGCTTTCGCGCGCGTTCCCGAAGCTCAAGTTCGAGCCGGTTCGTGGCAATGTGAACACGCGTATGGCGAAGCTTGACAAAGGCGAATTCGACGCGCTGATTCTCGCGGCGGCGGGCCTGATTCGCTTGGGCATGAACGAGCGCATTCGCGACCGCCTGCCGATTGAGCTCTCGCTCCCCGCGCCGGGCCAAGCCGCGCTCGGCATCGAAATTGTGAGCGACGACGATTACACCGCCGAAATCGTTTCCGAGCTCGACCACGCGCCGACGGCGGTCGCGTGCATGGCCGAGCGCATGGTGAGCCGCTTGCTCGGCGGCAGCTGCGAGCTCCCGCTCGGTGCGTACGCCGATTTTGTGGATGCGGAGAAACCGCTGCGCCTGCGCGCGTTCGTTGCCAACCTTGATGGCAGCGTCTGCGTTAGTGCCGAAGCGTTTGGCACACCGGATGCGCCCGAAGCATTGGGCGAAGAGGTGGCCGAACTCCTCAAGGCGCAAGGCGCTGACAAGATCATTGCGAGTTTGAAGTGAGCACAGATTTTCATCTGAGTACTACAAAAAGCGCCGCCAGCGCTGGCCCGCTTGCGGGCGTGAACGTACTCATCACGCGTCCGGTGATGCCCGCCTCGCGCACTGCCACGCGCGTGGCGGCTCTCGGTGCAAGGCCGATGATCTTCCCGACGCTCATCATCGAGCCTGTCGCCCCCGCGGACGCTGCGCCGCTCAAAACCGCGCTCGCAAAACTCGGTGATTACTACGCCGCGATTTTCGTGAGCCCGAGCGCCGCCGAAATGACGATTGCGCCGCTATCGTCGACGCCGATCAAATTGCCAGCGTCGCTCAAAGTATTTGCGCCAGGCCCCGGCACCGCAGAAGAGCTAGCGCGGCTGGGTGTGGCCGATGCGCAGATGCCTACGACGTCGTTCGCCAGCGAAGGTTTGCTCGCGTTGCCCGCGCTGCAAGCGGCGGCGGTCGAGGGCAAACGCATTGTGATTTTTCGTGGCAATGACGGGCGCGAACTGCTGCGTGAGGCGCTCGTTCAACGCGGCGCAACGGTCGACGCGATCACCGCGTACAACCGCCGCGCGCCGAACACGCCGCCTACGGGCCTGTTGGAGTTGTTGCGCGCGGGCAAGATCAACGCGATATCGGCAATGAGCAGCGACGCCATCACGAACCTCGTACCGTTGGTGCCCGCCGCGGAGCGCGTGGATCGCTTGTTCAATCTCGCGGTCTACGCGAGCCATGAACGCATCGCCGACAGCGCCCGAAGGCTCGGTTTCCGAAACGTCATCGAGACGCAGGCGGGGGATGCTGGCCTAATTACAGCGTTGCTTCAGCGGACGTAGCGAGAGACCTTGTGGGAGCGGCCTTGGCCGCGATTGCCGTCGCCAATCGCGGCCAAGGCCGCCCCCACAAAAATTTCGCGCGGTCTGCTGTGACGACACCTACGCCACCCCTATTTGCCCCACAAGAGTCAAACATGTCCAAACCCGAAATCGTTGCGATCGCGCCGCTCCCCGGATTTTTTTCTAAGCCACTTCAAGAGCAGTTCGTCGTGCACGATTTGCATGGCGTCGCGGACGCCGAAGCGCGTCGCGCGCTCATCGCAAAAATTGCACCAACCACGCGCGCTATGGTGGCGATGGGCGGCTCGCAGCTCTCGGCGGAACAACTCGCGAAATTCCCGAATTTGGAAATCATTAGCGTCTTCGGCGTGGGCTATGACGGCATGCCGCTCGCAGCGTGCGCCGACGCAAAAGTGAAAGTCACCAACACACCGGACGTGTTGAACGACGAAGTGGCCGATACGGCGGTGGCGCTTACGATGATGACGTCGCGGCAGTTCGTCGCGTCGCAAAAATTTGTCGAAAGCGGCGCTTGGCTCAAGGGGCAGTATCCGCTCACGACTTCGATGTGGGGCAAAACAGTCGGCATCATCGGTTTGGGCCGCATAGGCAAAGAAATCGCCAATCGACTGCGCGCACACAAGATGAATGTCGTCTATTTCGGGCGCAGCAAACAAGACGTGCCCTACACGTATTACGACAACCTCGTCGCGATGGCCGGTGACGCCGATGTGCTCATCGCGATCACGCCCGGCGGAGCGGGCACGAAGCATTTGGTCAACGCCGAAGTGCTCGCCGCACTAGGCCCCACAGGGATTTTCGTCAACGTAGCGCGCGGCTCCGTCGCCGATGAAGCCGCGCTAGTCGCCGCCATAGAAAACGGCACCATCGCCGGGGCTGGGCTTGATGTGTTCGAAGGCGAACCGAAAGTACCCGAAGCGTTGTTCAATCGACCGAACGTGATTCTGCTGCCGCATGTGGCGAGCGCGACTTTAGAGACTCGCGTGGCGATGGGCAATTTGGTTAT
>DAINAJ010000149.1:0-1801 GCA_036733505.1 Casimicrobium sp.
GCGGATCGCGTCGGCGAGCGTATTTTTGTGGATGGCAATAGTGCAGCGGCGTTAGGCGCGGTGTACGGCGGCGCAACGGTGTGCGCGTGGTATCCGATCACGCCGTCGACTTCGGTCGTGGAAGCGTTTCAAAAGTATTGCTCAAAGTTTCGCGTTGATCCGTCCACGGGACAAAACAACGTCGCAGTGGTGCAAGCCGAAGACGAACTCGCCTCGATTGGCATGGTCGTCGGCGCCGGCTGGAATGGCGCGCGCGCCTTCACCGCGACGTCCGGTGCCGGCGTCTCGCTGATGACGGAATTTATCGGCCTAGCCTACTTCGCCGAAATCCCCGCGACCATCATTAACGTTCAACGCGGCGGACCATCCACCGGCATGCCAACGCGCACGCAGCAGGCCGATCTCATTTCGTGTGCGTACGCTTCGCACGGAGACACCAAACACATTTTGCTGCTGCCAGAAGACCCGCGCGAGTGCTTTGAACACGCGGCAACTGCGCTGGACTTGGCGGATAGATTCCAAACGCCGGTGTTCGTGATGACCGACCTTGATATCGGCATGAACCAGCGCCTGTGCGAGCCATTTGAGTGGGACGAAAACCGCAGTTTCGATCGCGGCAAGGTGATGACCGCCGAGGAGCTTGAAGCCGGCAAAGATTTCGGCCGATACAAAGACGTGGACGGCGACGGCATTCCGTGGCGCACGCTGCCGGGCACGCATCCGACAAAAGGCAGCTATTTCACGCGCGGCACTACGCGCGACGCCTATGCGCGCTATTCGGAACGCGGTCCGGATTACATCTACAACGTAGAGCGTCTGCTGCGCAAATTTGCGACCGCAGCGACCGTAGTGCCGGCGCCGATCGAGCGACGCGCGCCAGGTAAAACGCGACTAGGCGCGATCTACTTTGGCTCCACCAGCCCAGCGATGAACGAAGCACTGGATGCAATGGAAGCCACGGGCGTTCATATTGATGCGCTGCGTTTGCGTGCGTTTCCGTTTAGTGCAGCCGTCGCTGAATTTATCGCCGCGCACGACGAAGTGTTTATCGTTGAGCAAAATCGCGATGCGCAGATGCGGACATTGATCGTCAACGAGCTTGAGATCAACCCCGCGAAACTCATTCGCGTGTTGCACTTTGATGGCACGCCGATCACCGCGCGCTTCATTACCCAAACGATCGCTGCGCATGTCGCAAAAAAAGCGGCGCAACCCGAAAAGAAAGTGAGTGCCGCATGACCTGGATTGCGAAACCCAAGCTGCATCACCCTTCGCTGCAACACAACGCGGTGGGCTACACGCGACGTGACTACGAGGGCAAAATTTCAACGCTCTGCGCAGGTTGCGGACACGATTCAATCTCAGCAGCAATCATTCAAGCCTGCTGGGAATTAGACATTGAGCCGCACCGAGTGGCGAAACTCTCAGGCATCGGTTGCAGCTCAAAAACGCCAGACTATTTTCTCGGCGCGTCGCACGGCTTCAACACCGTGCATGGCCGCATGCCGTCAGTGCTCACCGGCGCTAACCTTGCCAATCGCGACCTGCTCTACATGGGCGTTTCCGGCGACGGTGACTCCGCGTCCATTGGACTTGGGCAATTCGCACACGCTATGCGGCGTGGCGTAAACATGGTCTACATCGTTGAAAACAACGGTGTGTACGGTCTGACCAAAGGACAGTTCTCGGCGACCGCTGATCGCGGCAGCAAGAGCAAAAAGGGCGTGCTTAATCCAGATAGTCCGGTGGACTTAATCGGCCTCGCGATGCAGCTCGGTGCGACCTACGTGGCGCGCAGTTT
>DAINAJ010000149.1:1901-5848 GCA_036733505.1 Casimicrobium sp.
CACGCGGCGCTCAACACCAGCGCGAAGCCGCTCAATTCGCTCGGCCCAGACCCACTCTGCCCCGGCGCGCAGGCGCTGGAGAAAATTAACGCGAGCTTGCGCTGACTTTTTGCCGATGTCGCCAGCGCAGGGGCGCAAGCTTCGGCGCGGTGACATCACGAACTGCAACGCATCAGCTTTATGGCGTTAACGACTGCTGCACGGCACTTTCCAGCGTTTATGCCCAACAGTCGACATATGCATAAATTTCGCTATAACGCCCGCCAGACAGTCGCTAGCGCCTCAAAGCTGTTTCTCAATCCGACTTCCAAGACAATACAGACTTCGGGCGCGTGTGCGCCGCTGTTGGAGTCGTTTTGAAAAATATCTTCCGCTCACTTTTCGCCGTGGTGCTGCTCGCCGGTTGGGTGCTGCCCGTCGCAACCATCGCGCAAACGCCGCAAGAAAAAATTCGCGCTGCGCTGGAACCTAAGCTCAACAACGGCGCAAAAATCGCATCGATCACACCGTCGCCGGTGCCTACGATTTACGAAGTGCGCGTCGAAGGCGACCTGCTCTACGTGGACGAAACAGGCACGCATTTGTTTCAGGGCAACCTAATCAATCTCCCACAGGGCCGTGACATCACGCGCGAACGCAAAGACGAACTGCGCGCCGAGACCGAACGTGCCGTGATGCCCACGCTGTGGTCCGAGGCATCGCTCACCAACGCCGTCAAACTCGTCAAGGGAAAAGGCACGCGCAAGGTCGTCGTTTTTGAAGACCCGTATTGCGGTTATTGCAAGAAACTTCGCCAGAGCTTCGAGGCGATGAACGACATCACGGTCTACACCTTCATGGTCGCCGCATTGACGCCCGACTCGCCGAAAAAAGCGCGTGAACTCTGGTGCGCCACTGATCGCGTGAAAGCATACGAGGACTGGATGGTGCGCGGTAAAGCGCCCGCCGCCGCAGCAGCAAGCTGCGCGGACCCGGTAGCCAACGTCGCCGAACTTGCGCGCAAACTCGGCGTCGGCCCGGTGCCCGCGATTTACTTTGCCGACGGCAGCGCAGGGCGCGGCTACATGCCCGCGCCGGATTTAGAAGCGCGCTTGGCGCAGGTTAAGCCCACGTTCTAGTCGGTTGCCGCAGGTCGGCCAAGCGTTGCCCACCCAATGCCATTCGCTTAAAGGGTGGGCGACGACTTGGCGTCGCTCGGTGCCACGGGGAAGCGCGGCCGAGTGCGAGCCTACAAACTGCGCAAGCGAACCGTTATTGGTTACCCGCCCTACGCTGCGACCACAGCCCCGGCAATGGGGTCGATGTGGAAGTAAATTTCCAGCTGCGCAAAGTAGGCCGGGTATTCAAGCTGCAATAGTTCTGGCTCCGCGAAAAAAACTTCGCAGGTCACTGCGAAAAATTCGTCGATTAATTCCGCAGCATACGGGTCAATCGCCGTGTCTTCACCAGCATCCACGCGCGCACAAAAATCTACATAAGCTGCGTTGATCGCAGCTTTGAACGCGTCATGCGCAGCGCGGTTCGGCATCGGCGGCACGCCGTTCACATCGCCGTCGAGCATGTCAATCTTATGTGCGAATTCGTGAATGACCAGCGCCATGCCTGATTCGTCGTATCCCGCCTCGACCGCAGGCCATGACAGTAGCACAGGCCCACCGTACCAGCTTTCACCCGCGATCGTCTCGTTCAAGCGGTGCACGACGCCCGTCTCGTCTTCATAGTCCTGTGTGCGCGGAAAATCGCCGGGGTAGACCACCACGTTTTCCCAACCATCGTAGTCACGCATGGCGTCTGTCACGCTTACGCCGCGCCCGAGCAAAAGCAACGAGGCTTGCACGGCAATGAGAATGCGCATGTGCGGCGTCACTTCTAACGCATGCTCGCCGGAGGTCGCGCCGCTCACGATGCTTTTTTCAACGAGGAACAACGTCGTGAGCTCGCGCAATCGTGACAGCGCATCAGGTGCGTAATGATCGAGAAATGGCAGCTCGTGCAGCGCCGCCGCCCAATCATCGTCAGGTATCGCGTTTGCCGCAAGCGCTCGTTCGCGACGCTTGGTTTTTAGCCAGTCAAACATTGACGCGCAACGAGGGACGACTATCCGCTGTCATGCCCGCGAAGGCGGGAATCCAAGTGCGGCGCGCACCGGCGCACATAAGGCGAACTTCAGCTGCCACACTGGGCGAAATGCACCCGGTCTGGCTTCCCGCCTTCGCGGGAATGACAGAGCGAACATCACGCATCAGTCTTCACGCCGAGCAACGGCGCGGGAGCTGTGGCCTCTATTTCCACGGCCTTTATCCGCTCAAAATGTGTGCTGATCTTGCGGCTTGAAATCTGCACCTGCTCCGCGTCGTCGTTGGCTTGCTTAATGTGCGTGGCGAGTTTGTCCATGCGCTCCTGAAAGCGCCCAAAATCACCGCCGAGTTTTCCGAGTTCAGCCTTCATCACGCCAAGCTGTTTGCGCATTTCAGCGTCGCGAATCACCGCGCGCACCGTGTGCAGCACGGCCATCAAACTCGTGGGTGACGTGAGCCACACATGCTGCGCCTGCGCTTGCGCGACGATGTCGGAATGGTTGCCGACGATCTCCGCGAACACTGCCTCGGACGGGATGAACATCACGGCCGAGTCCGCGCCCGCGCCGGGTTGGATGTATTTGCTTGAAATGTCGTTGATGTGTTTGCGCACGTCGTTCGCAAACAATTTTCGCGCAGCGGTGCGCTCGCTTTCAGGCAAAGTTGCATCAATCGACGTGCGGTAATTCGAGAGCGGAAACTTCGAATCAATCGCCATCTTCGACGCGCCGTCCGGCATCGTCAACACACAGTCCGCTTTCTCACGCCCCGCACCGACCGGCGCTTGAAATTCGTACACGCCGGGCGAGAGCGTGTCTCGCACCAGCGCTTCGAGCTGCACTTCGCCGAACGCGCCGCGCGCCGATTTGTCGGAGAGAACTTGTTGCAAGCTCACGACGTTGGTCGTCAACCCATCAATCTTTTTCTGCGCTTCGTCGATGACAGCAAGCCGCGCCATCACATTGGCGAACGTTTCGTTAGTTTTCTTGAAGCCCTCGTCTAGGCGTTCATTCACCTTGCCGCTGATCTGTTCTAGCCGCCCGTCAACGGTCTTTGTCATCGTCTCCGCTTGCTGCGAAATCTGCGCACCCATCGACCGGAGCGTGTTCTGCAGAAGCTCCTGGTTAGCGCGGGTTTGCTCGGCCATCTTTCCGAGCATGCCTTCGAGCACCTCGCGCTTGAGCGAATCTTGCTGTGTTGACAGCGTTTGTTGCAACAGCGCGAGCTGCTTGAGTGAAGCTTCGGTTTGCTGCGACAACGAATGCACGACTTGCACTTGCAACGTGCCGATCACTTCGCGCGTGCCGCTGTTCGCGAGCGTTAAATCGCGCCCCACGCGCTCGCTCACTTGATTGAACATGCCGCCTACATCGCCAATCATCGCGCGATGCTTTTGCTCAAGCTGTCCGCCCAGCTCGCCGCTCATGCGACGCACGATCGTGCCTTTTTGCGTGGCGACCAACACGAGGATGATCACCAACAAAGCAACAATCAGCGCGAGCGCGATTTCAACCAAACTCATCCCTGCCACTCCGTCTCCGCGAGGAGCGCAAACGACACCAACCAATGTGTGCTCACGTACTCGCCCTCAGTGACCGCCAGCTCCGCCGAACGAACATGTTCACCCGCGAGTTCACCGAAACGCTGCCATACCGATACAGTGCTCGGCGCGAGCATTTGCATGATGCCGCGCATGCACCACGCGCGGGAAAGATTCAGACCATGGTTGTGTACTTGCCGAGCATCTTGTTCGTTGGCAACCGCCGCAGGCTCAAGGTAGCGAAAATCGAGCGCGTCCAGCTCCGGCAAGAAAGCGGCGAACCACGTGCGAAATTCTTGAAGCGGCAACACCTGCGTCATGAGTAACGC
>DAINAJ010000149.1:5948-7437 GCA_036733505.1 Casimicrobium sp.
GCGCTCAAAGTACGCCGCCTCGGTGGTTGCCTTATCAACGTCAAACTGCCGGTCAAACCACGACGCAATCTCTTTCGAATACGGCGCGTCGGGCGCAAGGTTCAGGAGTCGCACCATCGACCAGTGCATATGCACGCACGAATGCCAGTCGTAGCTGCCGTAAAAGATGGGGTGCAATATTGACGGCGTGCAGGCGTTCGCCTCAACGCCGTTTTGCACGAAATGCATCACGTAATTTGGATATTCGCAGCACACGTTCTCAAGAGCCGTGCGTGCGTAGGCGGCGTGGATTTTGTTTATGTCAGACATAACGCGTAGTCTACCGAGTCAACACTATAATTTGCTGCAACCACGAGGTTGTCATCGAACGAATGTTTGCCGACGCCTCGTTTTTTTACGTCTGTCGCTTGCGTACGAAGCGCCGTATCCCGGATGCTCGCATCCCGGTTCCCGCGCCCATCGCTTAGCGAAATTTTGTCTTGCCTTCGTCGAGGGTGAGGAACCGGATGCAAGCATCCGGGCTACGGGAGAAGGTAACTGCCATGCGTATCGAAGAAGAGTTAAAGCTAGATTTCAAAGACGTCCTGTTTCGCCCAAAGCGCTCGACGCTCGGTTCGCGCGCGAAGGTTGAGCTCAAGCGAACGTACAAGTTCCGCCACTCGACGATGGGTAGCGAGAGCGTGCCGATCATCGCGGCAAACATGGACACAGTCGGCACCTTCGAAATGGCCGCCGCGCTCGCGAAGCATCACATGCACGTCGCGCTGCACAAGCACTACACCGTTGAAGACTACGCAAAGTTCTTCGCCGACACGAACCACGCGACGCATCAATACGCGTTCTATTCGCTCGGCATTCTCGATCACGACCTCGACAAGTTCCGCGCTGTACGCAACGCCACAGGCGACGCGATCAATTTTGTGTGCATCGATGTCGCGAACGGTTACACCGAAACCTTCATCGACTTCGTGAAGCGCTTCCGCGAAACCTACCCAACGACCACGATCATGGCGGGCAATGTTGTCACCGCCGACGTCACCGAAGCACTGATCCTCGCAGGCGCGGACATTGTCAAAGTCGGGATCGGCCCTGGCAGCGTCTGCACCACGCGCAAGATGACCGGCGTCGGCTACCCGCAACTCTCCGCGATCATCGAATGCGCCGACGCAGCGCACGGCCTCGGCGGACATATTTGCGGTGACGGCGGCTGTACGGTGCCGGGCGACGTCGCGAAAGCCTTCGGCGGCGGCGCAGACTTCGTGATGCTCGGCGGCATGCTTGCCGCCCACGACGAATCCGGTGGCGAAATCGTCGAACAAAACGGGAAAACGTATCGCAAGTTCTACGGCATGAGCAGCGAAGTCGCGATGGAAAAATACGCCGGCGGCGTAGCGAAATACCGCGCCAGCGAAGGCAAAGCCGTCACCCTAGAAGCCCGCGGCCCGGTAGAACACACCGTGCAAGAAATTCTCGGCGGCTTGCGCTCAAC
>DAINAJ010000150.1:0-7383 GCA_036733505.1 Casimicrobium sp.
GATCAGCCGAAGCTCGTGTTCTTTTTCGACGAAGCGCACTTGCTGTTTAACGAAGCGCCACCGGAGCTGCGATCACGGATTGAGCAAGTGGTGCGCCTCGTGCGCTCGAAGGGCGTCGGCGTGTATTTCGTCACGCAGAATCCGCTCGACGTGCCCGACGTCGTACTCGGTCAGCTTGGCAATCGTATTCAACACGCGCTACGCGCCTACACACCGCGCGACGCTGAGGCCGTAAAAACCGCAGCGTCCACCTTCCGCCCGAACCCGAAAATCAACACCGAACAAGCGATCACCGAGCTCGCGACTGGCGAAGCACTCGTCTCCTTCCTCGATGAAAAGGGTCGCCCCAATCCGGTCGAGCGTTGCTGGGTCATCCCGCCGTCGTCGCGCATCGGCCCGGTCACCGCGCCCGAGCGCAAAGCGCTCGTGCAAAGCTCGCTCGTCGCAGGCATTTACGACAAAACCGAAGACCGTGAAAGCGCCTACGAAAAGCTCACCGGGCGCGTAAGCGCGCGCATGGAAACGGCCGACAAAGCGGCGACGCCTGCGAGCGGCGACGCTGCGCCCGCGCCAGCCAGTGCGCCCGAAGAAGGCGGATTCTTTAGCAAAGTCGGCGGCATGATTGGCGACGTCTTAGAAAGCAAGCCGTCACCGCGTTCACGCCAAACCGTCGCGGAGGCCGCAATGAAATCCGCCGCCCGCGCCGTTGGCTCCGAAGTCGGCCGTCGCGTGATTCGCGGAGTGCTGGGGTCTATTTTTGGCGGGAGAAAGTAGTACGCGCTGTGTTTGGCCTATTCAAGAGTAAGAAGACCGAGGTTAAGGCACCGACCGCCGATAACGAACAGCCGGTTATCGATGTGTCTGCGCAGCTACAAGTCGTCGATGGCGTGCCGCATTTTGCCGACGAAGCCATGCGCTTCGTAGTCGAGTCCTTCCCGCCCGACGCGAACGACGCGGAAGTTGCGCTCGCGTTAACTGCGGGGGCACGCTGCTGGATGCGGGAGCTGAATAACCAAACATTTGGCGGTCGCTTAGCGTCGGGCGAATCGAAGCGTTTCATGTTGCTTGGTGACGTTACACCCACACAAGGCAAGGCGATGCTCGCGTTTGCGGAATCGACGCTCACCGCGTACGAACGCGATCTTGACGGCATCATGTGGTTCGGGCCGGCGTCGAAGTTTCCGATCATCGCGCTCGCCAACGATGACGACTACTTTCGCTACGTTTCTTCTTACTATCCGGACGGCGAATTCGCCTTGTCGTCCGGAATGTTTTTGTCGCGCGGACTAGGTCACTTCGTCTTTCCGGCAACGACTGGATGGCACTTTGAGCCTGTTGTTGCGCACGAACTATTGCACGCTGTTGTCGCGCATTTGCCGCTTCCGGCGTGGCTCAACGAGGGCCTCGCGTCGAACGCAGAGTTTCGGTTCGGCGCGCGCTATCAAGACCCGCGCCACGCCAACGACCAACTCGTGCATCACAAGAGCTACTGGACGGCAGAGCGGCTGCAACGCTATTGGAGTGGCGACGCGTTTCATGACGCCAACGATGGACAAGAGTTAGCCTATGATCTCGCGCGCCGTATGGTGCTCGGGCTGTCGAGTTCTCAATGGGAAACGATGCGCGAATTTATTCTCTCTGCAGATGCCGAAGACGCAGGCGAAGATGCGGCCCACAAGCAATTCGGATTCTCGCTCGCGATTGCGGCTGAGGCGGTCATCGGCTTGGCCAATGTCCCGCCCGATGCGTCGCGGTGGGATGCGGCGACGAATTAGCCAAAACGAACTCGCGCATAAACGCCAAGAGCGTTGGCTACCGAACCGCCGACTCGCCTACAGCCCGCAAAACACCACACCCTCATCCGTCCATCCCAGGCGCACCATGTCTTGATGCTGCGCGAGTGTCGTGCTGAAACGATGATTGCCGTCGTCTACGAACGTTGGTAGACCTTTGAACGCTCGGTAAATCGGCGACGTCCCTGCAGGGCAGGTTCCGGTCGCGGTTTTCGGGACGGCGTAGCCTTCGATGCTTTCGAGGAATGGTTTTGCGTCGAGCGGCTGATTGGTTGGGTTCAATCCCGCGAGAAGCGTTTGTTCAGCAGAGATCGAAGTGAAGAAGTGGCTGCCGCGCGATTCGCCTTTCGCCACTTTGGCAAAAAAGTGGCGCTCAAGTGGAACGGTATCGACGGTTGGCGCGGCAAACAATTTGATCGAGCGGCCCGTGCGCGTCCAGGCGGGAACGGTGTCAAGAACGGCCTTATCACCGCTGCGGCCGGTCAAAAAGTAGTAGTCGAGCCCCGCGTGGTAGTACTCGGTGAGTGTGACACCGGCCAAGACGCCACGCTGCAAAACATCGAGCGCGACTTGGTCGGTGTAGGCAACGCACGAAGTGGAGAGTGAATTGGCTACCACCACTGGCAACCGGCCTGGTTCAGAAATGTCGGTCCGGGCAAGCGTCAGGCGCAGGCGCTGCGAATCTACGTACTCGGGCGAATAAGTCGCGCCGTTAATGATGACGCGACTCGACGGCGCGAAGCCCGTACCGACGATTTCCAAAGTCGCGCCCTCTTCACCAACGACGCGCGGACTGACGCTGGAAATACTCAGCGCTTCGTTGATCGTGTTGTACGTGGCGACGAATTCTGGAACAAGATCGCCCACGGAAGTGCTCACCACGTTTGCGGTCCCACTCACCGAGCCTGACCAGCCGACGAATGTTGCGTTAACAACGGGCGCGACGGTTGCCGAGAGCGTGGTGCCGCTACTTACCCAGGCTGCGGTGTTGCTCAGACCCACGGTGCCCGCGCAGGCGGGCCGGACCTGCTTGAACGGTTGAACTTCACGATGCGCACGAACGGTGAT
The DNA here is from genome assembly GCA_036733505.1 of Casimicrobium sp. Taxonomy (GTDB): domain Bacteria; phylum Pseudomonadota; class Gammaproteobacteria; order Burkholderiales; family Casimicrobiaceae; genus Casimicrobium. The sequence continues at coordinate 2,862 of DAINAJ010000150.1, forward strand.
GACGCGCACGCCGGCGGTGGGCATTGCCACCGTGCCCGCCACTGTGTCATCGAGTCCGTCGACGCCGTCTACCACCATGCGCGTAGCGCCAGAGGTTTGTGGCGACGCGAATTCATACTTCCACACGCCAGCGCTGCCACGAGTAACTCGCGGTGCAACGGTCGTCACCAATGTTCCCGCAGGCGGCGTGTACTTCACCGTGATTGGGTCGGACGTCCCGACACCCGTCACGGCTACGGCAATCGCAGGCCCGGTCGTAAACGACGCGCCAATCGTCTGCGAAGCAAAGGCAGGCATCAACAGCGACAGACGCGGCACATAGCCTGCGCCCCCAGCGAAGGGAAATGCGCCAGCGCTCCAACTAAACGCGTTGTAATAACCGGCGTTGGGTGAAGCCACCAAGTCGAACGTCGAGAACTGCGGGAATAGGCTGGTCGTTCCGGACCATGGCGTCGCGCCATTGGGTGTGACCGTAACGCTGCCACCCGTTGCAGTAAGCGCGGTCGTGAACACGCTCATGAGGCGCACAAAATTTGCCGTGAGGACGGTCGAGCGCGGCGCAGTCGTAGGCGAACCCAACGAGCCGTCGCCCGCGACCACTTGCCAAGTAAGTTGGCGTGACGGTTGTGTCTGCGGGTCGTGCGACCAGCGGCCGAACGCAAAACTGTATCCATCCTTGCTTTGCAGCGCCTCGCTCGCCCAAATGCGATGCACACTGCCCATCGGCCAAGAGAAAGTTTGTGGCGTCGTGACTTCAACGCCGTCCACGATCAGCTTGAGCCCCGTGGGGTTTGACGTCACCGTGGTGGTCACAGGCGTCGTTCCGTAGAGCCGAATCAATGCATCCAAGTCACCCAACGAAAACGTGTTTACGTTCGCACGGATGTCGATGCCAGCGGGCTTGGTCTCCATCACTTTACGTCCGGCGTAATTCGAAAAATCGAGACGTCCGTAGTGCATGATCGACCCGTACTCGTAACCATTGAAGGTCTGCGTCCCCAACACTGGCAGGCTGTTGAAGCGATTGGCAGGCGCCATGTTGGCAAGATTGACGTCGATGAAGGCGGGCGTGCTCGGATCAGATTGGATGTGCCAAAGACCCATCGCGTGACCCATTTCATGAACCAGCACCGCGACGCTGCATTCCGGGTCGCCCTTAATGTCCTGCGAATTGCCTTGACGCCCTACGAAGCTGCTGCAACCACCACCGCCAGCAGTCGTCATGTTGAACGACACATAGTCTTGCTCGGCCACACGCGGCACCCATTTGAGCGTTCCACCGAGGACACGGTTGACCTCCGCCACTGCTCCATCGATGTTGGTCTGGTTGCCAGCGGTAACGATGTACGGCACCTCAACGAGACCGCTCGCACCACGAGGCCAAAGGCGTGCGTTTGAACTAATACTCAGCGCCTTGCTCGTTTCTTGCGTTTGCAATTGGCCTCGCAGCACCGAGTCTGTAAATGCACGCACCGCGTCTTTGTTGCCAATGATGATGTCACCTTCGATGACGGCATCGTTGCCGACTTCTACATAGTTCACCCAGCTGCCGCGCCAGAACGCTCGCAAGCCCTCGGTCGCCGCGAACGCCGTGGGGACACAGATCAACGCGCACTGCGCCACGACGGCGGCACGAACAAAAAATTTGCGAAGTTGCATGAAAACTCCTGAATTGCGGGTGTAGATGACGGCGATTGAGCCTACGGCAGCGCGCAGAACGCGACGCCCTCGTCGGTCCAACCGAGGCGATTCACCATGTCTTGATGTTGAGTAAGACTCGTACTGAAGCGATGGTTCCCGTCATCGACGTAACGCGGCGTTCCCTTGAACGCTCGATAAATAGCAATGGTGTTGGCGGGACAAACACCCGGAGTAACGGTCGGAATTGCGTAGCCCTCGACACCTTCGAGCAGCGGCTTTGCGTCAATCGCCGCGTTGGTGGGATTGAGGCTCGTCAGCAACGCTTGCTCGGGCGCGATAACGGTGAAGAAGTGAGAGCCGCGTGAGGCGTTGCGCGCTACGTTTGCGAAGAAGTGCCGTTCGAGCGGAATAGTGCGCGTGTTGGGGCGTGCAAAAATTTTCACGTCGCTACCTGTGCGCGTCCAACCGGGCGCAGTGTCGAGCAACGCCTTGTCCGAGTCCCGTCCCGTCAGGAAGTAATAGTCAAGTCCAGCGTGGTAATACTCGGTCAACGAACGCCGAACTTTTTGCCCGACGGGAAGCACATCGAGCGCGACAGAATTGCTGTTGACGGGGCACGTCGATGAAAGTGCGTTGTAGACATACACGGGCAATCGCCCGACGAATGGCAACTGAGCACGCGTGAGATTGAGACGCAATGTGTTGGCGTCAACAAACGTCGGGGTGACCAGTACGCGGTTGATCGAAACCCGCGTGTCGGCTGTGAATCCCGCACCGGTCAAAGTCACAATCGTTCCAGCGACGTCGTCGCCGTAGTTGGGTGGCGTGATGCTGTCGAGACGCAATGGTGTTGCCGTGGTGTTGAATGTCGCGACGAACTCCGGCACCAATGCGCCGACCGTTGAACTCACCGAAGTCGCCGTTCCGGCGACCGTTCCGGTCCAGCCCGTGAACTGCGCGCTGGTCATATTGCTGACGGTTGCCGTCACCGAGCTACCCACGCGCAGGTAAGCGCTACTGTCGCTTAGCGTCACCGTACCGGCGCAACCGGGCACCACTTGTTTGAACGGCTGCCACTCGCGATGCGCGCGAACGGTAACGGTGCGCGAACCATTGGTCGGCATGGCGACCGTCCCGGCTGCAGCATTGTCCAAGCCATCAATACCATCAACCACGTATCGCCCCGACGTTCCAAAGGTTTGCGGCGAAGTCACCGAGTACGTCCAGTTACCCGCCGTGTTGGTTGAGACCAGCGGCGCGAGCGCGCGAGTCGTCGCCCCGGTGGGTGAAGTCACGTTGACGCGAATACCGTCACTCATTCCGTCGCCCGTCACGGCCACGCCAATGGTATTGCCCGAAACGAAACCTGCGCCGATTGTGTGTGCGGGGCTGGGGAAAAGCAGAAGCGTTGACGTCGGTGCGAATCCACTGCCGCCGCTCACCGGCAGCGCGGCGCCCGTCGCAGTGGTGAAATTCGTAAAGCCCGCATTGGCGTCCGCCCGAATATCAAACAAGCTGTACTGCGGATAGAAGGAGGTCGTGCCGGGCCACGCAGGGCTGCGCGGCGTCACGGTCACGCTGCCACCGGCTTGCGTCGCTGCCGAGGCGGTGACTTCTGTCAGGCGTGAGAAGTTCGCGGTAAGCACCGTTGAAATTGGTGCCGTTGTCGGCGCACCCAGCGTGCCGTCGCCCTCGGCCACCTGCCACGTCAATTGACGCGACGGCGTGGTGCTCGGATCCTGGCTCCATCTCGCGAAGCCAAACTGAAAACCATCGAGCGATTGCAGCCCTGGCGCGACCCATATCCTGTGCACGCTGCCCACTGGCCATGCGTAGGTAACCGGCGCGGTCACTTCCGCGCCGTCGACAATCAATTTCAGGCCGGCTGGGTGGGTGACGATCGTGGTTGCGACGGGCGCAAGACCCGTGAGGCGCGCGAGCGCGTCCACGTCAGCCGTGGAGTAAGTCGTCGGATAGCCGATATCAATACCCGCGGGCTTGGTCTCCATCGTCACCAAATCGGTGTAGGCGTTAAAGCCAAAACGTCCGTAGTGCATGATCGACGCGTAGTCGTAGCCGTTGAGCGTGCGCGAGTAGAAAGTCTGGTCACTCTGCGAACGCCACGTTGGGCCGATTCGGTCGAGCCGCGTGTCGATGAACGGCTGCGTATCAACGTCTTGTTGAACATGAAGCAAGCCCATCGCGTGGCCCATTTCGTGGAGCAACACGCTGCGATCACACGCTGGCTCGCCGACGATCGATTGTCGACCGCCTATGCGGCCCAACGCGCTGGCGCAGGAGCCGCTACCGGGCGACACAAGGTTGAACGCCACGTAGTCCACCTGATCGGTGCGCGGCACCCATTGAATGATGCCTTTCAACGCACGATTGGCTTCCGTGACGGCCGCTGTGACTGCATCAAGGTTACCTGCCTCGAACACGTACGGAACTTCGGCAACGCCCGATGCGAGCTTGGGCCACAGCCCTAAACTTGAATCAACGGTCAGCGCTTTAGCTCGCTCCAACATGCGGTTGGCCAACGCGATTTGCATCGTCTGCGTCGCTTTGCGCACTGCGTCTTTTTGGCCAATGATGATGTCGCCTTGGGTAACCGCGTGGTCGCCTACTTCAACATAGTCGACCCATTGGCCGTGCCAATAGGCGCTCAACCGCTCATTTCCGACGCGCACTTCCGCTGCGGACGCAGACGCGCATGCGGAAGCAAAAATGAGTGCGACAGCGGGTTTGAGAATATGAAGCAAGCTACGACGCATGGTTTCCTTTCAATCTGGAAGGAAACGATACACGATGTTGTCATATTTCTTGCCGCCCATGCGACGAGGCACGACAGCACGCGACGAAGCGCTATCTCAACGCGTCG
>DAINAJ010000151.1:0-7324 GCA_036733505.1 Casimicrobium sp.
ATTTCCCGCGAGGCATTTGGGGCACGTTGGTTCAGCGCTGGGAAGCGCGGCGCGCTCGAAGCGGAGGCCAAGCATGAACGCCCCGATTCTTGTCGCAGAACACATCACCAAGCGTTTCGGAAATTTCGTCGCGTTGAACGACGTCAGTTGCGCATTTCACAAAAATCAGCTCACGGCCATCATCGGCCCCAATGGCGCGGGCAAGAGCACGTTTTTCAATGTGCTCACGGGAGCAACCAAGCCAACCAGCGGAAAGATTTTCCTCGACGGCCGCGACATTACGAACATTCCGCAGCACGAATACGCACGCATTGGCATTGCCAAGAGTTTTCAGATTACCAACGTGTTCAAGCAGTTGAGCGCTCACGAAAATGTGCGAGTCGCGGCGCAAATGCGCAGTGCGCGTTTTGATTTTTTACGCTCGCGCGCGTCGTTCACTTCGATCATTGAGCACGCCGATGCGCTGCTTGAGCGAGTGGGTTTAACGGCGCATCGCAACAAAATCGCATCCGAACTGGCGCACGGACAGCAGCGCTCGTTAGAGATCGCAATGGCGCTCGCGAGCGATCCAGCGCTGTTGCTGATGGACGAGCCCACGGCTGGCATGTCGCCCGAAGAAACCGGCGTGATGATGGCGCTGATCCGAAAGCTTTCGACCGAACGCACCGTCATTCTCGTTGAGCACAAAATGAAGCTCGTGATGGGCTTGTGCGAGCGCTTGATCGTGTTACATCACGGCGAGCTTTTGGCCGATGGAACGCCTGAGCAAATTCGCACGAATGCTGAGGTGCGCCGCGTGTACCTTGGAAAAAATTAGGCTGGAAGTTTCACAATGTCAAAAGCCATATTGACCGTCACCGGCCTCAATGCGTGGTACGACCGCAGTCACGTCGTCCAAGATATTTCATTCGACGTAAAGGCGGGTGAGGTTGTTACCCTCATGGGGCGCAACGGCGCTGGCAAAACCAGCACTTTACGCAGCATCATGGGCATGCTTGAGAAGCGCCAAGGCAGCGTTGTTTTCGACGGACAGGAGCTTCTTAACACGCCGGCTTTTTCCCGTTATCACGCGGGCTTAGCGTTCGTTCCTGAAGATCGCCGGATCGTGCCCGGCCTCACGGTTCGCGAGAACTTGCAGTTGGGTTTGATTGCTAGCAACGCGCGCGACACGACCAACGCGATGATCGACGAAATCGCTCAAACGTTTCCGCGCCTCAAAGAGCGCTTGACGCAGGAGGGCACCTCGCTTTCCGGCGGTGAGCAGCAAATGTTGGCGATCGCGCGAGCCATGATGGCGAAGCCCAAAATGATTCTGATGGATGAGCCGTCGGAGGGCGTCATGCCGGTGTTGGTTGACGAAATGTTTGAGCTCTTCGCCCGCATGAAGGCCAGTGGCACGACGATTTTGCTGGTCGAGCAAAACGTTGAGCGCGCGCTTTCTATTTCGGACCGCGCGTACATCCTCGACCAAGGCAGCATCGTGCACCACGGCACCGCGGCTGAGCTGCTCGCGGACGACGAAATTCAGGCGAAGTACTGCGCGGTGTAGCTGCTCGCGGGCGTGTTTCGCCTGTAATCTTCGCCGCCGAATAAAATTCGGTAGATGAATACAACGAACGCTCCACTCCAAACCGTGCGCACACGGTTTGCGCCTTCGCCTACGGGCACCCTTCACCTCGGCAACATTCGCACCGCGCTTTTCGCGTGGGCATTCGCGCGGCACCACAAGGGCCAGTTCATTCTTCGCATTGAAGACACCGATCTAGAGCGCTCATCCGAGTCCAGCGCCGACGGCATCCTTCGCGACATGGCGTGGCTGGGCATGGACATCGACGAAGGCCCGTTCTACCAGATGCAGCGCATACCGCGTTACCGCGAAGTCGTGGCGCAAATGCTTGCCGACGGGCGTGCGTATCATTGCTACATGAGCGTCGAAGAACTCGACGCTCTACGAGACATGCAGAAAGCCAAAGGCGACAAGCCTCGTTATGACGGCCGTTGGCGCCCTGAAAACGTTGCCAAGCACGGCTTGAAAATTCCGACGGGCGTTGATCCTGTGATTCGGTTCCGCAACCCGGACGATGGTGCGGTGATTTGGGACGATGCGGTTAAAGGTCGTATTGAGATCGCGAACAGCGAGCTGGATGATTTGGTCATCGCACGGCCCGCGCCGGTGGGTGAGGTCGGTGTGCCGACCTATAACTTTTGTGTGTGCGTTGACGACGTGGACATGAACATTACGCACGTAATTCGTGGCGACGGACATGTGATGAACACACCGCGCCAGATCAATATTTTCCGCGCGCTCGGCAGCGAGCCGCCAGTGTTTGGTCACACGCCCACAGTGCTTGGTAACGACGGCGAAAAGCTCTCGAAACGCCACGGCGCAACAGGTTTGAACGAATACGCGGCGCAAGGCTTCTTGCCGGAAGCCGTGATCAACGGGCTCGCGCGCCTCGGATGGTCGCACGGCAATGACGAAATTTTCTCGCCGCAACAACTCGTCGAATGGTTCAACCTTGAATCGCTCACGCCTTCGCCAGCTCGCTTCGATTCGGAAAAATTTGAATGGCTTAATGGCGAGCACGTCAAGCGCTTGCCCGTCGACGAACTCGCGACGCGCTTGCAGCCGTTTCTAGTGGAGCAGGGCTACGATTTGGCGAAGGGACCAAGTGCGCTCGCAGTCGCGGAACTCTTGCGCGAACGCGCTCCGACGTTAAAGAAGATGGCCGAGATGGCGCGCTACTGCTACGTCGCGCCAATGGTTGATGCTGCTCTTTTGGCGCAACATTTGCCCGACGCTAACAAACCCGCCATCGCGTGGGTTGCCGAGCAGTTGGCCGACGCCGAATGGACCAAGCCCGCACTCGCCGCGATTCTCAAGGAAGCTCAAACGAAGTTCACGCTGAAGACGCCGCAGGTCATGATGCCGCTGCGCGTTCTGCTCACCGGAAGCGCGCAAGCCCCTAGTGTCGATGCGCTGCTCTTGACGCTTGGACGTGAGGTTTCGCTGGCGCGGCTTCGGGGGTAGAGACGTGCTTCGCCGGGTTTCTGGTGTTTGCGTGCTGCTCGTACCACCGCCCGCGTGCTATCGATTGCCGGAGATGGTGAACTGCAGCGCCCGTACCGCGCCGTGAGTGGATTGCGCACGAGCCCGTTATCCGGTTGGTCATGCAGCTTTTGCGCGCAAGCGACAGCCAGATGGCGATTTGAGCGACGTTTTACTTAAAGTCGAGTAGTCGAAAAATGGCGATGCGAGCGCCGTATAGCGGTCATTCGGGCTAATTGCTGTAGTTCCAGTTGCGTCGATGCAATATCCAAATGTATCGACGACTTGACAGCTGAAATCATTCGTATACATTTGCATTCATTGAATGACGAAGGACTACGGACGATGTATGGTTCCCATTTCTGGCCGACTTCCTGACGACTTATACGCTTGGCTGTCCACCTATCCGGTGGAAGGTGCGGCGACCGTGAGCGACAAAGTTCGCGTCGCGGTTACGCACTTAAAGCGCACCTACGAGGGTGACTCTAATTACCTTGGTGCGCTCAATATGTACCGTGACCTTGGGCGTACGACTCGCCAACAAATCGCTGCGGTAGAGCAGGCGGAATACGCTCATTCGGACGTGCTTGCCGCACTGATGGAACATTTGCCCGCCTTGATAGCAACCTTGAATGCCGCACAGGTGAACTCGATCGAAAGCGCACGTGCGCTTGAGTCACAACTGGTTCGGCGAACGATGCAGCTGACCGAGACGCTGCTGCGTCAGGGCATCACCCAACGCGCCGCGGCATTTGACGGCGACGTGATTCACCAAAACGTGGCGCGCGTGTGCGAGCTGGCACGCTTGATTTCGCAACCCACACCACCCGCAACAACCGCAACAACCGCTCAAGGAGCTGATCATGGCTGAGACATTACGAACCCGCGTTGCCCGTGTCATTGCGGGAGGCGCGCACGCATTCTTGGATCGCATCGAAGACGCAGCGCCGGTTGCGATGATGGAGCAGTCGCTCCGCGAGATCGATGTAGTCATTGACGACGTACGCTCTGAGCTTGGCCGCGCCGTGGCCAATCGCCATCTCGCGCAGCAACAACATTTGCATCTCAATCAGGAGCACGATTCCCTTGCGGTGCAGCTTACTGAGGCACTTTCTGGTGGTCGCGATGATCTTGCGCGTCCCGCGATTTCCCGCCAAATCGACATCGAAGCTCAGCTTCCGATTCTTGAGAACAGCCTCATCGCGCTGTCGCAAGACGAAAAAGAACTGTCAGGATTCGTCGATGCGCTCATGGGAAAAAAGCGTGAAATGGAGCGTGCGATCGCCGACTTCGAGCGATCACGACGCGAGGCAGAAAGCGCATTGCCTGGCGGTGGTTCCAATGCCAGTAACGCGGCGGCACGGGCGCAGGCCGCGCAGTCGTCGTTTGACCGCACATATCGCCGCCAGACAGGGCTTGACCGCAATGCAATGGCTGCGACAATGGAGCAGGTCACCAAACTCAAAGAGCTGGGTGACTTGGTCCGAGACAACAAGATTAACGAGCGGCTTGCCGCGCTCAAAGCGCAGCAGTAACTGGAAATGTCCAACTACCTAAGGAACGCATGAGTACTTTGACGATGCCCGAGACTTGGCCGTTCGCTGCTGCGTTGGCGTTGCTCGTGGCTCTCGCGGTCATCGAGGGCATTGGCTTGATGCTGTCGCAAAGCCCGTCAAGCGTGCTCGACAGCTTAATTCCTGAGCTTCCGAGCTCCGCCGATGGCGCGCTGGGGTGGTTGCACTTAGGGAAGGTGCCGGCGCTGGTTTTGCTTATTCTTTTTCTCGCGGGCTTTTCGATAACGGGATACGTTATTGAGGGGCTTGCGTTCAAAGTCTTGGGTTTCGCCGTACCAGCGTGGCTGGCGTCAATTCCCGCGGTGTTCGCTGGTTTCGCTACGGTAAGTGCGCTCGGCGCGTTGCTCGAACGAATCATGCCGAAAGATGAAACGAGCGCTGTCAGTGAGCTTTCGCTCATTGGTCGCGCGGGCATCATCGTGCGTGGGACCGCGACGCAAAGCTTGGCCGCTGAGGCGAAAGTACGCGACGCATACGGACGTGCGCACTACGTGCTGGTTGAGCCCGACTTTGCTGACCAAAGTTTTGCGGAGGGCAGTGATGTGTTGCTCGTCAAAAAGGTAGGCGTACGCTACCGGTGTATCCGCAACCCACATCCAGAATTACTGTAACTAATTAACGAAGCGTTTTCTAGGGGAACACTGTGTTCGACATGCTCATCAATATTGCGTTGCCTGCCGGCGTCGTGCTCTTTGCGTTGCTGTTTATCGGTATCGTGTTTGCGCGTCTCTATCATCGCGCGACGAAAGAGACCGCGTTCGTACGAACAGGGCTTGGCGGTCAGAAGGTCATCATGGATGGTGGTGCCATCGTGCTTCCCATTTTTCACGAGATCATCCCCGTGAACATGAATACGCTCAAGCTCGAAGTCTCGCGCCGCGAGGAGCAGAGTCTGATCGCGTTGGACCGGATGCGGGTGGACGTCGCTGCAGCGTTCTTCGTGCGCGTGAAGCAAGTTGCGGAATCGGTAAGCACCGCGGCTCAAACTTTGGGTCGCAAAACAATGGAGCCTTCGGAGCTCAAGAATCTCGTTGAGGACAAGTTTGTCGATGCGTTGCGCGCCACGGCTGCGACCATGACTATGCAGGAATTGCAGGACAAGCGTCGAGAGTTTGTGCAGGCCGTGCAGAACGCGGTCGCTGAAGATCTTGAGAAAAACGGACTCGAACTCGAAGCTGTTTCGCTGACCAGCCTAGACCAAACGGCGAAAACGTTTTTCAATCCGAGTAACGCATTTGATGCCGAGGGTTTGACACGATTGACCGAAGAAACCGAGTCGCGTCGGAAGCGTCGAAATGACATTGAGCAAGACACAGAGGTACAGGTTCGCACGAAGAACCTTGAAGCCGAGCGCCTAAAGCTCGACATCACGAAGCAACAAGAACTGGCGACGCTCACCCAGCTGCAACAAATCGCAAACGCGAAGGCCGATCAAGTGGCCGAAATAGCGAAGATTGAGGCCGAGCGCCAGCGCGAAGCCGAAGAGGTGCGCATCAACGCCGAGCGCTTGGTCAAAGAGCGACGCATCGAGGCAGATCGCACTGTCAACAGCGCTGAGATCGACAAGAACCTCGCGGTTCAGAAGAAACAAATCGAGGCGGACCGTGAGACAAAGGTCAAGCAAGCGGAGCAGCGCCAGTCGGTTGAAATTGCCAACCAAGACGCGGCCATCGCGATCGCCAAGAAGTCTGAAGAGCAATCTCAGGCGGACGCAGCGGCAAATGCTGCGCGTTCTGCAGCGGTGAAAGCGGAAGAATTAGTCAACACTTCACGTCAGGTTGCGATTGCTGAACGCGAAAAATCTATCCAACTTATCGACGCAAGCAAAGAGGCAGAGCAGCACGCGATCTCGATCACGGTCGCCGCTCAGGCTGATCGTGAAGCTGCGGAGAACCGTGCGCTGGCGATCAAGGTTGAAGCCGACGCAAAGCGCTCGGCTTCACTCGCAGAAGCGGAAGGTATTGCGGCGATTAACGATGCCAAGAATAGATTAGGCGCCGCTCAAATCGACCTAACAGTCCGCATGCAGCTCATCGCAGCGCTCCCTCACATCATCGAGCGTGCCTCAAAACCGTTGGAAAAGATCGACTCGATTCGGCTCTTTCAAGTCAATGGCATGCCTATGGGCGGCGCGGGCGACGGCACTGGGCACGGGGGTGGTTCCGGTGCGGGCGGTGGAACATTGCCCGAACAAGTGGTCAATTCGGCCCTGCAATACCAAGTTGCGAAGCCTATCGTTGACGCCATCATGAAAGACGCGGGGCTCAGCAACCCGTCGCTGACGGGCATTGCCGAGACGATTGCGGGGATGGTGGCTGTGCCGAGTGCCGTCGCGCCGGCTGCTGCAGCACCCAAGCCCGCCGCTGCGAGTTTTTCAGATCTGAAGCCGTAAGTGGCTCTGGCTCCTTAGGTCATTTGTTCAGACCGGAGTTACGACTTTTTTGGCGCCACCCACTATTGAACGGCGCGTTGCGGCGCATATTTCGTAAAGTCGACTTTGCAAAAAATGTCTCTGTAACGACCGCCTGGCGGTCGATAGCGCGTAAAAGGCATAGATCAGTGGTTGCGCGGCGTTGTCACCCACCGCCCCGCTGCATGAACAAATCGAAGCGCTGCATAAACTGGAGTCGTTCGGTGGCGTTGGTTTTCTCGAACTGAAAGCTGACCTTGAGCTGGGGCAGGCGCACGAGGGCGATGCGGC
>DAINAJ010000152.1:0-7320 GCA_036733505.1 Casimicrobium sp.
TGTCGCGCGCGATGCCTTCGACCGTGCCGAGGCCGTCAACGAGGCCATTTTCAATCGCTTTGTTGCCGCTCCAGATCAAGCCCGTGAACAACCCAGGTGTGGCAGTTTTGAGGCGATCGCCGCGCCCCTCTTTCACGGCTTTGATGAATTGCTGGTGTACTTCACCAAGCATCGCTTCAAGGTGCGCTTTGTGCTCAGGTTTCATTGGCGACATCGGGTCCATGAACGCTTTGTTTTCGCCTGCGGTGACGGTACGGTTTTCGATGCCCAATTTTTCCATCGCTTTGTCCGCGCCGAAGCCGTGATAAACGACGCCTATCGAACCGACCAAACTCGCGCCATCGACGTAAATTTTGTCAGCTGCAGCGGCGACAAAATAGCCGCCAGACGCGCACATTTCGTCGACGACGACGTAGAGCGGCTTGTCTTGGTAATCTTTGCGCAGGCGCTTGATCTCGTTGTAGATGCGCGCAGACTGAACGGGCGAGCCGCCGGGGCTGTTGATGCTCAGAATCACGGCCACGCTGTCGGCGTCTTTGAACGCGGCATTGAGCGCGGCGTTGATGTTCTCGGCGCTTGCTTTTCCGTTGTCGGCGATTTCGCCTTCAAGCGAGACAAGCGCAGTGTGGCGACCCATGCTTTCGCTGCTGTTCGCGCCATGTCCAATCCAACCCATGATCGCGGCGAACACGAGAAACGCCAGACCGATCCACAGCAAACGAAAGAAGATCGTCCAGCGGCGTTTCGCGCGCTGTTCTTTCAAATTCATCTGGGCTAACTTGGTAACGAGCTCGCGCTCCCAGCCGCTTTGCGAAGGGATTTGATCCATGAGGCAATATCTTTTCTAAGTGAAGTCGTCGGCTATGCGTGGGTTTCGAGATACATACGCAATGCAGACACCGAATCAACAAGTGTAAGCGGCTGATGCGCTTGCAGCAGCGCAATTTCATGCGCGCCGTAGGTGACGCCAATCGATGCGGAACCTGCGTTTTCTGCGAGTTGCAGGTCGTGCGTGGTGTCGCCGATCATGACCGCGTCTTTCGCGGTCATCCCGGTTTGGTCAAACAGCGCATGCAGCATTCCGGGATGCGGCTTGGAAAAACCCTCGTCCGCACAGCGCGACGCAATGAACAATTCGCGCAACCCGAGCGTGTCGAACGCGCGATCCAACCCGCGCCGCGATTTGCCGGTGGCAACAGCGAGCCAATGCCCGCGCGATTTGAGCGACGACAACATTTCCGGCACGCCTTCAAACAAGACAATTTCGTTCTCGCCCGCCAAAAAATGCTGACGAAAACGTTCGGTCAATGGAATGAGGTCGTCCTCACGAAGCGTCGGAATCGCGTGCTCCAACGCAGGGCGCAGGCCCATACCAATGATGAACGAAGCCTGGGCGTCGGTGGGGATGGGGTAACCCAAGTCCTCAGCCGAGCGTTGCAGTGCACGCTTAATCACCGCCGTGGAATCGGCGAGCGTGCCGTCCCAATCAAAAATAATCAGCGGAAAGCGTTTTGACGCGGCGCTCATTCGGCACCTCCGTACCAAAACGCCGCCAATTCGCGCGGCAGCGGCGCTTCGACGGTAATGCTCTCGCCGGTCACGGGGTGGTCGAAGGTGAACGATTTTGCGTGCAGAAACATACGCTTGAACCCCGAAGCCTTGAGCGTTTTGTTCCACGCTGCGTCGCCATATTTATCGTCGCCCGCAATCGGAAAGCCGCAATGCTGCAAATGCACGCGAATTTGGTGCGTACGGCCGGTTTTGAGTTCCGCTTCAAGCAGGCTCATGTCGCGGCGGCGTTCGACGAGATTAAAAATGGTGTGCGCGAACTGACCTTCTTTGTCGTTCACTTCAACACGTCGCTCGCCATCGGGGCGTGTGTACTTCGCCAATGGCAACTTCACATGTTGCCGATCGTTCACCCATTCGCCCCTAACTGCGGCGAAATAGCGCTTATCTCCTGACTTATCGCGAAGCGTTTCATGCATACCGACGAGTGCAGCACGCGTCTTAGCGATGAGTAAAACGCCTGACGTGTCACGATCTAACCGATGCACCAACTCCAATAATGGCGCGTTCGGACGAGACATGCGAAGCTGCTCGATCACTCCGAAGCTGATGCCCGAACCACCGTGCACGGCGATACCGGCAAGCTTGTTGATCGCCAACAAATGCTCGTCTTCCCACACAATTTCATGCGGAAAATCGCCCGTGAGCTGCTTGAACTCAGGCTCGGCGGCCACGCGAACCGGTGGAATGCGCAGTTCGTCGCCCGCCGCGAGCTTGGTTTCAGCTTTCGCTCGGCCACCGTTCACTCGAACTTCGCCCGAGCGAACGATGCGGTAGATGTGTGTTTTCGGGACGCCTTTTAGCTCCCGAATGAGGTAGTTATCCAAACGCTGGCCGGCGTACGCGTCAGGGACGCGCAAATGCCGCACTTGCGCGCTGGGGGCCGCGCCCGCGTCTGCTGGGTTTCCCGCAGCAGGCGTGGGCCGGGGCGTTGCACCAGAATTCGGTGCAGAAATTCGCGCTAAGTCCTTCATTTGCCTTATAATTTGCCGGTTGTTGGTTCTCTATGGAGAACCCACATTTTGAATCAAGTAGTCAACTCGTAGATCATACGAGCAGTTAGGCGCCCTCAACGCGTATATCGCTAGAGCGCGCATCGGTGGCCAAATCGCCGCCAACTGCTCTCCAGGTCTCGCGAGCCTCATCGATTCCACGGTTAAGCTGCCACCGAGAAAAGCGGCGATTGTAAAGAGTTCAGCCACCGCGCATCGCATGAGTTGCTCGCTGGCCTGTGAAAAGTTTGATACGGACGTGCGGCCAAACGCCTCAAGTTCGACCCGAGAAATAACTGTCATGAATCCGCGCGCCAGCGCATTGGTTTGGCCCTCCGCTTTGAGCGTTAAGCAAACCTATCAAAACACTCCAACCCCGGCGTTACATGCTGGGCTTGTGGAGTCGTCGCCTGGTCATTCGCCGATTCTCTCTCCGACGTTTTTCGCCTCAAGCATCCGCATTCGTTTCCGCTAACGTCTTCACGTAGCGGCGGAACGTCTCGCCTCACAGGTCACCGAAGTCGCCCCTGCCGTGCCCGCACCCTGAACGGGAAGGTACGCATGAAACGCATGCTGTTTAACGCAACTCAGTCAGAAGAACTGCGAGTTGCCATCGTCGACGGTCAAAAACTCGTCGATCTGGATATTGAATCTGCTTCAAAAGAGCAGCGCAAAAGTAATATTTACAAAGGCACGGTCACCCGTGTTGAGCCCTCGCTTGAGGCCTGTTTCGTAGATTACGGCACGGAGCGAAACGGCTTCCTGCCGTTCAAAGAAATTTCGCGCTCGGTGCTCAGCATTGACGGCGAAATGAACCGCAACAAAATTGCGGACAATCTGCGCGTCGGCCAAGAAATCATCGTTCAAGTCGAAAAAGACGAACGCGGCAACAAAGGCGCAGCGCTCACGAGCTTTATTTCGCTCGCTGGTCGCTACCTCGTGTTGATGCCGAACAACCCGCGCGGTGGTGGCGTATCGCGCCGTATCGAAGGCGAAGACCGCAACGAACTGCGCGATACACTCGCCCAGCTCGAAATTCCGAATGGCATGAGCATCATCGCTCGCACCGCCGGTATCGGTCGCACCGCTGAAGAGCTGCAGTGGGACTTGAACTACCTGCTGCAACTTTGGGCCGCGATTGACGGAGCAGCGAAAGCTAACAAAGCGCCGCTCTTGATTTACCAAGAATCGAGCCTCGTGATTCGCGCGATCCGCGACTACTACACGGCGGACATTGGCGAAATCTTGATCGACACCGAAGACGTGTACGAGCAGGCCAAAGGCTTCATGGGTCACGTCATGCCAAACACGGTCAGCCGTGTGAAGCTCTACCAGGACGACGTGCCCCTCTTCTCGCGCTTCCAGATCGAACATCAAATCGAGAGCGCGTTTAGCCGCACGGTGAACCTGCCGTCTGGCGGCGCGATCGTGATCGACCACACCGAAGCGTTGGTTGCGGTGGACGTCAACTCAGCGCGTGCCACCAAGGGCAGCGACATCGAAACGACGGCATTCAACACGAACCTGGAAGCAGCTGATGAAGTGGCTCGCCAGCTTCGCTTGCGTGATCTCGGCGGTTTGATTGTGATCGATTTCATCGACATGGAGTCGAGCAAGCACCAACGCGACGTTGAAGACAAGCTGCGCGACTCGATGAAGCTTGATCGTGCCCGCGTTCAGCTCGGCAAGATTTCGCGCTTTGGTTTGATGGAGCTTTCGCGTCAGCGCTTGAAGCCGTCGCTTGGCGAGAGCGCGCATCTGCCGTGCCCACGCTGCCATGGCACCGGCCACATCCGCTCGACGGAATCCATCGCGCTGCACATCCTGCGCATCATCCAGGAAGAAGCGATGAAGGACAACAGCGCGCAAGTCGTGGCACAAGTGCCGGTCGACGTTGCGACGTATCTGTTGAACGAAAAGCGCTTTGACATCCAGTCGCTCGAAACGCGCCTCAAAGTCAGCGTCGTTTTGATTCCGAACCTGTATCTCGAAACGCCGAACTACACGGTTCAGCGCTTGAAGCACGACGAGTTGAACTCCGCCGAACCGATGCCGACCAGCTACAAGATGGTTGAGCGTCCAGAGCAAATTGATCCCGTAGAAACGATCAAGCAGGAAGCAAACGAAGTGCGCGTTGAAGCAGCAGTCAAAGGCATCACGCCGTTGCAGCCTGCACCAAACGTTGAACCGAAAGCGGCGCCTTCTCCTGCGGCTGCACCGATGCAGGTGTCGCAAAAGCCCGCGCAACAAGCCGGTCTGTGGGCACGCTTCAAAGCGATCTTCACAGGCAGCACGCCTGCGACCGAATTGGTTGAAGCCCCTGCGAAGGCCGACGACAAGAAGCGCGAAGGCAATCGCGACGGCGGCCGTGATCGTGGCGACCGCAATGACCGCAACAACCGTCGCGGTGGCAATGATCGCGGCGACCGCAATGGTCGTGGCGATCGTAAAGATCGCAATGATCGAAACGACCGTGGCGATCGCAAAGATCGCAACGATGGTCGTCGTGACGAGCGCAAAGACGGCGCCAAGCCGGCCCAAGGCGAACGCGCACCGCGCGAAGCCAAGGCCGCTATTGCCGCATCAGGCGACGCCAATGTCGTAGTCGACAACAAGCCGCCTCGTGAGCAACGTGAACCACGGGGTGACCGTGGTGAGCGCGGCGAACGTGGATCGCGCCGCGAACGTGGTGAACGTGGCGAGCGACCTGCCCGCGACGCAAACGCCGCAGCGCAAAATGCTGAACAAACGTTGACCGCTGCAACGCCAGTTGCTTCGCAAGATGCTGGCGACGCAAACGCGGTTGAAGTTTCACAGCAGGAGCGTACGGATCGTCCTCCACGCGGCGAGCGCGGCGCGCGCCGTCGTGATCGCGGTGACCGTGGCGAGCGCGGCGAACGTGCTCCACGCCCCGAAGGTGACGCGAGCGAAAGCCATAGCGCCACGCCACCGGCTGATGTCGCTCCCGTTGCGCCACAGGCCACAGCACCAGTCGTAGCGGCACCGCAGCACGTGGCACCTGCTCCGGCTCCCGCGGTCGCTATGCCAGCCCCTGCGCCCGTCGCCCCTCCCGAGCCAAAGCGCGAAGCGCCGAAGCCATTCACCTACACGCTGCCAAGCGATGCGGGGTTGCAGCTGATGGAAACGAAGAGCACCACCACGGCCGTCGCTTACGTGACTGACGAGCCGGTCAAACGGGGTCGCGCACGTCCGCCACGCGCCGAGGCTCCCGCAGAGCCGATGCAAATGGTGGAAACGGGCAAGACGGGTTCGTAAGCTGCTCGCAACGGTCAATCTGACCGCGCAATGAAAAAGGCCCCTCGGGGCCTTTTTCTATTTTGGGCATTCGACGTGCGCACGTTCAACATACCATACAGCTTTTTGCCACGAGCGACCGGCGGGTGCGGCTCAGAAGCCACTAATTCTGTATCTCGACTTGACACATTTCTTGGCTATAACGTCCGCCGAGCTGTCGTTTACGCTTCAAAGCTGTACACGACACAAACACGCGTAGCGGCGCGACGAACGCGGTGGCCGCGGTATGCGTTAGCCACTTGGTAATTCGCCATCAACTCAAGGGCGGCCACGAGTGCGAAATGGTCGAGCGCGCCCGCGCCGTTCGCGGCACAGGTTTGCGTGAGCTGCGCAGCGCTCAGCGTTGTTGATCAGTACGTGCCGCCGCTCTTAGCGGGTGCCGGAGCCGCTGCGCCCGCGCGCATCTTGGCAACAATCTGCTGCGCGCCCGCCGCGATCAGTCGCGCGTCGGAGCTAATCGTCGTGAACTGAAAGCCCTTCGCGATGCGCCGCAATGCGGCCTCCGGCGCGCCATTGTGAATTCCGGCGACGACGCCGTGCGCCTTTGCCCGCGCAAGGATGTGATCAATCGCATCGGCAACCTTGGGATCAACGTCATCAAACGTCGGCGTGCAGCCTAAGGCTAGCGACAAGTCAGACGGACCAATGTAGATCGCGTCAAGGCCCTCGACGGACAGGATTTGGTCGAGGTTATCCAGCGCCTTCGCGGTTTCAATCATCGCGAAACGAACAACCGTGTCGTTCGCGTGTGTCGGGTAGTCAGCGCCACCGTAAAGCAGCGCACGAACTGGGCCGAAACTTCTCGTACCTTTTGGCGCGTAGCTCGTCCACGCGACGAAATTCTGCGCATCCTCGCGCGTGTTCACCATTGGGCAAATGAGCCCGAACGCGCCTGCATCGAGTGACTTCATCAGAATGCCGGGCTCCAGCCACGGCACACGTACGATCGGCACGGTGTTGGTCGTGGAGATCGCCTGCAGCATCGGGATCATCGCCTGATAGTCGATCACGCCGTGTTGAAGATCAACCGTCAGCGTGTCCCAGCCTTGGTGCGCCATGGTTTCGGCGGAAAAACTGTTCGGGATTGCCAACCAACCGTTGATGGCAGCGCCGCCTGATTTCCAGATGGAACGGAGTCGGTTTTCTCTCATGTGTGACCTTTGAAGTGACGAGTTTTTTGCGCGCGGTGAATGCGGTTACGCCGCGCGATTGATGGCGTGCGGCTATCGCGCCATGCACGGCCGCTTGGGGTCGAATTTCCAACCCGCAATGAGGCACTGCATCGCAACCGCATCATCGCGTGCCCCCAAGCCATGCTGGAGATACAACTGGTGCGCCGCTTCCACGGCGACCATATCAAGCTCTACGCCCAGTCCCGGTTTCTTTGGTACCTCAACATGACCTCCGACGATCTGCAGAGACTCCTTGGTCAGTCCGTGGCCGT
>DAINAJ010000153.1:0-7272 GCA_036733505.1 Casimicrobium sp.
CAAACTTCGGCCATTGGTCCGTGCGCTGGCAGCTCGGCGTGGGTGGCCGCATGCCCGTGTCGAAACGCTTGCCGTACCAGTGGTACGACACGCCAAACGTGCACTTTTCGACCATCACGGACTTTGACGTGTTCTGCCAAGAGAAAAACGTCACCGTCGAACGACGCGCCGTGTTGTCCGGCGGCCATGCGGTGACTTTCTTACCCAACCTGCGCGGCGAAACGGCGGTGTTTCAAATTCGGCGCTGAGCGGCATGGTTTGCGAGGCGGCTCAACGCCGCAACCTATCCAAGCAGGCTGCCTGCGGCTCGAACGCCTACAGGCGCATCGAGCCCGACATCTGGAAGTCCGCCCAATTTCTGATCGGAGTAGCGCTACCGGCCGACGCCTGCAAAGGGCTTCTGATCGACGACGTTTGCGACACAAAACGCGACGCCTTCATCCACCCAGCCTGCCGCGACCATTTCCGTGCGGCGTGCATCGCTCACGACGTAGCGGTGATTGCCTTCGTTTGTTGCAACGCGCCCATTGAAGAGACGATAGACGGGGTAGGGTTTGGTTCCCGCGCACGTGCCGTTCGAGGGCATTCCGGCACGAAAGTCGTAGCCTTCATATTTCAGTAACGAAATACGTTTGGCCATGACGCATTCATCCCCGGTGCCGTAAAAGTGAGTGTTGCTTCCACCCGTTGCCGGCTCGGCGTAAAAGCGGCAGATAGCTGCGCTGGATGGGTCAGCGTCGCGCACCCGAGCAGCAGCCGCATCAAATTGCATCCCCGTGCGCTCGAACGACACGGGTAAGGCATCAAGTTGGGCGATTTCGTGCGGGCGACCCGTGATAAAAAAGCGCTTGATGTCACGCGCGTAGTACTCGACAACCGAGAGCGCTTCGTTGGTTGCATTGTTGTTTATGCGAGCCAAAACACCCCAAGTCAGCGCCGAAAGCGTCGCCCCATCCGGCGTGCGCTCGGCAAGGGTTGCAGCACACAAATACGTCTCATTGCTACTCCAGCTCGGGTCTTCGCTACCCGTCACCTTATCGAAGCGCCGCACCAACTCGCCGCGACACACATAGACATGTGACTCGGTTTGGTACGCGAACCCGGTGAACTGTCGGCCGTATTCGCCCGCCAGGGTCGTCCAATTCACATCGATGGCCATGTCTGGTCGCGTTAGGCGAACGAGCGCAGTGCCCCGCTGTGTAGCCACGGGCGGGATGTACCAACCAGCAGCGATCGCATAAATCGCACCGCTGACCGGGTCGCGCAACAGGCTTCCTCCGCCCGTCGAGTACTCTGGTGCGCCATCCACAGCGGATGGCACAGGCAGTTGTGTGCCTCCCCCCTCACGGGCGAATCGCATGACCCCACGGGAGAAGCTGTTCATTGCGCCATCTTCCCAGACGAAAAACACGCCATCCGCGCCCGCATCAAGCATGGCGTAAATGCCGTCGCGTCCGAATTGCCCCAGTGGCGCAGGACTCAGCCCGCCAAATGTTGACTCACGCGCCCACGCAACATCAAGTGCACCGTCTGGGCGAAAGCGCGCAATGGAGCCGCGCGCGACACCATTCACGGCAGAAAACGCGCCGCTGATGAACAACATGCCATCGCTCGCAGCGAGTAGTTTGTAAACCCCTCCCGTAATCGACGCACGCCACGTAGGATCTTCTGCTCCGTTAACACCAAAGCGGATCAACGTGGCTTGCAATCGCGAGGCGGAACGCGTGGCTGCGACCAACCGCTTCTGCGAATCCACGGCGAGCGCACTCACCATTTCCGCGGGCTGCGGATACCAGGTCGGATCAGGACGATACGACGCCGCGTCGAGGCGCATCAGATTGCGGTACAGCCTTCCGTCAAACCAATACGCAAAGTTTCCACCGATTACGTAGTAATCACCCCAGCGCACGACGGCGCTCACCTCCGCCGTCCCACCGACACGAGCCTTGCTCAATCGGTCACCGCCATCGTCGCTGCGACGGGTGTCAAGTAGGCTCCACTGTCCACCGGCTGCACCTGTGGTCGTGCTGCCGTTTTCGTCGATAGCCCCTAGAGGATTCTTGGTAAGGCGCTGCGCTATCGTGGCCCCGTTCTGTAGATTGAACGAGCTCAACCGATTCACACCGGGATTGCCGCCGACGTAGTCTGCCACTACCACACGGTCGGCAACTGCGCGAAGCGTAGATTGAACGTACTGCGTGATTTCGATGACAGGTTTCCAGTGCGTATCGACCGTACCATCCCCAAGTACGCGCAGCAAGTTTCCTGTCTGCCCGCCAATATTGAGCGCCACTCCGAGCACATAGACGTTGTCCGCTGCATCAACTGCGAAGTTGTGCGGCACACCGCCGATCGGGCGGAACCAAAGCTCACTGCCCAGTGCGTTGCGCTTGCGCAAGGCATAGCTCAGCGCGTAAGACGGCGCTGGCGCGCGCGCGACGTCGAGCGCAACAGTTGACCCGTCAGCCAAATGGAGCGGCAGTGGTTGGTTGCTGGAGCTCGAATCAAGGCGTACCGAATCGCGTGGTGGCAAGTCATCCGTCTTGGGAACTTCGAGTGGCACTACATCACCGACGCTATCGCGTGGCAGTCGATACCAACGCCACTGGTACGGAGGCGTTCTGTCAGTCATTGCCTGCACGACAGGCGTTCCGTCGGGGGCCAAGTATTGATCTGCAATCCAAAACTCCATGGGTAGTCGCCACCGAGTGTCCGGCACTCCTGAGTCGCTCACCCGAAACAACGGACCCGAAAACACGACCCCATCGACTGAAGCGCCGCGCGCAGAGTTGTCGCCAAAATAATTCCAACCACGGGCTGCGTCTCGCAACAGAGGTGCCGGGCCGCTCTCGCCAAGCCCAAACAGCCCCGCGAGATCGGGCTCCTGCATCAGTATTTGTCCGACGGCGGACGAACCGCCGAACAGCAGCGGCACCGCAGCCAGCCAAACACGCGTAAGCATGGAAAGAAACAAACCGGGGCGGTTCATCGAAAGACCTCCAACGTTCACAAACGCCGACTGATCAAGCGAAACCTTGCCCAAGCGGATCTGCGGCAGTCTATCGCGAAGACGCGATGAAGTCGCAGGAAAAGCGGTGCAGCGCACGAGCCATCATGCAAACGTCATGACTACGCTATCCTTCGTTTGCACACTTTCCGCGCGAATGATTTGCGCGATGTCATCAAGGGGAGCGTTAGAGTGAATTCATCCGTTACAAAACTCGCACTGATTGCGCTGGCGTCCGTCGGTCTGCTGGCCGCTTGCGCTGCGCCCGAAACCAAACCCGCTGCGCCACGTATGTCGGCGTTGCCAGTCATGCCAACACCTGCTGACAACCCGATCACGCCGGACAAGGTTGCGCTGGGCAAACAACTCTTCTTTGACACACGCCTTTCGGGCTCGGGCAAGATGGCCTGCGAGAACTGCCATTACCGCGACAAAGGCTGGGCGGTTCCCGAAGCGCTCTCCAAGCAGGACAGCGGCAAACTCAACACGCGCCACACGCCGACGCTCTACAACACAGGCTACCAAGCGCCCTTGTACTGGGACGGCCGGTCTGCGACGATGGAAATCCAAACGATGGCCGCGTGGCGCAATCAGATGGGCGCCGACCCCGACAAGATCGCAGCGATTTTGAACGGTATTCCGGCGTACAAAGCCGCGTTCAACAAGGTCTACGGAATGGACGCCAACGGCCTCAACATCGTGAAGTCACTCACGACCTATGTGCGCACATTGAGCAGCGACGATTCACCGTGGGATCGCCATGAAAAAGGCGTCGCCGGGGCAGTGAGCGAGGACGCCAAAGCGGGCTTCAAACTGTTTCTAGAAAAAGGCTGCGCAAGCTGCCACACGCCACCGGTCTACACCGCAGGCGGCTTCTACAACACCGGCCTCGAAGCTGGCAAGGAAAAGCCGGATGCAGGTCGCGGCGCGATCACGAAGAAGCCGGAAGACACAGGTGCGTTCAAGGCCCCGACGCTGCGCTCGGTTGCACTCTCGGCCCCCTACTTCCATGACGGAAGCGCCAAAACGCTTGAAGAAGCCGTGCGCTACATGGCCAGCGGCGGCAAGGCTGACCCAAATAAGAGCTCGCTGATGGTTGACACCAAAATGAACAACCGCGAAATCGGGCAAGTGGTCGAATTTCTGAAAGCGCTAACCAGTGACGAGCCGTTGGTGCGCCCGGTTCTACCGTAACCAGTAGAAACGGCTTTTTACCGCTAGCGACCGCCGAGCGGCGATTTCTAGCTTAAAACGGCGAAAGTTGACTTTCGCCGTTTTTCATTTGAAACGACCACAGGGTGGTCGTTAGCGCTAGTAAGCTGATGTACTGCTTGTATACGCGCAATCACCACACCGCGTGTCAGAATCGACGCTTGGTCGCGACGTGAATCAGGCCGACGCACTCCGAAATGTCTGCAAGGAAATCCATGAAAAAGAATAAACCACTGCTAGCGCTCAGCATGATCGGCGCGATTGCGACGCTGATCGCCACCGGTTGCCAGAGCATGATGGACGAGCGCAAACCGGTGATTGCCATTGCCGAAATGAAGCCGACGGCAGCGGCCGCCGCCGCTAAACTCGAGCCCGCCGGCATCGTGCGTTTCACGCAGGTGGGAAACAGCAAAGTGTTAGTTGAGGCGAGCATTTCAGGGCTTAAACCGTTTGCCGAGCACGGCTTTCATATTCACGCGGTGCCCGATTGTTCGGGCGACGGCAGCAAAACCGGGCCACACTTCAATCCCGATGGCCACCCCCATGGCGACCCGTCGCGCATCTTGCGTCACGCCGGTGCGATGATCAACATCAAGACCGACGGCCAAGGCGTGGGGGCCACGCGCCAAACCGTCGACACGATAACGCTAGCTGCTGGCAGCACCTACTCAATCGTCGGTCTGCCGCTAATCGTGCACCGCGATCCGGACGACTATGTTTCGCAGCCGCTCGGCAATGCGGGGCCACGCGTGAGTTGTGGCGTGATTACTTTACAGGTGGCGCCGAAGTAGTCACTCAACGGCCACTGCAAACAAAAACCGCGCTCTGCGCGGTTTTTTTATGCGACGAGTTACGCAGCAAGCTTCGCCGCAAACGTTGCGACGCGAACGCCAAGCGCTTCTGCGGTTTTGAAATCGCTATCTGGGATGCCTTCCACGCCTTGATCGGCGTTAGCTTGCACCATCACTCCGGTGGAAGAACCCAAGCGGTTCAAATCGTCCTTGGAACCCTTGCTGCTGTTGTTGCCGCCCATCATTCCGGTGCCAATCCAGAGCATGCTGTGCTGGAGCGCAAACGTCACGAACTGCTGCAACGTCGCCAGCTTGTCGCCGGATTGATTCGACGAAACAGTGAACCCGGCTGCGAGCTTGTCTTTCCAGCCTTGGGTAAACCACACCTTCGAGCTTGCGTCCATGAACGCTTTCATCGGCGCGGAGGCCGAACCCATGTACGTGGGGGAACCAAAGATGATCGCGTCGGCCTTGGCCAAGGTCTGCCACTGGCCCTCGATGTCGGTGACGCTGATGAGGTGCGCGGTAGTGCCCGCGACGCTCGCGACGCCCTTGTTGACGGCTTCTGCGACCGCTTTAGTATGGCCGTAGCCGGAGTGATAAACGATAGCGACGGATGACATGTTGTGTTTCCTTGATGAATTGTTGGTACGGTTGTAGGCGACGACTTGGCGCCGCTCGCATGCCGCGGAGAGGCGCAGCCAAGGCCGCGACAAAAAAGTGGTTTCGAATTACTGAAGCGGCGCAAGATCAAAGAGCAAGACTTCCGCGTGCTCGCCGTTTTCAAGGCGAACCGTGGTTTCGTTCTCGATCTTCACCGCGTCGCCCGCGCTCAGTGCAACGCCGTTGACCCGCACTGCGCCACGCGCTACATGCACGTAGGCCATGCGGCCCGACGCGAGCGTGTGCGTAGCCGATTCGTCGGCGTCGAACAAGCCCGCAAACAAGCGCGCGTTTTGCTGAATCGTCACCGATCCGTTCGCGCCGTCGGGCGAGGCAACGAGACGCAGCTTGCCGCGCTTTTCGGCCTCATCAAACATCGTTTGCTCGTATGACGCCGCGCCACCGGTGCGATCTGGAATGATCCAGATTTGCAGCAGATGCGTGCGTTGATCCGCGTTCGGGTTGAACTCGCTATGCATGATGCCGCGACCGGCGCTCATGCGCTGCACCTCACCAGGCACGATATTGCCGGCGTTGCCCAGCGAATCTTTGTGCGCAACCGCGCCTTCGAGCACGTAGGTGACGATCTCCATGTCTTTGTGACCATGCATACCAAAGCCTTGGCCCGGCGCGATGTAGTCGTCATTAATCACCCGAAGCGGCCCAAAGTGAACGTGTTGCGGGTCTTGATATTCAGCAAATGAGAAGCTGAAACGGCTCTGCAACCATCCATGGTCTGCGTGGCCGCGTTCGTCTGCTTTTCTTAGCGTCAACATAACGGTGTCCTTTCTCAATGGACGAAGTATGGGCGCGCGCGAGTGCTTAAACAAGCTTGCTGAATTGACGCACTTATTCAAAAATAATGAATATGCTGAAAATAACGCTCGAATCACTCGAAATTCTTGACGCCATCGCCCGCCTTGGCAGCTTTGGGAGAGCGGCCGACGAGTTGGAGCGCGTGCCTTCAGCCGTGACCTACGCGGTGCGCAAACTTGAAACCGAACTAGACACGCTGATCTTCGACCGACGTGGCTACCGAGCGGAATTGACGCCCGTTGGCAAGGTGGTGCTAGAGCAAGGTCGCGCGCTCCTTGCGCAGGCCGACGCATTGCAATCGACGATTGCGCAAACGGCCACGGGCTGGGAGTTGGAACTCAATATCGTGCTGGACGCGATTCTGCCGTGGCGTTGGTTGCAACCGCATGTAGCTGCCTACTTCAAAGACACTTGTTCAGCAAAACTGCGTATCAACGAAGAGACGCTCGCCGGCACGTGGGACGCGCTGCTTGATGGCCGCGCTGATCTGGTCATCGGTGCCAGCAGCGATCCGCCGGGAGGCATGGGCATCAGCACACAGCCGTTGTTCGATCTCGAATTTGACTATTGTGTGTCGCCGAAGCATCCGCTCGCGAAAGTGGCGGAGCCATTGAGTAATGCGCTGCTGCAACAGCATCGCGCGGTTGCCGTCGGTGACAGCGCACGTCGTCTGCCGCTGCGTACCAGCGGTTTGCTCTCGGGGCAAGACAGCGTCGTGGTGCCGTCGATGCAAGCGAAGGTAGACGCGCAAGTGGCGGGCCTCGGCGCGGGCTACCTCGCCCG
>DAINAJ010000154.1:0-7262 GCA_036733505.1 Casimicrobium sp.
ATGTGGTCAACCTACTCGACACGCCGGGCCACCGAGACTTTTCTGAGGACACGTACCGCGTGTTGACCGCCGTTGACAGCGCGTTGATGGTGATCGACGCCGCGAACGGCGTGGAAGCACAGACCAAACGCCTGATTGAAGTCTGCCGTCAGCGCGACACACCGATTCTCACGTTCGTGAACAAAATGGACCGAGAAGGTCGCGACCCGATTGAGCTACTCGACGAGGTGGAAGCCGAGCTTGGCATGCCCTGCGTGCCGATGACGTGGCCGGTGGGCCAAGGTCGCGCATTCGGCGGCATCATCAACTTGCGCACGCAAACGATGCGGGTGTTCAAGGCCGGTGAAGACACGGTTGACGAATCAGACGTTGAAGAAATTCCGCTCACCGACACCGCGACGTTGCGCGCTCGCTTCGGTGCCGATTTCGATCATGCGATGGCAAACATTGAACTGCTCGCGGGTGTCGCGCCTGCGTTTGATCGCGAAGCGTTTCTCGCTGCAAAGCAAACGCCGGTGTTCTTCGGTTCGGCCGTGAACAACTTTGGTGTTCAGGAAGTGCTTGACGCGCTCGTTGATCTCGCGCCTGCGCCGCATCCGCGCGCCTCGACCAATCCGGACGGCAGCAAAACCGAAATCGCGCCGGACGCGACGGGATTCTCTGGCGTGGTGTTCAAAGTGCAGGCGAACATGGATCCGATGCACCGCGACCGCATCGCGTTTGTGCGCGTGTGCTCCGGCAAGTATTCGCAGGGCATGAAACTCAAGGTGCAACGCACGTCGAAAGAAATGCGCCCCACGAGCGTGGTGACGTTTCTGTCGCAACGCCGCGAAGCGGTGGACGAAGCCTTTGCCGGCGACATCATCGGTTTCACCATTCACGGCGGCGTGCAACTCGGCGACACCATCACCGACGGCGCAAGCTTGCAATACACGGGCTTGCCGTTCTTCGCGCCGGAGCTATTCCAAACGGTGGAACTCAAAAATCCACTGCGCAGCAAGCAACTGCAACAAGGCCTTGCGCAACTCGGTGAAGAAGGCGCGATCCAAGTGTTCAAGCCGCAGCTCGGTTCGTTGATGCTCTTGGGCGCGGTCGGACAACTGCAATTTGAAGTCGTGCAGCATCGCCTGCAAACCGAATACAAAGCGGACATCAAGCTCTCGGGCAGCCAATTCGTCGGCGCGCGTTGGGTAACCTGCGACGACGCGGCCGAGATGAAGAAGTTCATGGACTACAACGCATCGAAGCTCGCTTACGACGCAGCCAACACGCTCGCGTATTTGCTGACGTCTGCATACGACTTGCGCCTCACGCAAGAGCGACACCCGAAGATTGAGTTTCATCCGCTGCGCGAGCATGCGGGGCTTTCGTTGGAGCAGGCTGCGTAGATTCTGCGCCGCTGTTGCTGCACCCAATCGTGAACCACGCGCGCTAATAGTCGCGTGGTCGGTGCTAGCCTTTGAACGCGCAGTTTGCTGTATCGTCGGCGAACGCATGTTGATCGTGAAGGCTACAAATGTCCGCACCAAACGCACCGCACCGCCCGCTTCGCATTGCCATGTTGGGCGGCGGCCCAGCATCATGGATTGGCGGTATGCACCGCCGTGCAGCGGAGCTTGATGGCGCGTGGCAACTGGTGGCCGGCGTGTTTTCTTCTCACGCGGATCGTTCGCGGGACGCTGCGGCAGCGATGCGACTCGATCCCTCGCGCGGATATGCGGATATAGCGACGTTGATCGCGGGTGAGCGCGCGCGCGACGATGGCATTGATGCGGTGGCGATCATGTCCCCCAACGACACACACTACCCGTATGCCGTTGCTGCGCTTGATGCGGGCTTGCATGTGATTGGCGACAAACCGGTTAGCACGACGGCAGCCGAGGCGCGCGA
Source organism: Casimicrobium sp. (assembly GCA_036733505.1). Classification (GTDB taxonomy): domain Bacteria; phylum Pseudomonadota; class Gammaproteobacteria; order Burkholderiales; family Casimicrobiaceae; genus Casimicrobium. The sequence goes on from DAINAJ010000154.1 coordinate 1,891, forward strand.
TTTGGCGGCGCGCGCAAAAGCAAATGATCGGGTGTTCTGCGTGACGCACGGCTACTCGGCGTATCCGATGACGCGCTACGCGAAGCAGTTGGTGGCGGACGGCGCGATTGGCGCGGTGCGGTTAGTGCAAGTGGAATACATCCAAAACGGACAGGCCAAGCCGATCGAACAAGGCCCAATGACGACAAGTCAACAATGGAAATTTGACGCGTCGCGCAGCGGATTGGCGCTCGTTTTTTCTGCGATTGGCTGCCACGCGCAGCACTTGGCCTGCAACGTAATTGGGCAGCGCATTGCAGCAGTGAGCGCAGACGTGGGTGCGTTGATGCCGGGGCGCACGGTGGTCGATACGATGCTCGCGAACCTTCGATTTGAAAGCGGAGCGCGCGGGCAATACACCGTGACCCAAGCCGCAGCCGGTGGCGAAAATGATGTGCGCATTCGAGTTTATGGTGAGCGCGGACTGATCGATTGGTCGCAGCGCAATTCGGGCTATTTGCAGCTCAATATCGAGGGCGAAAACGCGCGCACCATTGGGCGCGGCGACGTAGGATTACCAGCCGCTATCGCGCGTCTAAGCCGCACGCCACGCGGACATCCCGAAGGATTGCTCGAAGCGTTCGCAAACATTTATCGCGAGGCTGCTGAGGCGATCGTTGCACAGCGCGGTGGCGAAGCGTACGCCGCGAACTACCCGACGATAGAGGATGCTGCGCACAGCATGACGTTTGTTGAAGCGTGCATCGCGTCGCACACTGCACACGGGGCGTGGACGCCGGTCTAACGGTTGCAGACTTGAACATCGCGGCGTGAATGTTTTCGTTCGAGAACTGTAACCCGGCGTTACCTCGAAAATTTGCGACGATTGATTGCACTCGGTAACATCAACCTAGCGCACAACGACCGTTTCAATATTCATCACACGTTGAGCTGCGACGATCCTTCAGACCATCGACGAGACGCGAGGAATAAAAATATGGCGAGCCCAATAATTCGGAGATTCAATCGTTTTTTTGTGTGCGGCATTGACGGCACGGTCGATCACTTCAAGGGTATCGCCAAAAACCTTGAGGAGAATCAACGTGACTACGACGTTAAGTTCGCCAAAAGTTTCGTCCGCCAGCTTTGCAATGGCGGGCTGCCGTCGCGCTACCTTCGCGGCCCCGCCGCAACCGGAAGCGGATTGGGGTGGGCGATGGGCGAAGCCAAGCAAGTCATCACGAGCCGCTTCAACCAAGACGCGGCCGCGTACATTCGCTCGAAAAGCGATATGCACGACCCCGAGCAGCGCGGCTACATTCTGACCGGATACAGTCGAGGCGCAGCGGGCATCATCGAGGTCGCCACACGCTTGATCTCTGACCCAGCCTGCAAAAAACTCGGCATACAAATCTACGCGATGATTCTTTTCGATACCGTCAACGAAACTAATACAAGTCTTCAGGGCGTGATCAATCGGGGGGGGATTCCGACGTTTTCCAACCCCGAAAGCATCATCACGGGAAATTTGCAGATTCCGACGAATGTGGCAAATTGCGTTCACTACATTCGTTCCGACGAAACGAATTCGCGCTCCGATACGATGGAAAAGTATCGAGGCGGCCCGATCAACAACGCGAAGACGCGCTACACGCCGCTTTACTTGAAAGCGACGCACGGCGGGCTGGGTGGCTTGCCCTATTTCAAGGGCGAGGGCGATGGCAACAATATCCCGATCCTCGAGCCCGGTGCCGCGTTCGCGACGAACGTAACGATGGCCGAAGACATTTACGCTTCGCGACAAGTCGCGAAGAACGTCACAAACTTCTGCGCCACGTTAGGAATTCCGCTGGGCGTCTCCGTCTGACGCATCGCTTCCTGAGTTGATAAACCGCGAATTCAACTCTCCCCAGACGCAAAGCCTAGAGGCAGCCACCGCCGCGCGTCGCAGGCGGTCCCAAACCGCACATTGGGCTCGAATCCCATGCGATACAGCTTTAGGGCTGTAACGACAGCCTGTTGGTCATTTGAGCCCATTTATTGAATTAGTCAATATGTGTGTTTTTGTACCGTTAACGACCACCCGCCGGTCGCTGGCGCCAAAAAGCTGTTGCGAATAGATTCCTGGCGTCTGCGTCGCTATCATTGCGAATGGGTCCGCAGTTCACCCAGACGCTCCCAGCAGTTCACCTCCGGTGAGTCGCCACGCTAAACCTGCCGCCACAAAAAATCTCCACACTTCACACGTTGATCCCTCAACGCTGAACCGTGTTGGAACGGGAGCTGCCAACGACTCAACTCGGTTCGGCTTTGAAAGGCAGGTCTTTCGTGTCCGCTACAACTTCCCCTCGTTCCCCCGCGACAGCGCGCGCGCCCGCGCTTGCGTTCACCGCGCCGAGCATTTCCGCGCTGGCGAAATCGCTCTGCGAGCAATTCGCTTCGGCGAGCGCTGCGCCGTCGCACTTGCAAATGCTCAACTGGCTCGCGCGCGGCGCAGGCCATCGCAACTATCAGGCGTTTCGCGCGGCTGCGGTTGTTGCCCCCGCGGTTGCGTCGGAGCCGACCAAACCCGCGGTGCGATTGGAAAAGTCAGCGGCACTCAGCGCTCACGCCACTAAAGCGCTGATGCAATTTGATGAGGCTGGCCGACTTGTTCGCTGGCCGAGCAAGTTCGCTGTGCAGCGCTTCGCGATGTGGGCGCTCTGGATGCGCTTTGACGCGAGTCGCGTTTACACCGAGCGCGAAGTCAACTCGCTCCTAAACGCATGGGCCACCTTCGGCGACCCCGTGACGCTCCGCCGCGAACTCATCAACATGAAGCTCCTCGCCCGAAAGGCTGATTGCTCAGCGTATTGGAAAGAGCCGCAGCGACCGGATGAGGAAATGCAAGTGTTTCTGCGCGCCGCGCGCCAGCGGGTGGAGGCTTAAGGAAACGCTATCATTGATAGCAATCCACTCGCAGGAGGTTCACTATGAGCCAGCTTGTCGTCCGCAATATCGAACCCGAAATCGTCGAGGCGCTCAAACAGCGCGCCGCCGCCGCGAATATCAGCGCTGAAGAGCAGCACCGACGGTTGCTGCGCGAAGCGCTGGGACGCCCGCGCAAGCTCACCTTTGAGGAGCTGATATTGACCATGCCGAACGTGGGTCGTGACGAAGACTTCGCGCGCGACTACGAGCAGACCATGCGGCCCGATCCGTTTGAATCCAAATAAAGTTACAGCTTCAATCTGTGTATCTGCTCGACACCAACATCATCAGCGAAACGAGAAAAGGCTCGCGCGCGAACCGTGGCGTACAACGTTTCTCAAAAGAGCTATTCGCCAGCGGCGTGCGCGCTTTCATCTCCGCGCCCACCTTCGGCGAAATTCGTTATGGTGTCGAACGCTTGCGTTATCGCGGCGACTTAGAACAAGCCGAAGTCATTGAACGCTGGTTGACGATCGTCTTGCGCGAATACGCGGGTCGCATTCTTCCGTTTGACGAGGTCTGCGCGCAATTATGGGGGCGAATGATGGTGCCGGATCGCGGGAGCATCGTCGACAAACAAATCGCCGCAGTCGCACAAGCTCACCAGCTCACTCTCGTCACACGTAACGTCCGCGATTTCGCGCAGATCGGCGTTCCTCTACTTAATCCGTTTACTGAAGACAACTAAGTGCAAAAAGAACAACTCCTAGCCTGGCTCGCCGCAGGCCTTAAATCCGCCGGTTTGGGCGATACCGCAGTCCCAGCGCTTGAGCGCCCGAAGCAAGCCGACCATGGCGATTTCGCGACCAACATCGCGCTGCAACTGGCGAAACCGCTTGGCAAAAATCCGCGTGAAGTCGCAACCATGTTGAAGGCCGCGCTCGATGCTGCGCCGCATCCGCTGGTGACCGAAGTCACGATTGCTGGCCCTGGGTTCATCAACATTCGATTAAACCCCGCCGCGAAGTTTTCAGTCGTGGCCGATGCGTTAAAGCAGCGCGAAAAATTCGGCCTCGGCAACGCGCGCAACGGCGAAAAGGTGCTCGTCGAATTTGTCTCGGCCAACCCGACGGGTCCGCTGCACACCGGCCACGCGCGCCAAGCCGCGCTCGGCGACACGCTGTGCAACCTGCTCGAAACGCAAGGCTGCACGGTGCACCGCGAGTTTTATTACAACGACGCGGGCAATCAGATCGACAATTTGACGCGTTCGGTGATCGCAAGAATCAACGGCGTAGAGCCGGACGACCCCGATTGGCCCGCAGACGGCTACCAAGGGGCGTACATCAACACAATTGCGAAAGATATTGTTTTTCTGTCGGCGTTAAACGCAACCATCGCGATCAAGGACTTGGCTCACGACACGCGGTTGGAGGGCGAAGAGATTCAAATACCAAGCAGAATCACCGAGCCGTTTTCCGTTGACATGTTCAAGGCGACGTGCCAAGCTGAATCCACACGTTTCAAGTTCCCTGAGTTTCGAATTCCTTCGAATGCGATAGCGCTGCTTGATGGGCTCCCTGAGCTAAGCGGCAAACCCCAATACTTAAATGGGTTGTTCGCTCCCGAAGAGGACGATTGCTGGTTTGGCGCAACCGAAGAAAATTTGCGCAGCGTAAACGGAGCACGTCAGTGGCTTTCAGGGCCACAAACCCGTCGTGTTCGCATCCGTCTGATGGCCAAATTCGGCACGCCGCGTGGCGCATTAAACCTCTTGGGCAGGGACGACGAAAGTGATGACCTAAACACTGTAATCCGAGATTTGCTCAACAAGCTTTCAAAGGATGAGGAATTTGTTCGGCACTACGCAGTTGCTTTCTTGCGGAAAGAACAACAAATCGACCTCAAAGCATTTAGCTTGCGGGGACGGCCAGCCGATCGAGAACAGGACTTACCGCTATTCGATTGCTACTACTTGGAGAGCTCACTCTACACCGACGGGCGCGTCGACAAAACAGTCGCGGCACTCCAAGCAAGCGGCCACACCTACGAATCCGAAGGCGCACTGTGGCTCAAAACCACGGACTATGGCGACGATAAAGACCGCGTGATGCGCAAGGCCGCAGGCGGCTACACGTACTTCGTTCCCGATGTGGCCTATCACGTCACGAAGTGGGAGCGTGGCTTCACGCAGGTCGTGAACATCCAAGGCACCGATCACCACGGCACCATCGCGCGCGTGCGCGCCGGCCTGCAAGCGCTCAACATCGGCATTCCCACCGGCTATCCCGATTACCTGCTGCACAGCATGGTGCGGGTGATGAAGGGCGGCGAGGAAGTAAAAATTTCCAAGCGCGCCGGCAGTTACGTCACGCTCGGCGAACTCATCGAATGGGTGGGCAAAGACGCGGTGCGCTTCTTCCTTGTATCGCGCAAAGCCGATAGCGAATTTACGTTCGATATCGACCTCGCACTCTCGCAAA
>DAINAJ010000155.1:0-1792 GCA_036733505.1 Casimicrobium sp.
AGCGTGTGGCAGTGATTGCAACTGCCCAGGAGCGTCATATTGTTGTTATTGAAATAAATATTCCGGCCGGCGGTCTCGGCTGCGGTTAACGAATCATCGAGTGCGCGAACGGGGTTGGGTGGCATTTTGAGCGCCAAGGCAAAGTCAGTGAAGGCCTGCATTTCGGCTTCGCTTAGAGGCGTTTGCCGACCAACCAAGCCTACAAACGCGGGGTTGAATTCTTTGAACGATGCTGCCTCAAGTGATTCCAACGCTCCGTTAACGGTTTGCCGGCTGGTGCCCGTGCGATCACCGCGCCAGTGCGTGGGGCCGTTGCCTGTCATACCACGCAGTGTTTGCGTAGTCATCGGGCCTTTCATCGGGTGGAAGCGAGGCGTTGTTTTTGGGCTGTTGGAAACATACCCGTTTGGGTTGGTTTTCGGTGCGTCGTCGGGATTGCCTAGGTCCCATGCGAGATGATCAAGGTCGGCGAACGTATGGCATGAAGCGCAGGCCGTCGTCCCGTTGCTCGACGTGAGCGTTGCGTCATACAAGAAACGACGCCCGGATTTCACCTGCGCGCTGTCCGGCGTGAACAACAGTGACGAATTGACCACCGCTTTCGTCGCGGTATTGACGATGCTCACGCGATGCGCGGTGTGCGAGTAGACGAATAATCGTGAACCGTCGGCGTTGATCGCCAAGCCGGCCGGGCCATCGGCCACGTTGATGTGTTGGCTGCTGTCTGCGCTAAACGACGCACTGGTGACGGACGCTGTCGGCAACGCTGCGATTTTGTTGGAGCCCAACGCTGCAACGTATAGCGTGTCACCGGTCGGGCTGAACACGAGCGCTGTGGGTTGCGAGAGCGAACGCGCTTTATCCGCAGCACCAATTGCCTGTCCCTCTGCAAGCCCAAAATTCACATGCGAATTCAAATGCACGGCATCCACCTTTTTGGCTGCAACATCGACAACGCTCACACGGCTCTCAGCTACGTTTCCGCGCACCGTGCTCGCGCGCGTGCCGGGGCCTTCGAAGCGAATGTGATTGCGAGCCTCCGTGTTGCTCACGTAGACCTTGCCGCTTTGCGGGTGCACCGCCATGTTTAAGAGCGTAGTCCCTACGCCACTGACTTGCTGCGTCACAGCGGGAATCGCCGCGGTCGCGTTGATCGCAAATAGGTCGTTGTCTGGCAAGGAAAATTTGACTGCGGACGACCAATCCGTTCCGGCTTCATCACGCCACGCTACGCCATCGAATTTCACGATCAAGCCAGTGTCCGGTGCGCGCGACCCATCAGCGCTGGTGTTGGGCGAGGGTTTGCGATTTACGACGGCGTCGCGGTGCAGTGTCGTGGTGCCATTTCCGGAGAAGTGCGGCGCGGCGTAAACCGTGTTGCCGTCAGCGCTCACGGCCAATGCGCGTGGCGTGTCGGCGAAGAGCGTGAGGATCGTAAGTGGGTTGCCATTGGTGCTTTCATCCAAGTTTCTGGCGTCAAACACCCATACATCCGCACGGCCTTGGCCGGTTTTCAGCAGACTGCTTGAATCTGCGCCGGGCCGGTTCTGCCCGCGCCCCGCGGCGGTGATAAATGCACGATCGCGGTTCGGCCCAGCGAACACAATATCGCGCGGTTCGTCACCGACTTGCAGCGTGCGCAACACGCGTGGTGTGCCGTCCAACCGCACGACGCTTACCGAATCGGAAAGGTGGTTTACGACCCAAATTTCGTTGCCATTTCGTTCAGCGACGGCCACGGGCTCTAGCCCAACAGCGAGGGTGCTCGCGAGCGTCATCGTGTCGCCAGACA
>DAINAJ010000155.1:1892-7215 GCA_036733505.1 Casimicrobium sp.
ACGGGCTCTAGCCCAACAGCGAGGGTGCTCGCGAGCGTCATCGTGTCGCCAGACAGCGCATAAATTTCTAGGCAATGCGCAGGCCGATTGGTAACGTAGAGCCGTTGCCCATCGGCAGACAACGCGATGGGGCGCACCGGTCCGCTTTCAAACAACGAGACCGTACCCGGCATACCGTCGGCGGTCACGGCGTCGGTACCCGTGCCGCATTGAAACACCGGCCGTTGCAATGTTGAACCCAGTACTTGTTCAATCTCACTTTTGTTCGTCGCTCTACCAGTCTGCGACGATTGAAAGCCGAATACCGCCGCGAAGATCGCCAGTGTGAGCAAAACAAAATAAGTGATCAGACGCATAGTGTTCTTTACTAGTTTCGTTGGCGGGGCGGCTGACGTGCGCCACGGGCGCAGTCCGCCCTGTTTTTTGTGTGAATCGAGATATCGCCTACAGCTCGCCATCCCAATAATCAAGGTCAGAATCAACGCGGTGCATGCGCCCATCTTGAACCAACGTCCCGGGCCCACCTTTGGCGAACGCGAGATACTTTCCGGAGTCTGGATATTCGCAGATCTCAGTGTCCGAGCGCGTGCTCGCTGACAGATATTTCAGCGGTGCGTCGGATGTATTGAGCAGTTGGTGTGGATATTCAGGGCCAGCAGGAATGAATATCGCGTCGCCCGCCGCGACGGGAATCATCTCGCCCGCAACGCGTAGCGTGCCGCTGCCTTCGAGAATCATGAACATCTCTTCTTCCACGTAGTGAAAGTGATACGGGCACGAGCGCTTTCCCGGCGGCACGATGTCGACCGACAGCCCCATTTGCTTGGCCGCCGTGCCGTGCGCGAGGCGCTTGCCAACTGCGCCGTCGTAGTGCGGCGCACGATCCGAGGTTTGCCACGAATCGTCTGGCTGCGCGAAGTTGCGGATGAGTTTGCTTTTGAGTTCTTCAGATTTCGTCATCCTCACTCCGCCTTAATGGCACGCTCGCGCACAACTTTCGCGTTAAGCGCGGATTCGTTGCGGATGAACTTGGTGAATTCAGCCGGGTTCATCACGGCAGGAACGTTGTCAAGCTTGATCAAGCGCTCGGTCATGTCGGGCGTTGCAATTGCCTTCGCGATTTCAACGTGCAGACGCGCGATGACGTCGGCAGGCACTTTCGCGGGGGCGAACACGCCGAATGTGGAGGTGAGATTTGCTTCGGGGAACCCCAGTTCGGCGAGCGTCGGCACATTCGCAAAGCTCGGCAATCGTTGCGGCGCACCCACCGCTAGGACGCGCAACGTGCCCTTCTGCATTTGCCCGTTCGCCGCAGGGCTTGGGTTGGTGGTGAAGAGTTCAAACTGCCCGCCGGCCGCGTCGGTCACTACTTGTCCGCCGCCTTTGTACGGTACGTGAATCAACTCCAATCCGCTCTTGGCTTTTATCTGCTCCACCAAGATGTGCCCCAGCGTGGCGATGCCGCTGGTCGCAACACGAATCGCGCCCGCTTTGGCCTTACTTTGTGCGAGCACATCGGCAAATGTTATTCCGGTGAACGCGGGTGTGGCGAGTACGTAAACCGGCGAATACATCACGCTCGCTACGGGGGCAATATCGTTGACCGGATCAAAGGAGAGCTTGCCCAAATGCGGCAGCAGCGTGATTGGGCTCACCGCCGAAATTGCGAGTGTGTAGCCATCGGGCGCAGCCTTCGCCATCGCGTCCATTCCAATCGCACCGCCCGCGCCGCCTTTGTTTTCGACGATAAAGGTTTGGCCGAGTTGCGCGGTGAGCTTTTCGGCAAGCGACCGCGCCACGGCGTCCGTCGTGCCACCCGCGGGGTAGACCACGATCAAGCGCACTGGCTTTTCAGGATACGCGGCGTGCGCACTTGCCACGATGGCGCAGCTTGTCGCGGCTATCAGGCCGAAGACTATTTTGGATAGCGTTTTTGCGGTCATGGGACTCCTAGATTGGCGGCAGTGCCCGCCCTGCGATGTCTACGATTATTCGGCGGCGGGCATGAACTGCGAAATTTCCACGAGCACGCGCTCGCTCGCGTCTGAAAACCAAATCTCGCCGTCTTGAATCATGCACTGCAAATCAAGCGCGCGATCAGCCATCGCGGCGAGCGCTTTGCTGCATGTGGACGACACGGATTTCACCGTCAGTTTGTCTTGACGTAAGAGCGCTTCGCGGTTCGCTTGCCACCACATGTCCACCGTGCGGCCGCCGCCGTATGCCAGAAGCACTACGGCGTCCGAGCGGCCGCACGCGCGGCGCAGCAGTTTTTCATCGGGTATTCCCACCTCGATCCATTGCGTGATGCGGCCGGTGAGATCGCGTTCCCACAGCGCGGGTTCGTCGTCCGACGAGAGCCCTTTGCCGAACTCCAACGGTTCTTTAGCGTGGCTTGAATAAAGCGCGAACGCCAAGACGCGCGTCATCATGCGCTCGTTGGTTTCGGAGGGATGCCGTGCCACGGTTAGGACGTGATCGGCGTAGTAGCCGCGATCAATGTCAGAGATATTGAGCGCCGCGCGAAAGATAGTTGATTTCAGGGCCATTCGTGCCTAGTTTGCGTGGTGAGAGAAGCGGATATTTCCGCGAGCACGAACATCAAATCTTGATGAACAACGTGACGAGCGGTTCGTCGCCCACTTGGCGGCTCCAGTGGCCGTGGATCGCAGGGTCAAACGTCGCGCCTTCGGGCAGGGTGTCGTTCGACAAAAACGAGTCGCCCGCCTTGAAAATGCGCGAGCTGCCGTCTTGCAGGCCGATTTCCATTTGCCCGCCCAAGACATAGAGCCACTGTGGCGCACCTGTGCAATGCCACTGGCTACGAAACCCCACTGGGCTTTGCCTCAGTTGGTAGCCCGTCGCCGCGTGAACAGGCGAAAGCATGGATTGCGGATTGCCTTCGGTGAGCGCGATGGACTCGTCGCGAAATTTCGCGCGCCCGTCGGTATCGGTGAATAGGATCGTTTGCTTTAGATGCACGGGTTGGCTCAATCGTGGTGTTTAGTGCGGGGTTTTGCTTTTTTGGGCGCGCGCTTTGCGGTCACCATTTTGCCGCCGGGCAGGGTGTTGAGGGCGGTGCGTGGACGCGGGCGCGCGCGCGGCTTGGGCGGCTCCATACCCGGAAAGTGCGTACCCATGATCGCCAGTGCTGCGGGCATCGATTGGGGCTTAGGCGCTTTTGGCTGCTTTTCAGGTTTTGGTGGTTTGGGTTCGGTGCTTTGATGCACATGAATCGAGACGCCGGGGGCTTTCACCAGCTGGCCGGCGCGAATCTTGGCGCTCTTGCGCAACTCTTGCGCGCTGTCAACGGTAACTACGCCGGTGGCGACCAGCGCTTTGCCAGCCGCGCCGCTGTCGGCGACGCCCATGACTTTGAGCAAATTGTGCAGATCAATAAATTCGTCGTGCAACGCGAAGTGCAGGACTTGGATAGGGCTTTTTTTCATGGGGCGAAGTATGGCATTTTGGGCGGCGCCGCCCGCTAGAGCCATCGGAGCGCACTAGGAAGGTCGAAGAACTATAGCTTTCTGGCAGAAGCGACAGCCAAACGGCCTTTTGGCTCGTATTTTCGGAGATGTTGACTTTCTGACTATTACCCCTGTATCAGCCGTGCAACAGTCTTTAAAGCCAAAAAGCTGTTGCCGGCCGCTGCGGATTGCGCGCGTGGCGTTGTCCTCGCGCCTAACGCGCGCAGCAACCGCCTGAAAATTTGGGGCAGTGTGGCGTCCTTCGATCCGTTCACGCCAACGAAATTCGTAGTTTTCGCCGAAATTTGACGCGCGTCAAAGTTGCCGCATGTGGACGATTGACGCGCGCGCATGCGGCCTCAAAGTCAAAGTTATCGAGCCGCCAAGCTTTCGGTCGGCTCGTCGACGAACCCATTGAACGAAGGAGACCTTTATGAACTCACTGATTGCCCGCAACAGCCTGTTTGATGAACTCTTCAAAGACTTCACACCGGGCTACTTTGTTAAACCGCTACACGGCGACGCTCTACCTGCTCAGATCAAGGTCGACGTGAAAGAAGCCGACGGTACCTATACCGTGAACGCAGAAATCCCCGGGGTGAGCAAAGACGAAATTCACGTCGGTATCGAAGGAAACGTCATCACGCTACGCGCGGAAGTGAAGCAGGAAGACACCAAGGCTGAGGACGAAAAGGTACTGCGAAGCGAACGCTACTACGGCTCCGTGTCTCGCAGTTTTCAGTTGCCGTCGGACATAGATTCGACGCTTGCCAAAGCCAAGTACGAGAACGGTGTGCTCGCGCTCACGCTACCGAAAAAAACCGTGAATAGCGCGAAGCGTTTGACCGTCGAATAATCGCGCCCCGCTGGTCAAGACTGCGCGCCGTCGTCTACGGTGCGCGGCCTTCACCGTGGACTGACGCGTCAAGCGTGACGCCTCGCACCGCCCCCGTCTAAGGTGCGCGAGAACGACGGCTAGAAGAGGACGTAGCCTCCGGTCTGCCTACCTGCGCGGGCGGAGGTAGCGAAGGCACGCGCGCTGCAATCGGTTGATGAGCTAGACGCTGGCTACGCGCTTGATTCGCGCGCAGCGCCGCAGGCTGGAGCGGATCAGTACTTCAATACGAGCTTGTCGAGCTGTTCCTTGGTGATGGCCGGAACTTCACCGCGCTTGGCCCAACGATTGAGGTTCCACGCGCCTTCGCCGACCCACGCCTTAATTACCTTGAGATTCGCCGCGCGCTCAGCGTCGGTTTCGCCTAGGTACTTGTACATATTTCCGGGCTTCTTATCCGCCGTATTGGTGCCGTCGTCCAAGCGGCGCATGAAGGCGCCGGTATCTGTGTAGACGATCAATTGCAGCAAGTGTTCGTAGGTGTCGGTGCGCGGGCCTTCCTTGGCCTTGGTGTACTTTTCTTCAGCGAGTTTGAACTCAGCAAGCGACGGGGAGGTGCTGCCGTGGCATTCCACGCAGAGCGCTTTAATCATCGGGGCAATCTTGGTGCGATACGTCACAGCCTCCTGCGCAAACGCAGGTACGGCCAATCCGACGACCGCTAAGGTGGCGATAAATTTCAGTTTCATCGTGGCTCCATGTGTAGTTTTGAAATTTGCGGGTGCTGCGTCTGTTGCGACTACTTAATGACGGAATTGGCTGACCTTCAAGTCTTGCGGACCTGGGCCTTCGGGCTCTTTGTGTGCGATCCCAAAATGACAGTCGATACAAGTTAGGTTTTCCGCCTTACCTTTGGCATGTCGCGCCTGCGCCTTCGGGGACTGCAGTTCGGTGCTCATCTGGTCGGATTTGTGGCAGTTGCGGCACTCCAGCGAGTCGGTCTCCTTCATGCGGGTCC
>DAINAJ010000156.1:0-7133 GCA_036733505.1 Casimicrobium sp.
CCGGACGCACCGTCACGGTTGGCAACCGCAGCGACCGGCCGTCAATGAGACCGCGCCGTGACATGTCTGACACCAGGAGTTCGCCCATCGCTTTTTGTGCGCCGTACGAACCTTGCGGCGTGAGAATCTGATCGTCAGGCAATACGGCGGGCAGCGCTCCGCCGAAAACCGCGATGGAGCTGGTGAAGACAAATTTTGGCGGTGTAGGTAGCGTCCGCGTTAGCTCCAGGAGGGTTCGTGTCGCGTCAACGTTCACGCGCATACCGATATCAAAATCCGCTTCAGCTTGACCGCTCACCACAGCGGCTAGATGAAAAATGCTGCGTGTGTCTGGGGTGAGCGCTGTGGCGAGCACCGCGCGGTCGGCAATGTCGCCAACCACCTGCGAAACCCGTGGATCGGCAAGCCACGACTCGCCAGTCGCGGGGGCCATATCGACCAACACAAGCTCGCTCACGGGCTGCGGCTGCCCCGCCGAATCCGAAAGCACTCCGCGCTGCAAAATCTTAGCGGCAAGCAACTTGCCCAGAAACCCGGCTCCGCCGGTGATAACAACGCGCATGATGTGACCTTGAGGTAGGGCGGATCGCGGGGGCGTTCCGTGTGTCGATTCTAGAATCACTAGATGTCAGACTCCCATGAACATCTCATACGCATAGCGGACGCGCTTGCAGAGCACGGTTGGTACGTCGGTGGATCGATTTTCGATGACGCGCTCACACGTTCCCTGGCGTTGCGCGCGCGCGCCCTAGCAGATAGCGGTCTATTGCAAGCAGCGAAAGTGGGGCGTGCTGCTGATGCCCAACACAGTACAGCGCTGCGCAGCGACGACACGCTGTGGTTGGACGAGGCGCCTGTCGACGAGGCGGAGCGCGCGGCACTTGCGCGCATCCATCTACTTCGTGCAACACTGAACGAAGCACTGTTTGTCGGCGCGCAAACAGCAGAAGTGCATTTCGCGCGTTATGCCCCCGGGGCGTTTTACAAAACGCATGTAGATCGCTTTCGCGACGACGACGTGCGCGTGATTTCGTTGGTGTTTTACTTAAACGAGGCTTGGCCAAAGGACGCCGGCGGCGAGCTGGTGTTGTACGGCGCCGACGGTAGCGGCGCGGTCGAGGCACGCGTATCGCCACAGGCGGGGACGATGGCTTGCTTTTTAAGTGATCGATTCCCGCATGAAGTGCTGCCCGCAACCCGTGAACGTTTCTCGCTTACGGGTTGGCTTCGCCGCGCACCTGCCAGCATGTGACGCGGAATTTTTGTAGGAAGATAGATGAGAGTTTTGATTCAACGTGTCGCATCGGCGATGGTCACGGTCGACGGCAAGATCACGGGCGAAATTGGCGCAGGATTGTTGTTGCTCGTTGGCGTTACACATTCCGACACCGAGGCCACCGAAGAACGGATGGCCGACAAAATCGTGAAGTTGCGCATCTTTAGCGACGAGCAAGGTTTGATGAACAAGAGTGTGCTGGATACGGGCGGCGCCGTGCTCGCGGTGAGCCAATTCACACTCTACGCAGATGCAAAAAAAGGCAATCGACCGAGCTATACCGATGCCGCGCGGCCTGAGCAGGCCTCTCCGGCTTTTGATCGGTTTGTCGCGAAACTCTCCCATCGGATCGGCCGCGTCGTTCCGACGGGCGTGTTCGGCGCGGACATGAGAGTGAGTCTCGTGAACGACGGCCCAGTGACCATTTGGCTTGATTCGGAGACGCTATGAATTCGATCACGACTGAGCTCGACCACATCGTGGTCGCCGCGAACTCGTTGGACGAGGGCCGCCACTGGGCGCGAGAGGTTTTGGGCGTCTCGCCTGAAGGCGGCGGGAAACACGACGGGATCGCCACGCACAACACGCTCATCAAGCTCGACGGCCAGCGCTACCTAGAAATCATCGCGATTGACCCGGAGGCGGGCGCGCCGTTGTTCCCGCGTTGGTTTGGGTTGGATACGCAAGAAGTGCGCGCTTTGATTGCGCATGAACCGCGTTTGGTCGCATGGGTGGCGCGCTGCTCGGGCGCGCCCGACGCAATCGAGCGCTTGGCCGCGAGTCCGGGCTACGATGGTCGTGTCGTTCGACCCGCTTCGCGCGGAGATTTTCGTTGGCGTTTTTCGTTCACTGCGGATGGCCGGCGGATCTCTGGCGGCGTGATGCCACACCTTATTCAATGGGATTGCATACCGCATCCGTGTGATCTGCTTTCAGAGTCGGGCGTGGCGTTGTCGTCGCTTACGCTGGGAGCGGTGGTGCCGGAGCGTGCGGTGGCTATGTTGGAAATGCTGGCCTTCGCTGATCCGGCCGTTCAGGTAGGGCAGAGTAGCTCTGCGCAACTTGTCGCGACGCTGCGCACCGCCAAAGGGACCGTCGTTCTGGATTGATGCCGGTCGCGCTCAGCGCGTCCTGACTGCTGTCATCGCGCGCAAATCTTCCCGCGTTATGCTTGCGCGACGCTTCCGTGGAGATTGCATTGAAAAAACTGTTTACTGCTCTGATCATCTCCGTCTGCTGGGCGGGCGTGGCGCGGGCCGATCTCAATGTTGTGTGCTCCACCGACGCCGATTGGTGCGAGAGCAAGGCGCGCGAGTTTTCGGTGCAGACCGGCATCAAGGTCAACATGGTGCGAAAGGCCACGGGCGAAGTGTTCGCTCAACTCAAGGCTGAGGCAAACAACCCGAAGTCGGACCTTTGGTACGGCGGCACTCATGATCCGCATCTGCAAGCGGCGTTCGAGGGACTCCTGCAACCCTACGTCAGCGTGAACATGAAGGATCAGTATCCGTGGTCCGCCGATTTACTCGCCAAAAGCAACAGTCAGGTGGCAGGCATTTATCGCATCACGCTGGGTTTTGGCTACAACCGCGACGTGCTCGCGAAGAAGAACCTGAAAGCCCCCGCGTGTTGGAGTGACTTGATCAAGCCCGAGTTCAAGGGCGACATCGAAACGTCAAACCCCGCGACCAGCGGTACGGCGTACACGATTCTCGCCACGTTGGTGCAAATGATGGGCGAAGACAAAGCCTTCGATTATTTGCGCGCGCTCAACAAGAACATCACGCGCTACACCACGAGCGGCACCGCACAACGCCAAAGCGTGTCGCGTGGCGAGTCGATGATTGGCATCACCTTTCTCGACGAATTTATCCCAGAGCAATACGTAAACGCGCCGATTGAAACGGTGTTGCCGTGCGAAGGCACGGGCTACAGCGTGGGCGCGATGAGCATCATCAAAGGCGCGCGCAATTTGCCTGAGGCAAAGCGCTTTTACGACTGGGCGCTCACCGCAGAAGCGCAGACGATTCGCGATCAAACCAAAGTCATCGCGATTCCATCAAACCGTACCGCTTTCGCGCCCGAGCGGGTAAAAGCGCTTGAAAATGCGAAACTTGTGAACTACGATTTCGCCAAGTATGGGGCAAGCACCGAACGTAAGCGACTCATCGAAAAGTGGGATCGCGACGTCAAGAACGCTGTGAAATAGACTCTAACTTTCCTTTCTGCCGCCTCGGGTGGCAGCCAACATCAACCGGAACACATCATGAAAAAAATCGCTCTCCTTGCCACGGCCGCTACGGTCGCTGCGCTCAGCGCTGCCCCGTCGTTCGCGCAACAGGTCAACGCCTATTGCTCCACCAATCAATCGTGGTGCGAAATGGCTGCGTCTGAGTTCAGCAAAGCAACTGGCATTAAGGTCGTGCAAACGCACCTTGGCACGGGCGAAGCGCTGGCGCGCCTCAAGGCCGAGTCGGCAAACCCCAAGACTGACATTTGGTGGGGTGGCACGGGTGACCCGTTCCTCGCCGCGGCTGAAGAGAAATTGCTTGAGGCGTATCGTCCCCCCAACATGAAGGATTTGTACGACTGGAGCGTGCGTCAATACGACGCCAGCAACGGCATGGTCGGCGGTTTCTACACAAGCTTCATCGGCATCGGTTGGAACGAAGATCGCCTCGTGAAATCAAAATTGCCCGCGCCTAAATGCTGGGCCGATTTGGCAGACCCGAAGTACAAGGGGCACATTGAAATGGCGAACCCTGGCTCGTCCGGCGGCGCATACACCATCGTCGCAGGACTCATCCAGTTGATGGGCGAAGACAAAGCCTTCGACTACATGAAGAAGATGCACAAAAACATCACGCAGTACACCAAGAGCTCGCAGGCGCAGGCAAAAAACGTCGCACGTGGTGAAGCCACCATTGGCATTTCGTTCCTGTTCGGTTTCGACGAAGAACGTCAAGCGGGTTTCAAGGAAGTGCGCGCGATTGCACCGTGCGAAGGCACGGGTTATGAAATCGGCGGCATCGCGTTGGTCAAAGGCGGGCGCAACAGCGACAACGCCAAGAAATATTACGATTGGCTCATGAGCCCTGTGGGACAAGGCATCGGCGCGAAGGCCAACTCGCTGCAAAACCCCGCCAACAAGTCGTTCAAACAAGACCCGAAAATCCCAACGATGGACGGCGTGAAACTCATCAATTACGACTTCAAGAAATACGGCGCATCCGCAGAGCGCAAGCGCATTCTTGAGCGCTGGGAAAAAGAAGTGAACTCGCTGCCACGTTAAGCGTGTCGGACGTAAAAAAGCGGGCGATGCCCGCTTTTTTTATTTATAACTTCTTTACAGCTTTATCGCGCAAGCGACAGACGCACGGCTGTTTCATTTTGAAAAGTCTAATAGTTGACTTGAAGAAAAAAGTGCCATAAACGACCGCTGGGCTGTCGATACAGCCGAAAAGCTGTTCGGATGGTTCTTGAACGCGGTCAGGATTCCACGAACTGCAGCGCTTCGGAATTGATGCAGTAGCGTTGGCCCGTGGGCTTCGGGCCGTCCGGGAACACATGTCCGAGGTGCGCGTCGCAGCGACCGCACAGCACTTCCACGCGGCGCATGAAAAAACTGTTGTCTTCGCGCGACGTGACGTTCTCCGCCGCAACCGGCTGAAAGTAGCTCGGCCAACCGGTGCCTGAATCGAATTTGCTGTCGCTCGCGAAAAGCGGCAAATCGCAGCAGACGCAGTGATACACGCCGTTCAAATGATGGTCCCACAGCCCGCCGCAGAATGCTGGCTCGGTGCCGTGTTGCCGGGTAATGCGGTATTGCTCGGGCGTGAGCTGGGCGCGCCACTCGGCTTCGGTTTTTGTGATTTTTTCCATAGTCAGTACTTTCAAAAAACTCGGTAGCGGGTCCCGTCGATTTCTCGTTGTAGGCGCGGCATCAGCCGCGCTTGCTCGGGCAGAGCGTAACGTTTGCGGGCGACGCGCGTCTGATGCCGCGCCTACGTCGCTGCTACTTCCACGCGACAATCGTAAAACGTTGCACCGCCGCCCATGTCAGCGAGTGCCTGACTCGTGAGGTCGTTCACAAAGCCCTCAGCGCCCGGATGGTCGCGCCAGTGGCCCCACAAAATCGTCGCGACGCCTGTTCGCGTATCGTCAGTCACCTTCGCGGCCAATTTCATTACACCGCGATGGTTGAAAACACGAACGCGTTGCCCGTCAGTGATGCCACGCGTCGTAGCGTCGACGGGGTTCAATTGCAGCGTTGGCGCGCCGTGCGGCGCGGCGAGCTCCGCGATATTGGCAAACGTTGAGTTCATGAAATTGCGTGCAGGCGGCGTGTTGAGTGAAAGCGGAAACTCGCGCATCAACTCGCTTTCTTCGCCTTCGTGCGGCAGCGTGTACGTGGGCAACGGATCGAGCCCACGCGCGGCAAGCGTCGCCGAGTAAAACTCGCACTTGCCCGAAGGCGTGCCGAAACTGCCCTCGGCAAACGGCGTGATGAATCCGTCGCGTTTTTGGTAGTTCAAACGCAGCACACCATCGCGCTCCAATGCCTCGAAGCTCGCCCCAGCAAGCGACGGGTGTGACCAGTCAAACGCGTGGCGAATCATCGATTCGTCCGATTCATCAAAGCACGGATCGGTAAGCCCCATCGCCTTCGCGAGCCGCCGAAAGAGCTCGGTGTTCGGCAGACTCTCGCCCACCGGATCGATTGCACGACGGTTGAGCACGATGTCGTAATGCCCGTAACTGCGATTGATGTCGTCGTGCTCGGGTGAGGTCGTGGCGGGTAACACGATGTCCGCGTAACGCGCGGTGTCGGTCACAAAAATATCGTGCACTACGGTGAATAAATCTTCGCGCGCAAGCCCACGCAACACTTCGTTGCCGTCGGGCGCGACCGCAGCGGGGTTGGAATTGTAGACGAATAGGGCTTTGATCGGCGCAGCTTCAGAGGCAAGCGCCTCACCCAACTGATTCATGTTCACTACGCGCGGCAACTTATCGTCGATGCGCGGCATCAAATCGGGTCGCTCAAGGTACGCCAAGTTCATCGGATACGCGCCGGACGTCGAAAGCAACAAACCACCGCTTGCCTCGCGCCACGCGCCCGTGAGCGCTGGCAGACAGGCGATGGTGCGCGTGGCCATCCCACCACCGCCGTGACGCTGCATGCCGTAGTTCAAGCGGATCGCCGCTTTTTTCGTGCTGCCGTACGCAGTTGCGAGCGCTTCAATTTCATTCGCGCTCAATCCACAAATTTCAGCAGCGCGCGCCGGCGTCCATTCGGCCACACGCGTTTTGAGTTCTGCAAACCCCAGCGTGTATTTCGCGATGTATTCGTGATCCAGCAAATCATCGCGCACCAACACATGCATCATCGCCAACGCAAGCGCAGCGTCGGTGCCGGGTTTGATCGGCAACCACTGATGACACTTGTCCGCAGACAGTGATCGATACGGATCAATCGCGATGAGCTTCGCGCCACGCCGCTTCGCCTCTTGGCAGCGGCTCCATAGATGCAGGTTCGATGTGATCGGGTTCGTGCCCCACAGGATGATCAGTTCGCTATGCGCGAACGCCTCCATGTCGGTGCCGAGCCGTGCGCCGAGCGTTGCGGTTAGTCCCGCAGCACCCGCGCTCGCGCAGATCGTGCGGTCCAACTGCGAAGCGCCGAGCGCATGAAAAAAGCGCCGGTCCATCGAACCGTATTGCAACATGCCCATGTTGCCAGCGTAGCTGTACGGCAAGATTGACTGCGCGCCGTGTTCTGCTGAAATGTCTTTGAGCTTGGACGCAATGGTCGTGAGCGCCTCATCCCACGAAATGGGTACAAACTTGCCTTCGC
>DAINAJ010000157.1:0-1204 GCA_036733505.1 Casimicrobium sp.
TCTTCAATCACCCATTGCCCGAACGGCTCGGCGCGCACCACGCCTTCGTCGTCAACGCCCAACGCCGCTGCCGCGTCGGCGCGATCTTCGGGCTTCGTTGCGGGCACGATTCGGTCCACCATCGACGACGGGAAACGCACGTTGTCACGCAGCCACGGCATGATTTGCGGATACTGCCGCTGCACGAAATGATGCACTAGGGATTCAAGCACCGCGCCGTTTTCGGGAAGGTTGTCGCAGCACATGACGGTGAGCGGTTCGCCGCGCTTGCGGAAGCGCTCAAACAGTCCGAGCGCGAGTACGCCGAGCACGCTCACGGGGGCGTTCGCATGCTGCAAATCGTTCGCGATGTCCGGGCGATCCCACAACGGTTCTCGTTTGGCGACGTTGGCGCAGTAGCCCTTTTCGGTCACAGTGATGGTGACAATTTTTGTTTCGGCGCGCGCGATGCGACTAACCACATCCGCGAGTTGGTCCGGCGCGAAAAGCACTTCGCGCACGCTCCCGATCAAGCGCCACGCATCGGGCTCGCGCGACATGGTGCGCACGCTGTAGAGCCCGTCTTGCGGTGCAAGTTGGTCGCGCGCGGTACGGGTTTTCAGGCTCACGCCACAGATTCCCCAATCACCGCCAGCCGCCGCAATCGCGTCGTCGGTGTAAACCGCTTGGTGCGCGCGATGAAACGCGCCGATACCGAGGTGGACGATGCAAATACCGAGCGTGGCGGGGTTGAACGCGGGGCGTTGAATGGTTGCGGGGAGCGACGGGAGATTGGATAGGTTTAGGCGCATGGGGAAACTCACTGAGCCCGCTTCCAGCGGTCGTTAGGCACCAGCGGATACCAGTCCGGTCGTGACGGATCCCGGTCATAGGTGTAGCCGCCCTTTTCTTTGAACAGTTCGTGATATTCGGCCAGCTTTTCGCGGTTGAGCTTCACGCCAAGGCCCGGCCCGGTCGGAACAGCGATTGCGCCGTTTACGTATTTCATCTTGCCGCCGACGATGATGTCGTCGGTGAGGTGGTGATAGTGCGCGTCGGCCGCGTAGCCGAGGTTCGGCACGACTGCGCCCATGTGCAACATCGTCGCAAGCTGAATGCCAAGTTCGCCCGACGAGTGCACAGCCACGCCGATGCCAAAGGTGTCGCAGATCGCCGCCGCTTTGATGCACGGGCGAATGCCGCCCCAGAAGGTGGTGTCGAGGAG
>DAINAJ010000157.1:1304-5187 GCA_036733505.1 Casimicrobium sp.
TCTTCCGGCAGCGCGGCCGCCACGGCTTGGTAGGCATTGAGTTCGTAGTCCGGCGCATACACGCCGCCTTTGAGCTTGTGCGCCGTAAAGCCGTGCTCGGCTTGCAGCGCTTTGGCGTGGCCGACGAGTTGATCCGCCGTGCGCACTTCGCCCGCGCCAGTCTTTTCATTCGGCAACCGGAAAAACAGGTAGCTCGCGAATTCGACAGCATCGCGAACGCGGCCGCCGAGCAGTTCCGCAACGGGTACGCCAAGACGTTGGCCCATGATGTCAAGGCAAGCAAACTCAATCGCCGCGTGAAGCTGCGTACGGTTGTTGTAGAGGCTCGCCGTCGGGTTGCAGATCGCGAAGCGCAAGGCTTCGAGCTTGAAGACATCGTGGCCTTTTAGATAGCCGATGAGGCTCTCAATGCCTGCACTTGCCACTTCGCCGCCGCCGCCAAATTCGCCGAGGCCGACATACCCATCGTCGGTTTCCACTTCCACGACGGTGCGCACAAAGCGCCCCCAGTGCGCTCCGTTGCTGTGCAGCAAAGGCGCTTCGAGCGGCACGGTGACGGGCGTGGCGCGTATGTGGGTAATCCTGCTTGGTTTCACTTTCACATTCCTGTTAACTGTCTGACGGCGTATTGGCATATGCTAGAGCCAAAGGTATGATGATTACATCAACCTAATCGAATTTCTACTAAGGAGGCCTTGCCATGAAATTTCGTTCGTTAGTTACCGCTGCGCTCGCCGCGGCCACGTTGATCGCTCCGGCGCTCACCTTCGCGCAAACAAAACTCAAGTGGGCGCACGTCTACGAGACCTCCGAGCCGTACCACACGGAATCGGTGTGGGCCGCAGGCGAAATCAAGAAGCGCACGAACGGCAAGTTCGACATTCAGGTCTTCCCCGCGTCGTCACTCGGCAAAGAAACCGACATCAACCAAGGCATGACGCTGGGCACGGTCGACATGATCATCAGCGGTCCGTCGTTTGCGGCGCGCAGCTACCCTCGCCTTGGAATTGCGTATTACCCATTCATCTTCCGCGACGCAGCGCATCAGGCGGCGTATTCGAAGAGCGACGTGTTCAAAGAAATGGTCGACGGCTATCGCGCCAAAACTGGTATTCAGATGACGGCCTACACCTACTACGGCGCACGTCACACCACGTCGAACCGTCCGTTCACCGATTGCGCGGGCATGAAGGGCTTGAAGATTCGCGTGCCGGACGTGCCGGTCTACATGGCCACGCCAAAGTCATGCGGTGCCAACCCAACACCTATCGCATTTGCTGAGGTTTATCTCGCGCTCCAAAACGGCACGGTTGAAGCGCAAGAAAATCCGCTCACCACGATCGAGGCGAAGAAGTTCTATGAAGTTCAAAAGAACATCATGCTGACCGGTCATATCGTTGACGGCCTGGTCACGCAGATCGCCCCGCACGTTTGGAGCAAGCTGACTGACGCGGAGAAAACGATCTTTACCGACGTGACGCGCGAAGCCGCGGCCCGTGCCACCGCGCAAATCATCAAGCGTGAGGGAGAGCTCGTCGCTGAGTTCAAGAAGAAGGGCCTCAATATCGTGACGGTTGACCGCGCAGGCTTCCAAGCGGCCGTGCTCAAGGGCGCGACACTTGAATCGCTTGGCTTCGACAAGAAGGACTTTGATCGCATCGTTGCGATTAAGTAAGCCACGGTTTCTCGTCGCACAGCACCCTCGCATGCTTTGTCTGCGGGGGTGTTTTTTTTCCACGCTCTGAACGGGTGACGCCCCATGACCACAGCATCAGAACCGAAAGTCTTAGACGACGACGGTCAGTTTCACGCCACCGACGCGCCGATTGATTTATCAGTGTATGGCTGGGAAGACTGGATTTCTCTCGGCTTTTTCATGTTGCTGGCGCTGGACATTTTCTATCAGTTCTTCACCCGCTACGTGCTGTCTGATTCGGCGGCCTGGACCGAGGAAATTGCGCGCTACCTGCTGATCATCGTGGTGTTTCTCGGCGCGTCTATGGCGGTGCGTAAGAACACGCAGATCCACGTCGAGTTCATTTATCGATACCTGCCCGCGTGGATGGGCCGCGCACTGTCGACCTTTGTCGATGTCGTTCGCGTCGCGTTTCTCGCGTACGCGACGTGGCTCGCGTGCGAGTTGGTGCCGAAAATGCACAATCTTTCGATGACAGTGGTTGATTTTCCGATGAGCTACATCTACGGGTTTGTCGCGGTGGGCTTTGCGCTGATGACCTATCGCGCCGTTGAGGTGTCAATTAAGCACTGGCGACAGGGCTGGAGCACGCTTGAACGCCCGATGGAAGGACTCTAGTCATGAATACGCTTTTCTTCACCAGTTTCCTTGCAGCGATGTCCACCGGCATTCCCATCGCGATTGCGATGTGCGTCGGTTCGCTCATCTACATCTGGCTTTCGGGCGCGATTCCGCCGGTCGCCGTCATTCACCGGATGGTCGGCGGCATAGACAGTTTTCCTCTGTTGGCGGTGCCGTTCTTCATTTACGCCGGAAACTTGATGAACTCTGCGGGGATTACCAACCGAATCTACAACTTTGCGCTTGCGCTTGTCGGCTGGCTTAAGGGCGGCCTAGGACACGTCAACGTGGTGGGTTCGGTGGTGTTCGCCGGTATGTCCGGCACGGCGGTGGCTGACGCCGGAGGTCTCGGCACGATTGAAATCAAAGCGATGCAAGACCACGGCTATCCGACCGAGTTCGCCGTCGGCATTACGGCAGCGTCGTCCACATTGGGACCGATCATTCCGCCGTCTCTGCCCATGGTGATCTACGGAGTACAAGCCAACACGTCGATCGGGAAACTGTTTGCTGCGGGCTTTATTCCCGGTGCCATCATGGCGGTTTTCATGATGTGCATGGTCACTTACTACGCGCACGTTCGCAAATACGGGGCGGACATCAAATTTTCGTGGCCGCGGATGGGTCGCGCTTTCGTCGAACTGGCGGCGGTGATCATCACCGGCGCTGTGCTTTTCGTGCTGTGGGACAAAGAGCGTGAAGGTCTCGGTGGGTTCGTGCGCTTTGGCCTGCCGCTGATTGCTGTGCTTGTGGTTGACCGCCTCTGCCGCTTTGAAGCGTTCATGGCGCTGTTGACCCCCGTGATTTTGATTGGCGGCATGGCATCGGGTCTGTTCACGCCAACCGAGGCGGCCGTCGCGGCCTCTGCGTGGGCACTCTTCCTCGGCTTTGTTTGGTATCGCACGCTGAGCTGGCGCATGTTTATCAAAATTTCTATGGAAACAGTCGAAACAACCGCCGTCGTGCTGTTCATCGTCGCTAGCGCGTCGATATTTGCTTGGGTGCTAACGACCACGCAAGCCACGGAGGCGGTGGGCGCGTGGGTGCTCTCGATTAGCAGCAACCCGTTGGTGTTTTTGCTTCTCGCCAACATATTCTTGCTCTTTGTCGGCTGCTTCATGGAAACTATCGCGGCGATAACGATTCTCGTCCCGGTGTTTATGCCGATCATTGCGAAACTCGGCATCGACCCGGTTCATTTCGGTCTGATTATGGTGCTCAACCTGATGATCGGTCTGCTTACTCCGCCTGTTGGGATGGTGCTTTTCGTCTTGCAGAAAGTCGCGCGAATCTCATTTGAACGCACGGTGGCAGCAGTGATACCGTGGATGATTCCGCTATTCGCCACGCTGATTCTGATTACCTACGTGCCGCAGATCGTGCTGTGGCTGCCGGGCAAGCTGTACCCTTAGGCTGGAGCCACACCATGCCGCGCATCACCCACGTCGAACTCTGGCAAGTGAATCTCGCACCGCCCGTGCCGCGCTCCGACGCTATTCAGTCGTTTGTTACGCAAGAGACGCCAATGTTGCGTATCACCTGCGACGACGGCTCGCAAGGCACGGG
>DAINAJ010000157.1:5287-7120 GCA_036733505.1 Casimicrobium sp.
GCGTGTGCCGATGTATTCCACCGAAGGCGGCTGGTTGCATTTGTCACCAGAGCAGTTGGTTACACAGTCTCTGGAGGCAAAAGCGGATGGTTTTAGCGGCGTAAAAATCAAAGTCGGGCGACCACACGTCAGCGAAGACATGGCGCGACTCAGCGCTGTTCGTGAGGCGGTCGGCGACGCTTTTGAGATCATGATTGATGCCAATCAGTGCTTCACGGTGAGCGAGGCGATTCGTCGAGCAAAGCACTACGAGTCGCTGGGCATCGCGTGGTTTGAAGAGCCGCTACCGGCGGAGGATTTGAGCGGACACGAACGATTGTCTCAGTCGACTTCGCTGCCGATTGCCGTGGGTGAGTCCATCTACAGCTTGCAGCACTTCCGTGAGTATTTGCAACGAGGTGCGTGCTCGATTGTGCAGGCGGACGTGGCACGAATCGGCGGCATTACGCCGTGGCTAAAAGTCGCGCACTTGGCCGAGAGTTTTAATGTGTCCATCTGCCCACATTTTTTGATGGAGCTGCACGTGAGCTTGTGTGCGGCGGTGCCGAACGCGCCGTGGGTGGAATACATCCCACAGCTTGATTCGATCACCACCGAGCGCATGGCGCGCGATGGCGGTTTCGCACTGCCGTCGAGCGCACCGGGGCTGGGCATTGCGTGGGACCGAGAAGCAATCGAGCGACTGGCCGTGCGGCGGGCAGTCGTTACGCAGTAAAAGTTACAGCGGCGAGTCCACGTCAATAAATTGGTACGCCACGCCAAACTGTTTGGCAATATGCGCGCCGAGTGCAGCCACGCCATCGCATTCCGTGGCGTGATGTCCCGCTGCGATGAGGGCAACGTCGGATTCGCGCGCTTCGTGAATGTGATGCTCGGCAATTTCGCCAGTGATAAACGCGTCGGCCCCCGCCTCAATCGCTTCGCGCAGCAATGAACCACCGGCGCCGGTGCACCAAGCAATTTTTTTCACTAGTCGTTGCGAGCTTGCGTAGAGCGTGACGCGGCGACCGTAATGCCGCGCACAGTATGCCGCGAGCACGGTTGATTTCACGGCAACGCCTACACCGAGTTGCCCCAGTGAAATTAAGCCGTTTTCGCCAGCGGTTTCGGTGCACGTCAAACCCAGACGGAGGCCCAAGCGCGCGTTATTGCCCACCTCCGAATGCACGTCAAGCGGCAAATGGTAGGCAAACAAATTGATACTGGCTGCCAACAAACTAGCGACGCGTTCGCGGTGATATCCCACTAGACGCGGATCATCGCCTTTCCAGAACAAGCCGTGGTGCACCAAAATCGCGTCGGCGCCGACGCCAATCGCCGCGTCAATTAGAGCCTTGTTTGCTGTGACACCCGCCACAACATACGAGACGGTGGACTTTCCGCTGACTTGCAGGCCGTTGTATGCCGCGTCTTTGAAGCGCCGAATCTCTAGATAATCGTTAAGATGACGGGTGAGCGTGTCACGGTCACAAGCGTGCCCCAAGGCAGAACGCGGCAAAGGATCACTCTCAGCCTCTGCCTCTTGCATAAAATTTGGATGGTCAACGGTTCGCAAACATATCCCCAACTAGTTGCATCGTATTTCGACGACACGAAGCTTCAGACGTGCGTTTCGCACTTGATTCAACGCCGGAATCAATAACCATCCAAGCCTGCGTATTTAACGCCGAATATTTTTCTCGCACCTCAAGCACTCATCAGACACTTTTATGGAAGCGCCCCCCGAATCATGCTGAACCGATTATGGCTTGTTTTTGCGCAGGTGTGCACTGTCTGTGTCGCAATTTTGTTCACCGTGAGCACGCTGCGGCCTGAGTGGCTCGCCCGCACCGT
>DAINAJ010000158.1:0-7082 GCA_036733505.1 Casimicrobium sp.
CAAGGCGAAGCGTTTCATGACCTCGTGCGCCACGGCTGGGGCGCGTGGCCCGGCGCAACACCCGCCGAGTCGATCGACATTGCACTGATGCTAGACGCGTTGGCGACGAGCGCGAAGAGTGGCCACTCGGTAAGCATCTCGCAAGCGGCGATGTGAGTACGCCGTCAGCTGCGCGCATGATTGAACCAACGAATCAATCCTTGCCGCAGCACGATTACGCTCAGCGCATGAATCGTGTCCTCGACTACGTTGACGCGCATCTGGACGAGCCGCTTGAACTGGAAACGCTCGCCGCGGTCGCGCACTTTTCGGCGTTTCATTTTCACCGGATGTTTGCGTCATGGATGGGTGAGACGCTGGGCGAGTACGTGCGTCGCCGCCGCATGGAAACCGGGGCGTGGCTGTTGTGGCGGCGCGCGACGGAACCCGTGTTGAACATTGCGCTGACCGTGGGCTTCGGCTCCGGCGAAGCGTTTTCGCGAGCGTTCAAGCTGCACTTTGGGCAA
This sequence comes from Casimicrobium sp., assembly GCA_036733505.1. GTDB lineage: Bacteria > Pseudomonadota > Gammaproteobacteria > Burkholderiales > Casimicrobiaceae > Casimicrobium. Next base: position 507 of record DAINAJ010000158.1, read on the forward strand.
ACGCCGACGCAGTGGCGGGCCACGACGCTCGCGCGGCAAGCGCAACAAAGCAATCCCGATCAGGCCGAGCGCAAGTTCGATCAGGTGTTTATTCGTTGCAAACGAGATGATTTCGACTCCATTAAACAGGAGCAAATCCTCATGAACGTAAAACTCATCGACCTGCCCGCAGCGCGCGTTGCTTACCTTCGCCACATTGGCCCGTACGGCGCGAGTCTGGGACTCTTCTGGCGCGAATTTCATGGCAAGCGTGTCGCGCATAACCTTCACGGAAATATGTTCGGGGTTGGGCTGGATGACCCGGACATCACGCCGCCAGAAAAGTGTCGCTACGATGCATGCGTTGAGGTCGCGGCGAACGCCGAAGTGAAGGCTCCGTTTAGCACCGCAACGCTTCCCGGCGGTCGCTACGCGGCGCTCGAATACAAAGGTGACTCCGCACGCGTCGGCGAGGCGTGGGCAGCGCTCCTAGCCCAATGGCTGCCGGCGAGTGGCATGCAGTGCGATGCGCGCGCCATCTTCGAGTGGTATCGCACGACCGACGGCGGCGACGAGGCCACCGGCGAGTTCTCGTGCTTGCTATGCATTCCGGTTGCGCCGCTGGCTTAGTGCCCGCGACCCCGGCCATGTGCTACATGCAAAAAGCGTTACAACAACTTTTTTGCTGTAGCGACCGCCAGTTGATCGCTACAGCCTATATTTACCGCTTATCGACTTGGCGCATTTTTACGCTAAACCGGCCGCCTGGCTGTCGTTGCAGTCGAAAAGCTGTACACGTCATTTAGGCACGCCGTACGTCGCGTCGAGCCGCTCCTTGAGATACGCAGCGCCGGTCGTCGGCGCGTATTTCGCGGGGCGCTCGGCACTTGCGCAGGTTGGAAGACAGGCGACGACAGCGTCGGGATTGGGGTCAAGAAAGAACGCCACCGAAAAACGCTCGCGACCGATGGGGTTCACCACACGATGCGGCGTTGAAATGAACACATCATTGGTCCAACGCATCAAGCAGTCGCCGATGTTGCAGATGATCGCGCCGGGAATATTTGGCACCGCGAGCCATTCGCCCGCGCGCGTGCGCACTTCGAGCCCGCCCGCGTCGTCGGTGACGAGCAGCGTGAGGTTTCCGTAGTCGGTGTGTTCGCCAGCGCCAATTTGCCCTTCTTCAAAGCGCTCCGGGCGCGGTGGATAGTGCAAGAGACGCAGCGTCGCCAGCGGTTGATCAAGCTTGTCGTCGAAGAAATTTTCGGCAACGCCCAACTCTTGCGCGAGCGCGCGATGCAGTTGCAAACCCAACTGATGGCACGCGTTGAAGTACTCAAGCATTGTGGCGCGAAACTGCGGCAACGCCTGCGCGTCCGGCCACACGTTGGCACCGCGAAACGGTTTGCACGCAACCACGTCAGGGTGATCCGCCGGCAAGTCCCAGCCGATGTTGAACGCCTCTTTGACGTCGCCGGGCATCGCGGAATTAAGTCGTTCTTCCCCGAGCGCCACGTAGCCGCGATTGTTGCCCGCGCGTTGAATCGAGAGCTTCGCTTTCGCCGTGGCGTCAGTCGCGAACAGCTGCGCGGATTGCGCAAACACGCGTTCACGTAGCGCGGCGGGCACCGCGTGGTTCGTGAGCACAAAGAACCCCAAGCCACGCGCACAATCACCAAGCGCCTGGCCGAGTTTTGCGAGCGAGGCGCTATCGCGCACATCGAATTGGGAAATGTCGATGGTGGGGATGTCGGGGGTCATGTTCGATGCGCGGAGCGCGAGGAAATGGATTCACTGCGAAGCATACGCGCGCGCACTTGCAGAGATTCTGCGTTCGATCATTTCGCGCATAAAAAAAAGGCGCGGAATTCCGCGCCTTGTCGCCTAGTTCCGTCGCCACGTGCGCGGCGACTTTCACAACTAGAACTTGTAGCCGAGGCCGACCGTCAACAACGTTTCGGTTTTCTTGGCGATGTAGATCTTGCTTGCGTAGCGGGCAGACGCACCGACGTTCATCGTCCAACCGGCGCCCATTGCGACAGCGAGGCCCGCATCAAACGTGGCGCGGTAACCGTTTTCGCTCTTGAAGCCTGGGTACACCGCGAGGCGTTGCTTGAACGTGGTCGTCTCAGAGAGCTTGTGCGCCGACTCTTCGCCGAGGACGAGTTCAGTGCCGCTCACGGTGTCGAATGCGTACTTTGAGCGGTTGTAGCCAACGCCGCCGAACACGTCGAACGTGGTCGTTGGAGCTGCGATAACGTGATAGCCAGCACCGACGTAAATCGCACTGCGCAGGTCAAGATCGGTCACGCCGTTGCGCTCGAGTTCGCCGCTGACGAAGCCGAAGACTTGCTTGTTCAGATCGCGGTCGTAACGGCCACCAAGGCGATACAGATCGTTGGTCACGGCGGTGCCGCTCACGCCGTCGATCTTGGTCGTGCCGCGCGACGCAACGCCGTAAAAACTCAGTTTGTCGTCATTGGTTTTGCGCGCCGTGTCGAACACGCCGCTGATCGTGGTGTTGCTTACCGCGCCCGAAGAAAATACGGCACCGAGGCTCACGTTGCCGTGGAACAAACCGTCGGCTTTATCTTGTGCCGAAGCAGCAACAGAAATAAGCGCGAACGCGGTAGCAACCGCGATGCGGGTCAATGAATGGTTCATAGGAGGATCTCTCAAAAAATGCTGAACTAAACGGCAGGCTGATGCCAACCGCGATGCCACGCTCTTTCGGCGGGTCTGAAAGCATTTTGCCGCGACGCAGCAATTTTCAATGCGTTAGCGACGTTGCGCTGTGCATTTTTAGAGTTTTCTTATAGGAGCAATCCGAACCAACGCTCAGCGATTCAGCCCAATGTGCAGCGCAGCAATTCAACGCGAATTTAACGCACCCACTGCATCTCGTCTTGCTTCTCCATCCACTCTTCTTCGAGCAGCGCAATCTTTGCCGCCAACTCGCCGCGCTCGCGGGTTTTATCGCCAAGCGTCGGCGCGTTTTCTGCAGCGTACGCAGCTTCTGAAGCGAGCCACGCATCAAGCACGTCGCGTGCGCTGGTGAATTTCGCGAGTTCCTTCTCGATCGCATCAATGCGCTTTTGCATCGGTCGCCGCAACGTCGCTAAACGCTGTCGCTCCTCGGCCTCGGCGCGTTTGTCGTCTTTGCGAGGCGGCGTAACAGACGCAGCCACGACCGCAGGCGAAGCACTAGCCGTGGCAGCGACCGAAGGTTTCGTTGCGCTAATCGCAGGCTTGCCGCGTTGCTCACGCAGCCACACGCGGTAATCATCCAGGTCGCCGTCAAAGGGTTTCACGGTTTTGTCGGCTACCAACCAGAGCTCGTCACAACACGCGCGAAGAATGTGTCGATCATGCGCCACGACCACCAATGCGCCCTCGTAGTCTTGCAGCGCGAGCGTGAGCGCTTGCCGCATTTCGATGTCGAGGTGGTTGGTGGGCTCGTCTAGCAGCAGCAAATTCGGTCGTTCATACACAAGCATCGCCAGCACCAAGCGTGCACGTTCGCCGCCTGAAAATACGCCCGTTTTCTCGGTGACGCGATCGCCACGGAAATCAAATCCACCAAGAAAGTTGCGCAGCTCCTGTTCACGCGCACGCGGATAACCGCGCGTCTCCATAAGCGTTTTATCGAGCTGGTCTAAATGCCAGAGCGGCGTTTCTTCGTTATGTAATTGCTCCAGTTGATGCTGAGCAAAGTACGCGATTTTTAGATGTTGGCCTTCAATCCGTTCGCCTGCGAGTTCTTGCAGTTCACCGGCGATAGCCTTCACTAAGGTGGACTTGCCAGCGCCGTTTTTACCGAGCAAACCGATGCGCGAATTGGGCAACAACGAGAACGTCGCCTTATCAATAATCGCCGGTGCGTCGGCGCTGTAGCCAAGCTTGATGTCCTCAAATTTCAGCAGCTGGCGCGGTTCGCCCTCGGGTTTTTTGAAGGCGAATGTGAACGGCGAATCGACGTGTGCTGCAGAAATGCGCTCTAGTTTCTCGAGCGCTTTTACGCGGCTTTGTGCCTGAGCGGCCTTAGTCGCCTTTGCCTTAAAGCGCGTGATGAATGACTCAAGATGCTTGATCGTGCGCTGCTGCTTTTCGTAAGCACCCTGCTGCACCGAAAGCTCAACCGTGCGCTGATCTTCAAACGACGCGTAGTTGCCGGTGTAGAGCTTCAACTTGCCGTTGTCGAAATACAGAACTTGATCGGCCACGCTGTCGATGAAATCACGATCATGCGTAATCACCAGCATCGTGCCTGCGTAACGCGCAAGCCAATCTTCGAGCCACATCACCGCTTCGATGTCGAGGTGGTTGGTCGGCTCGTCGAGCAGCAACAAATCGCTGCGACACATCAGCGCCTGCGCAAGGTTCAAACGCATGCGCCAACCGCCTGAGAACGTCGACACCGGGCGGCTCTGCATCTCGTGCTCAAAACCCAAACCCGCGAGCAGCTCAGCCGCGCGCGCGGATGCGGCGTAGCCGCCCACGTGTTCCAAGTCCGCGTAAAGGTGCGCGAGAATTTCGCCGTGTCGGTTCGCGTCTTCGTTCGGGTAATTAGTTTCCGCCGCCAACGCGGCCTCGATTTGGCGAAGCTCAACGTCTCCGTCGAGCGCGTATTCCAGAGCGGTTAAATCAGAAGGTGGCGTTTCCTGCGCCACGTGCGCGATCACCCAACCATTGGGCATCGAAATGTCACCGCGATCAGGTTGCAGGTGGCCGCGAAGGGCGGCAAACAATGTGGACTTTCCAGCTCCGTTGGCTCCAACAATACCGACCTTGCGACCGGGGTTGATGGTGATGTTGGCGTTTTCAATAAGCGGCACCGAGCCGCGCGCAAGCGTAAGGTCAATCAATCGAATCATGCCGCCATTTTGCCGTGAGCGGCCAAAAGTAGAGATCAGGGGCGCTGCGGGACTGGTGCGGCGGCACTCTTGCCCTGTGACCTTAGCCAAGTAAAGCGTTTGATGAAATGAAGTGGTTTGTTTGCAACGGCTTCGTTTCGCCTTACGGCGAGTTACTTTTTGCGCCGCCAAAAAGTAACCAAAAAGCTCGCCCCGAACCCCGCTGTTTCCTGTGGTGCTCGCAACGGGCGGGACCAAAACAAATCGCCCGATGGCGCGCTGCCGCGCGCAGTGGGCTCATGGTTTTGGTCTACGACCGCCCGTTGCTCCGCTCCTCGGCGCGGGGCGACGGGGCGTTAAAGTCAGATAGTGATCGCTTCGCGATGACGCTTACGGGAACCCGGATGCGAGCATCCGGGCTACGGAACAGGCAACTGACTTGGATCATCTAGTCGCACGATGCGAACGTGTAACGCGTAAAAAGCGGATGGTGAGGCCCCGCCACCGCGTACTTGCTGCATTTCTCGCGCGGCGTAAACGCGCAGCCCCAGCCGATCAAGATCTGACATGTGTTCGGCAATGGCTTTTTGCGCATGTATTCGTTCCGTTGGCTCGGCAAGACCAAGATCCGCCCAATCAGTTAGAGCTTGCAGGAACTGCCCCGTGCAGTCCAGCTCGGAATCTGAGAGATCACTGGGGTAGTCGTCGTAGCGACCTTGGCACTTCGAAATGAGGTCTATCAATGCCTTTGCAGAAGTCACTCTCAGAAGGTGCGTCGGTATTTCTGACTGGATGCGCACAATCCTAACTTGTTCTGGCGGACGAGATTGCACCAATCGCTCTTGAACCCATTTCTCGTGATTGCGCTTCAGCTGCTGCAGCATTTCTACAGAAAAGGTCTCGCTCTGATCGTCAACTAGCTTGTGGTGAACTCTGCAAAGGAGAAGCAAATTATCCAAGCTATCGATAGCGGCCGGATCACAATTGGGATCATGACGCGGGCCGTTAGGGGCTGATGAGATTATGTGGCACTCATCGCCCACCACCGACTCGGAATCCAATTTGGAAGCTTCGACAACTAACTGTGTCTTACAGAACGCACACAGGCTACCTGATCGACCCCAAAGCACTTTTCTCGTTTTATCTGTGATACTCATCGACCGCCCCAGCATCCATGCACAACAAGAGCGACGATTTTCGCTGCTTGTGTTGGATTCAAGGCTACATCAGGCAATAAAACGTCACTTCGCGTTGTGTAACGGTCGGTTGTACCGAGAGCGCCGTAGCCCGGATGCGCGCATCCGGGTTCCAGTAATCCAATCGCCAAGCGATCATTTTTTCCTTTAACGCCCCGTCACCCCGCGCCGAGGAGCGGAGCAACGGGCGGTCGTAGACCCGCACCATGAGCCCACCGCGCGCGGTTAGCGCGCCATCGGGCGATTTGTGCGGGTCCCGCCCGTTGCGAGCACCGCAGGGAACAGCGGGGTTCGGGGCTAGCCTTTTGGGTACTTTTGGGCAATGCCAAAAGTACCTCGCCCAACGGGCGAAACAAAGCCGTAACAAACAAACCACCTCATTCCATCAAACCCTTCGCTGCGCTCCGGGCGAACGGGGAGATGGGGCCAACGGTCGCGCCCGATCCACGTGGGTTGGTATCAATTTGGGTGCGGTGAACCGGCACCCTACAACGCAAACCCATAATCAATAATCAACGGCGCATGATCCGAGAATCGTTGCTCCAGAT
>DAINAJ010000159.1:0-1686 GCA_036733505.1 Casimicrobium sp.
CAGTTGGTCGGACGCTGCTTTACGATGGCGCAGCACGATTTCTAAACTTCCGCCATCTCAACTCACAGGCAACACGCCACCCACAGCATGCAAGATGACGAACTCATACTCCCCGGAATGTCTGAACGTGAAATCGCGATTCGTCGCCGCGTGCATCGGCTGGCGGACTTCTATCGCCACCTCTTCGTGTACTTGATCGTGAACGCCGGTCTCTGGGCGTTCAACGCGTGGACTATTTCCCAGATGTCGGGCAAGGTCAACGGGTGGATGTGGTGGGCGGTCTGGCCGACCCTGTGGTGGGGCGTCGGCGTGTTGATTCATGGCTTATCGGTGCTGCCACGATTGAATTTCTTTTCGCAGGATTGGGAAGACAAGAAAGTGAAAGAACTCATGGAGCGTGATCGATCATGAGCGACATCTCACTAAGCCCCGCGCAGCTGCAGCACGCCGAAGCGCTTCGGGTCGCACACAAACGCGTCAAGGAGATGCGCGCCTTCTACATGAACGCGCTCATGTATTCGATCGTCATCCCCGTGCTCTGGGTGGTAAACCTCTCCATCGGCGGCAAGCTTTGGGCGCAATGGCCGACACTCGGCTGGGGCATCGGCGTCACCATTCAGGGTCTCTCTGTTTTCGCCGGCGGTTCGTTTTTCGGCCCGCAATGGGAAGAGAAGAAAGTCGCCGAAATCATGGCGCGCGAGCAGCTCAAAGTCGTCTCCAGCGAGAAACAGTTGGTACAAGCGCAGATGCGCATGTTGCAAGCGCAGATTGAGCCGCACTTTCTGTTCAACACGCTCGCAAACATTCAAACCCTCATCCCCCGCGCGCCAGAAAAAGCGAGCCTGATGCTCGACAACTTCATCGCGTATCTGCGGCAAACGCTCTCGGCAAGCCGTTCGCAAGAAGGCACAGTGAAGCAAGAGTTTGACCTGCTGCGCAACTATCTCGAACTGCTGAAAATTCGCATGGGCGAGCGGTTGCAATTTGACCTGAATTTGCAGGAAGAATTGAGCGCGACGCCGCTGCCGCCAATGCTGCTACAACCCGTCGTAGAAAACGCGATCAAGCATGGCTTGGAGCCAAAGGTCGACGGCGGACGCGTCAGTGTTTCGGCTCGCAAGGACGGTGACGCGATCGTTTTCACGGTAAGCGACAATGGACTAGGCTTCGGCAACAACGCGGATAGCAGCGGTGCTGGCGTCGGGCTCGCGAATTTGCGCGAACGACTGGCAGTGCTCTACGATGGCCGCGCTACGCTCACCGTCGCCGACGCCGATCCGGGCACCATGATTACGATACGAATTCCCAGCCAATAGTACTTTTGAAAAGTGAGCGGTGAATAGTGAACGGTGAACAGTAAAAGCTTCCTCGCTCACCGCTCACTGCTCACTGCTCACTGCTCACTGCTTCCTGCTCACTGCTCACTTTCAAAAAAATGCCCACTGCTCTCTTAGCCGACGACGAAGCGCTTTTGCGCGAAGACTTGCGCGACAAACTTGCCGCGCTGTGGCCGGAATTGTCTATAGTGGCCGAAGCCGCCAATGGCCTCGAAGCCGAGGCAATGATCGCGCAGCACCAGCCCGACATTGCGTTTCTCGACATCAAAATGCCAGGGCAAACTGGCATAGAGGTTGCGCAGAAAACTAAGGGCAACACGCGCGTCGTTTTCGTCACCGCGTACGATCA
>DAINAJ010000159.1:1786-7040 GCA_036733505.1 Casimicrobium sp.
CTAATCGCGACGTTCGCACTGGTGCTGATCATCAAAGATGCGGCGCTTCTCATCTGGGGGCCGGAAGATTTGCTCGGGCCGCGGGCGCCAGGGTTTACCGGTGCAATTGACATTTTGGGCAAGGCGTTTCCGACTTACGACTTGCTGCTCATTATGCTTGGCGTTTTGATGCTTTTCGCATTGACGATGCTGTTGAAGAAAACGCGATTTGGACTGCTGCTTCGCGCGGCCACGCAGGATCGAGAAATGTCGGACGCGCTCGGCGTGAACCAAAAGCTTTTGTTCACCGCCGTGTTTGCGCTGGGAAGTTTTTTGGCCGGCATCGGCGGTGCGTTGCAACTGCCGCGCGAGCCCGCGAACTTGGCGATGGATTTGACGATCATCGCGGATGTGTTCGTTGTCGTGGTGGTCGGCGGCTTGGGCAGTTTGCCCGGCGCGTTTGTGGCGGCGATCATCATCTCGTTGGTGAAGGCGTACTGCATCGGTGCGGGCGACGTTACGCTGTTTGGCGTCGAGTTTGCGTTTAGCAAGCTCACGTTAGTGGCTGAGTTTGTGGTGATGGCGTTGGTGTTGGTGTTTAAGCCGCATGGTTTGTTTGGGAAGCCGATTACCCATGCGCGAACTGCGGCTGTCATTGGCCCGCTGCTGCGACCGCTTGGGCGTGGCGCGTGGCTCGCGGCTGCGTTACTCGCCTGCGTCATGGGGCTGTTGCCGTTGGCAACGGGCGACTATGCGTTGGTGCTGGCCGTCGACATGATGGTCTTTGCGTTGTTTGCTGCGAGCCTTGGGCTGGTGATTGGCCCCGGCGGCATGGGCTCGTTTGGGCATGCCGCGTATTTCGGGTTGGGCGCCTACGGCGCGGCGCTCGCAGTGAAGGCGGGGCTCGGATTCTTTGCCGCGATGGCCGGTGGCGTGTTGCTCGCGGGCTGTGCCGCGTTGGTCTTTGGTTGGTTCAGCGTGCGCCTGTCCGGGACCTACATGGCGATGCTCACGCTCGCGTTTGCGCAGATCACATGGTCAATCGTGTTTCAGTGGGACGCGGTGACCGGCGGCAGCAATGGCTTGGTCGGCGTGTGGCCGCCCGAGTGGCTCTCTGATCGGACGAACTTTTATTGGATGGTGTGCGCGGTGTGTGCGGCGGGATTGCTGGTATGCGCGTGGCTCGTGCATGCGCCGCTGGGCTACAGCGTGCGCGCGGCGCGCGACGCGCCGGTGAAAGCGCAGAGCATTGGGTTATCGCCGCGTCGATTGCAATGGGTCGTGTTCGTCATCGCGGGCGTGTTGGCGGGTTTGGCCGGCGTATTGCATGCGTTTTCGAAGGGCAGTATTTCGCCAGACGTGCTGGCGATTCCGCGCTCTGTAGATGCACTGGTGATGGTGCTCTTGGGCGGCATAAATACATTGGCCGGACCTGTCGTCGGAGCAGTCGCGTTTACGTGGTTGCAGGACACACTGGCACGTTCCACCGAGTACTGGCGCGCGGCGTTGGGCGTTACGATTTTGTTGATCGTGCTTCTATTTCCACGCGGCATCGTCGGTACGTTGAGCGCATTCGCAGCGCGTAGGAGCGCCCGATGAAGCTCGCGCTCGAAGTCGTCGGACTCAAAAAATCGTTTGGTGGGTTGGCGGCCGTTAAGGGCGTCGATTTCACGGTGAACGCGGGCGAAGCCGTGGCGCTGATCGGCCCGAATGGCGCAGGAAAAACGACCACGTTTAATCTCATCAACGGCCAGCTTCAGCCGGATGCCGGACTTGTGAACTTGCACGGCGTGGACATCACGGGCAGGCCGCCCGACGCGCTGTTTCGTATGGGCGTGGCGCGCACTTTTCAGATCACCGCGACCTTTGCCTCGATGACGGTGCAAGAAAATGTGCAGATGGCGCTCATGAGCCACCAGCGCGCGGCCACGTCGTTGTTCGCGCGCGCGCACCGCATGTTCGCCGATCAAGCGCGCGATTTGCTGCAACAACTTGGGTTAGCTGATCAAGCCAATCGCGCGGCTGCGGAGCTTGCGTATGGCGATCTGAAACGGCTCGAGTTGGCAATGGCGTTTGCCAATGCGCCGACGCTTTTGTTGATGGACGAACCGACGGCGGGCATGGCACCGGCCGAACGAGACGCGCTGATGCGCCTCGCAGTCAACGCCTGTCGCGAGCGCGATGTGGCGCTCTTGTTTACCGAGCACGACATGGATGTGGTTTTTGGTTTCGCGGATCGTGTGATTGTGATGAATCGCGGGCGGGTGATTGCGCAGGGCGCGCCGGATGAGGTGCGCGTCAACGAAGAAGTGCGCGAGGTGTATTTAGGCGGCGTGGCGATCGACGCCGCGCAGACGCGAGCCGCCCATGCTTGAAGTCAAGAATCTTTCAGCACGCTATGGGCGCGCGCAGTTGTTGTTCAACGTGAGCTTCACGGCGAATGCCGGCGAAGTCTTGGTGCTCGTCGGACGCAATGGCGCGGGCAAATCCACGACGATGAAAGCGATCATGGGACTACTCGCTGAGGTGTCAGGCGAGGTGAAGTTTTTGGGCGCGTCGATTGCGGGTTTGACGCCGCATGAGATCGCGCGACGCGGGCTTGGATATGTGCCGGAGGATCGGCGCATCTTCACCGATTTGACGGTTTCTGAAAACTTGGAAGTTGGACGCATTCCGTCGCGAAAGAACGTGAGCGACGCGCCGCGTTGGAGCGTTGAGCGCGTGTGCGAATTGTTCCCAAAGCTTCTTGAGATGATGGATCGACCCGGCGGGCAAATGTCCGGCGGCGAGCAGCAAATGCTGACCATCGCGCGCACGCTCATGGGCAATCCGCGTGCGATTTTGCTCGATGAGCCGTCGGAAGGGCTGGCGCCGATTGTGGTGGAGCGGATCGCCGAGAGCGTGCAGGCCTTAAAGCGCGAAGGGTTATGCGTCATCCTCTCTGAACAAAATCTCAATTTCGCACGCGCCGTGGCGGACCGTGCCGTGGTCATTGATCGCGGCGAAGTAAAGTTCGCCGGCGCGTTTGCCGCGCTTGAGGCTGACCCAGCGTTACGGGACCAATATCTGGCGGTGTAATTTTCGCCACCTTGCGCCACCGCAAACGCGAGCAGGCGGCTTCTGCGGCAAAATAGAGGGCTAACCCGCATTTTCACCGCGCAATAACCATGACCTACGCCGTAAACGACAGCTGCATCAAATGTAAGTACACCGACTGTGTGGACGTGTGTCCCGTCGACTGCTTTTACGAAGGCGAAAACATGCTCGTCATCCATCCGGACGAGTGCATTGACTGCGGCGTGTGCGAGCCAGAATGCCCGGCCGACGCCATCAAGCCCGATTCCGACATCGCGGACAAATGGATCAAGCTCAATGCGGAGTACGCCGTTGTGTGGCCCAACATTTCGCGCAAGAAAGCCGCCCCAGCGGACGCCGACGAGTGGAAGGGCAAACCCAACAAGATGGAATTCTTCTCGCCGAACCCCGGTACGAAATAGGTCTATCCGACGCTCGGACGCGCGCGCTTATGCGCGCGGCACCCTGCCCCGATAGCCGGAGTACAGCTTTTTGCCTCTATCGGCTGTCCAGCGGTCGTTTCAGCATATTTTTATGCATAAGTCGATAATCGAATTATTCGACCCGGAACGGCTGCCAGGCTGTCGTTAGAGCAATAAAGGTGTTGCTGCACCATCAATGCGCTCGACACCCGTGAACGGTCAAGCAAACCCGCAACTCATCGCTTCCCCCGCGCAATAACTGCGGGTCACTGGCAGACTTCAGGCTAATCCGTGAATCGCCAGAATTGACTTCGCATGAATCCGCCGCCGCTCGCTCCCACTCCGCCGCTCCCGCCCCCTGCGCCTGATCGCGGCGTGGGGCCGTCGGCGCCAGTCGGCCAACGATTGTGGAAAGGCTTCGGCAGCACGCCTTGGTGGCGGCTCGTCGTCGGCGGCTTGATTGTGCTCGTCTCGGTTGCTCTGTTTACGCTGCCGTTTGACTCAGTGCGTTTGGCGCAAAAACACACCTCTTCCGCAGCGCGACAAGAGTTCAAGGTCGCTATCCAGAAGCAGATTTTGGAGCGCGCGCGAACCGGTCTCGTTGGCGTGCGCATCATCGCGCCCGACGCGCAAACCATCAAAGACATCGACAACGCCATTGAAGATGTTTCGCGCGAAATTTCGACCGATCGCGTTGACGTTACGCTCAACAACGTTGGTGAACTCAAACGACTGATTGACGCGCAACGCGAAGACGTGAAACAAGCGACGCGGGCTGTGGGTGACGCCACCGCGAAGCTGCGAGCTACGCCAGACACAGCCGACAGCGAATCGAATTTCGATGCACTGAATTCGAAAATCGAAGCGCTACAAAAGAGCGCCGAGCAGCTTCAAGAACTACAGAATCGCGCGAAGGAAATCGCGCTTGAAAAAGCCACCAACGGCACCGACAACACCGAAACCACCAAGATCACCGTCACGATGGACAGCCGTTTCGGGCTGCCACCGATTGGACTTAATTTCGTTGCTGCGCCGGTCAATCTCGATCCCGCGGTGCGCGACAGCATCGACGCGACTGTCGCGCGCGATGCCAAAAAATTGGTCGCCGGCGCCGCGAGCTTTGTGGTGCTGCTCACCCTCTACTTCTTGATGCTCATCGCGCGCGCTTTTGCCGGTCGCGCTGCGCGCGGCGAGCAACGCGCGGTGATTGCCGAATCGCGCGAACGCAGCGAAAGCCACGCTCGCCAGCTCGCCGAGGCACGGCTGATGGTGATGCGCGCACAAGTCGAGCCGCATTTCTTGTTCAACACCTTGGCGCACGTTCACGCGCTGCAAGAGATCGATCCGCCACAGGCGAGCACGATGCTGGAACGATTGATTTCGTACCTGCGTGCAGCAATGCCCACGATGCGCGAAACCTCGTCCACGCTGGGCCGCGAAATTGAAGTGGTGCGCGCCTATCTCGATCTTCTGAAAATTCGGATGGGTACGCGGCTCAATTACGCGATCGATATTCCGTCGGAGCTGAACAACATCAGCTTCCCGCCGACCATGATCGCCACGCTTGTGGAGAACGCCATCAAACACGGTCTGGAGCCTAAGCGCGACGGTGGCACGGTGGCCATTCGCGTGCGCATGGTGGGTGAGCAGATTGAAGTGCTCGTGGCCGACGACGGATTAGGCCTCGGCGGTGCGCAAACCGGAGGCACCGGCGTCGGGCTCGCCAACACGCGCGAGCGTCTCAAAATGCTCTACGGCGATACCGGCGCGCTTGTTGT
>DAINAJ010000160.1:0-7019 GCA_036733505.1 Casimicrobium sp.
CGATTTGCCAGTTCTGCCGCCGTCAGTTTGCTATCGCTCGGCAGGCCCAGCGCGAGCGCGTATTGCGGCTCGTCCGGGCGTGGGTGGTTGTTGCACAAGTGCTGGTAAATGGCGCGCAGGTCAAGTCTGAAATCGTAAGTAGCGGGGCCTGCGACGACTCCGCTTGTGAGCAGCATGCCGTCCCACGATTTTGGGAACAACTCGGCTGTGCGCGTAGCGACCATGCCGCCCCACGACTGCCCATGCAGCAAGGTGACGCGAGGCTTGGCCACATGCGCGACAAAGATTTTGCGCACCCGCTCCGTGTCCTCGGCTGCGGTCGTTACCGCAAAACCGCCTTGGCGGAACACTGAGCCTGCCCACGCATGGCCCTCGCGCACGGTGATGGCCCAGCGCTTGATGTCCTCGTCAGCCCGCTCGGCCTTCGGCGTGCCCAGTGGTGGGCCGCCATGCGCGTGCACGACCAACACGCCGCTCCACTTCGCGGGCATCACGATTAAGTAATGTGACGACGCGGAGTCCTTGCCGCGCAGGCATCGCGCGCCATCAGGCACGCCCGCCGGGCAGGCGAGGGCTTGTGGCGCGGTTTCAGTGGTTGCTGGCGGCGCGCTGGCGCAGCCAGCGAGAACCAGAATCGAAGCGCCAAGTAGGGCTAAACGAATGCGCAGTGGATGTTTCATATTTACCGGCAGATTAGGTGTTGGGGGGCGATGTTGTCCGCTCACAGGGTAGGCGACGACTTGGCGTCGCTCGGTGCGCGGAGCAAGCGCGGCCGAGTCCGCGCCTACAACTCGGTTAAACGAAGGGTATTGATTTCGATAGCAATGACGACGGTCGGTTGATGTGATTTCGGTCGCGACGCGGTGCGGCGAAGCTACCGACTGGTAGCGCGTTGTGGCGGTAGTCGCATGACCCGACGCAGTTGACCGTCGGCGATGTTCAGTAGACGATTCGCTGCGAAGCTGTTTTGCGAGTCTGGCTCCAATGCGGCACTGACCAACGCAGCTAGCGGTTGATTCATCGTCACGTAGAACGCGCCGGACGTTGGCGTCAGTTGTCGTGGTTTTGTTTGCACTCGCAGCACGCGGATACCGCCTTGGTCGTCGGCAATTGCGCCGCGTGCATCTTGGCGCTTTCCGCTCTGCTCTGCTTCGACGACGTAGTCTTCCACGTCCCACAACGGCTGAGCCGTGTCGGCGCCGCCTCCGACCTTAGTCACTTCAATACCCAGAGCGCGCAGGCGGCGCACCGCCGCGTGTTGCTCGGCGCCGATAAGGTAGCCACAGGGCCGCGCGCGTTCGCGCTCAATTTCTAGCTGGTGAGATGATCGCCAGAGCACATCAACATCACGAGGCTCGCCCGTTTTAGCGTCGAGAAAGTTCAGGGTACGGCGCTGCGCAGTTTGCCGCACCACCACCGCGAGGTCACCCTTGCAAGCTTGCGCCGCTGCGCCTTCCCCGGCGTCTCGCTGCAAGCGCACGAGGGACGCGCCTTCCGCAGCGGCGGTTTCGATAACAGCCATTGCTGCCAGCACATGCGACTCAACGCGTCGCGCGAGATGGGCGCGGCCAATACCCACGCCGCGCGTTTCTAACAACAGACTGATGGCGTTGCGCAGGCCGCCCACATTGCGGCCCGTATCGACATTGACGCCGCCCATCGCCACCGACAAGTCTTTAGCGTCCGTCGATGACGTGTGATAGTCGTCCACGCGATGGCCCGCCGCCTCAAGTGCGGTGCGGGCAGCTGCAAGATAGCGGCCTTGAGCGACCTGCACGGACGGGCTCAGGTTGCTCACGGTTGCCGCTTGCAATAAGGCGTCGGCGCGCATAACGGTCCCGAACTTGCTGACCCAACGGCCCGCCACCGTGAATTCGTGGAGATCGAGCACAACCTGCGGCGCGTATCGCAGCACGGCGCTGGTGATGGCCTGCACTTCTGGTGTGCGCATGAGCAAATGGTCGCGATTGACGTCTAGGCCACTGGCCGACCCGCGGGCAAAGCTCTCCGCTGCGTCGGGGTTTGCACGCGGCATGACCAACACATTGACACGATCTAGCAAGGCGGCGCGTTCGGTAGCCAAGCGCTGCAAAAGCACCAGCGCTGCCTCGCCGCCCGCCGGCTCATTGCCATGCTGCTGCGCGAGTAGTAACACGGTAGGCAGGTTGGCGTCGAAGCCACGCGACCCCGTCAGCACCGCCAACGCCATCGCGCGACCTTGCTGTGATCGACCAACGATATCGACTGACACCCGCTCCGAGCGCAGTGCTAACTCGTCGATGAACTTAAAAACTTCCGCGTGAGACGTGAAGTCCTGACGGCCGGGCGCGAACGCTGGCGACGTAAACGGCTTTGCTGGATCGGGAAACTGGCGCGCGACGGCCTCAGCTTCTAAAACGACCTTGCTAGGCTCGAACTGCGCAAGCGCCACGCTCGGCAAAGTCAACAGTAGCGCTGCAAAGACTTTGCAGCGCCCGGTGCGAGCTCGCCCCGGCGCGTAACTATCGTTCATCATGGCGAGTGGGTTTTGGTTAAGCGCTACGGATTAGAAGTTGTGCCGCACACCCGCGCCAATGGCGCGCACGCGTACGTTGCTGCGGCTGGAATCGATGCCGTCGTTGTCAAAGAATACTTGCAGATCCGTACGCTTCGACAAGAAATACTGGTAGCTCAGTTGTTGGCGCTTACGGTCACCGGTCAGCGACGATTGAACGTCACGTTGCATCAGGTTCAGCACTAATTTGTGAGGGCCCACTGTGTACGCGGCACCCAGCATGGAGTACTGCACATCACGCCGGGTTGTCGCTGTGTTCTTGTAGCGGTCTACGCCGCCGAGCACGTACAGCTCCAGTCCAGGCAGGGCTTCGTAATTCAAACCCGCTTGCCATTTGTCTTCAAACGAGTTGTTGGTCAATCCGCCCTTTCGGCTGTCTTTGGCGTAGCCCAATGCGGCCTTAAGCTTTCCAGTTTGGTAGTTCAAACCCGTGTCCCACGAACGCAACGCATCTTCGGGATCGGCGGCAGTGCCCGCACCACCCAAGTAGACGCGCGTCCGCAGGCTCAGGCCTGACCAGTTAGGGCTGGCGTAACCGAGACTGTTTGATGTGCGGTTGCGTGCATTCTGCATTGAGGTGCTAGTAGCTGTGGCTCCTGCGTCGTTCGGTGCAAAGTGCGTGAGCGAAACGATTTGTGAGTAAAGCGGTGAGCCGGTGGGGTTGGCCGAGTCAAGGCGACCCAACGCCACAGTGCCCCATCTGCCGCGCAACCCGACGTAGGTGTTGCGAAATGCTGGATTTGTTGCAGCGCCCGTGTCGGCGCTAAAGCCCCACTCCATCCCAAACAATGCCTGCATTCCGCCCCCCAACTCCTCTACGCCGCGCATTCCAAAGCGTGAGGCGTTGTCCCTTACTTCAAGCAATTTGCTGCTACCGGCCGTGTCGATCTGGTTGACGGTCACCGCGAGGCGACCGTACAGCGTGACGGTCTGGGCGTTGCTTGCTGCGGCGGTCAGGCTTAGGCAGGTGAGCGCGGCCAGTGCTAGGGGAGAGCGGTGAAGCATGATGTATTCCTTGGAGATGGATGAGGCACGAAAGTGCATAAGGTTTGAAGTACGTAACGAAAGGATTGCAAATAGGTGTGGCGGTGTCGCTCGTCACCTCGCCGATTCAGCGCGAGCGGCGGGGTTGACGCTATCTCCCGCGCCGGGGGCGATGGGCGGGTGTTCGCGTAATGACTGCTCGAACGCGCGAATCATTTTGCGCATCGGGCCGCGCACCCAGCCGTCGTCCATCGCAACGTCGGTTTCTTCTTTCGGGTCGCGCTTGATGTTGAACAGCCAAGGCGTTTCGAGATGGCGCGTACCTTCGTTGGGTTCTTTTTCGAAGATCATGTGCAGCTTCCAGTGCCGCCACTTAACCGCTCGTAGCTCGCTTTTGATGTAGAAGAGAAAGCCCTCGCGCGCCGACTTGTCCGTCTTTCCGGTCCACCAATCCAATTGATCGACGCCGTCAATGGGTCGGTCTGCGGGCGCTGCGCCGCCACCGGCGCGAATCACCGTCGAAAACAGATCCGTAACATGAATGGTTTCGTCGGTCACCTGACCGGCCGCCACGCGCCCGGGCCAACGCACGATGAGCGGCACCCGCAGGCCGCCCTCCATCGCGGTGTGATACGTCCCTGTCCATGGACCGGCCGTTCCGCGCCAAGGCTTCCGGAACTCTGGGCCGTTGTCGCTGGCGAAAATGAATAGCGTTTCATCGGCAATGCCCAACGCATCAACCGCATCAATTATTTGCCCCACCCGGTGATCCATTTCGATCATTGAGTCCGCAAAGTCACCGACCGCGCTGCGCCCTGCGAAATCAGGGTGCGGCAACGTCGGGAAGTGCAAATGGGTCAGCGGTACGTAGGCGAAAAACGGCTGCTTGCTGGCCGCTTGTCGACGCATGAAGTCGATGGTTTTGTCGGTCAACTCGCTGTCAATCAACCGACGTTTTGCAAGGTCGTATGGCGCGACATCGCGCGCAGGCTGTCCGGCAAAGCCCTCCATCACGTAGGGCACATCGACCACGGTAGGGTCGAAGCCGTGGGCGCTGGTGAACATCGATTCATTGGTGGTGCGAGGAATGCCGTACCACTCATCGAAGCCACGCTGGTGCGGGAAGCGGCCGTCGCGGTCACCGAGGTGCCACTTACCGAACATGCCCGTCGCGTAACCCGCTTCCTTCAAAATTTGCGGCAGCGTGCGCTCCCACGGGTGAATGCCCTGCGGCAGCCCGGCCGGAACCGACTGAACAGCGCCGGTGCGGATCGGGTGTCGCCCGGTCATCAGCGCGGAGCGGGTGGGTACGCAGTCGCTTTCGACATTGAAGTTTTGAAAACGCATGCCCTGCTGCGCCAACGCATCAATTCGTGGCGTCGGTGCGCCGCGCAATGCGCCGCCACCGTAGCAGCCCAACTCGCCCCAGCCTAAGTTGTCGGCTAAGACGAGCACGATGTTGTGTGGCTTTTGCATGGTCATACTTAATCCAGCGAAATCTGGCGATCTTTGATAATTTTCCCGAGTCGTTCGCGATCCTGAAGCATCCGCTTTTGGAACGCTTCGGGCGGGGTCGCAACGATGTCCATCGATGCGCCGGCAAAGCGCTGTTTGAGCGCGGGCTCCGCCAGTGTCTCCTCAACGCTTCGGCGCAGGCGCGCCAACACCGCAGGCGGCGTTCCTTCCATCGCGAACAAAGCCGACCACTGCGGCACGTCAAGCTCGCCGGCGCCACTTTCGGCCAACGTTGGCGTGTCGGGAAGCATCGGTGAGCGCGCGCGCGTGCTCACCGCGAGCGCAATTAACCTGCCGGACTTGATGTGCGGCATTACGGAGGCCGCGCCAAGCACCGCCACCGTCACTTGGCCTGCGATGACATCGTTGACCGCTTGCCCACCGCCTTTGTACGGAACATGCAAAAGATCGATACCCATAGCCCGCGAGAACTGTTCGCCAAGCAAGTGCTGGATCGAGCCTTGTCCCGAACTTGCGTACGGCACTTGATTGGGCTTGCTGCGAGCCAACACTTGCAGCTCTTTCATTGTCTTGATGCCCGACGCAGGCGACGTCACCACGACGATAGGTTGATACGACAAAACCGCAACGGGCGTGAATGACTTGGTCAAGTCCCAGCTCGTGGTGCGAAAAAGCGGAATCAGCGACACCGAGTCCGACGCCACTAAAAACGTATGTTGATCTTTCGGGGCGCGCAGCATTGCTTCAACGCCCACCGCGCCGTTGGCTCCGGGCTTGTTATCCACCAACACCGACTGGCCCAGCCGTTGGCGAACACCTTCGGCGACCAGACGAGCTGCCACGTCGTTCGACCCGCCTGCGGGAAACGGCACCACAAAGGTGAGCGACTTCGACGGCCACTCTTGCGCAAATCCGGCGGCCGGCACCAACGCGAGGGCGGTCAGAAACAAGCTCAGGGTGCGACGCAATTGGGAAAAACTGTGCGATGACATGAGAAATCCTTATGTGGAATTCGCAGTCTATTCACTTAACATCAGTTAAAACGCAATATTTCTGACAGCATCATCAGTAATTGCTGAAGTATTAGGGGTTCAGGATGAGTTCCGCGCGACTAGATCATCTCCGGATTAAGCAGCTGAGGTTTGTTGGTTTGTTGGCTTCGCTCGGTTCGCTGGCCGCGACTGCCGAGCATCTGTCGATGACGGCCTCGGCGGCGAGCATGATGCTCAAAGAAATCGAAGGCATTTTTAACGTCAAACTCTTTCGCCGACAGGGTCGAGGCATGGCATTGACCGAACAGGGGCGCGCGCTGCTGCCACGATGTCAGACCGTGCTTGGCGAAGTGGGCGCCATGCGCGCGTCGATTCAAGGCGCCGAGGCACCGCTCTTGCGCATCGGCGCGTTTCCACACACGACCACGACGGTATTACCGAAAATCGTCCGCGACCTGATCTCTGGAACGCCTGCGTGGCGAATTCAGCTTTTCGAGCAGAGCGCGGAGGACTTGTTGGAGCGCTTGCTTGCGGGCGAGATTGATTTGATGTTGGGGCGGCTCCCACGGAAAGCGTCCAACAATGCACTCGTAGCCAGTTTGGCGCAACGCGTACTCTACGAGGGCAGCTTGTCGGTGGTGTGCAGACGAAAGCACCCGTTAGCCGATCAACGCCCGTTGCCGCTAGAAGCGCTGCTGGAGTGGCCGTGGGTTCTGCCGAACGAGCAATCTACAACACGTGTCGCGGTAATGGACGCGTTTCTCCGGCAAGGGCTGACTCCGCCCGTCCCTGTGGTTGAGGCTCCGTCGTACTTTTACGGCCTGTCTCTGCTGGCCGAGACTGATTTACTGACCTGCTGCGCTAGTTCGCCTGGGTTGTCCGACGACAAGAGGTTTTCGATACTTCCTGTTGAAGTGAGCCTTAATGCGACGCCCGTTGCGTTGATCTGGAGGAAAAGCTCCGCCGAGGCACAGCGCGCGGTAGACCAGCTTGATCGGGTCGCTGCAGCCGTC
>DAINAJ010000161.1:0-2395 GCA_036733505.1 Casimicrobium sp.
ATTTTTCAGCCCAAACGACCGCCCAGCCGTCGCCACGCAGTGAAAGCTATAAAACCAATCGATTCGCTTTTGCTCGGCCAATAGCCGTGGCCCACCTGCCCCGCGTCTTGCGCGTAGCGCTGCGCTACGTGCGTTTCGACCGTTGCAACAAGCGGTCTGCGTAGTCTTGCCACGGCGCGTCGCTGGCGAGGCCGTCGAACACGCCGTCTCGCGCAGCACTGGCGACCCAGTCGTGCTTCTCGGCAATGGCCGAAGCCATCATGGGCGGGAATCCTGCCTCCTTCACCGTATTGGCGGATTCGCGCATTTCTTCAGCGCGGCGTTTGCCGTGTTGCACGACGCGGCTGAAAAAATACGCACCTTGTTTTTGCCAATCGATGCTCGGAAAAGTTTCTTCGAGCGTGGCGATCATGGCCTCTTCTACGCCGTATTTCCGGGCCGTGCTGTAGCTCTCTATCACCAGCGCTTCGAGCCCTTTGATCATGATGCTACGAGACATTTTGGTGGCCGACGCGACGCCGATTTTTTTCGACACAGGTGTGACGTTGAGTCCCAGCGGGCGAAGTTGATCGGCGAGCTTTTCGGCATAGCTACCACCAAGTAGTATCGGCACGGCCATGCCGTAAGGCGGCACCGAGGTCATCACGCCAGCCTCAACGTAATGGCCGCCCGCTGCGTCAATCAATTCGGCGGCGTGCTGCTTGGTGCCCGGCGACGCAGAGTTGAGATCGAGAAACACCGTTCCGGGACGGATAGCGCGCGCGGCCTCTTGCGCGACGGCAAGCGTGTTCGACGCGGTGACAGCAGAGAGGATTAAGTTCGCACGCTCACAAAGTTGTCGCGTGGAGTCACACGCCACGACTTGGTGCGCCTGCGCCTGCAAGCGCTGCGCGCCGCCGAGAACGGCGTCGGCAAATTTAAGGTCCCACGCTCCGACCCAACGCATGCCTTTGGCCTTGAAGCCGTTGGCGAAAACTTTTCCGACTTCGCCGTAGCCGATAAGACCAACTTCTAGGTGTGTCATGGTTTCACTCCATCATCGTTTGGTGCAATTGACTGTCGATAGACGCGGCGTCTCTGCGCTATTGCTTCGGAATCTTCGCGCGCTCGATCACGCCGGCCCAGCGCTTGATGTCGCTGTCGAGCAGCGCGCTGAGTTGCTCGGGGGTGCTGCTTTGCGCGACCAGCGTGAGGTCTGCGAGGCGTTGCTTGACGTCGGGCAGCGCGAGAATGCGCACGAGTTCGCGATTGAGTTTTGCGACGACGTCCTTCGGCGTTTTCGCGGGGACGGACAGTCCGTTCCACGACGCCGCGCTGAAGTTCGTGAGCGAACCACCCGCCTCTTTTGCCATCGGGACACCGGGCAATTGCGCCGCGTGCGCGTCGCCGAGGAGCGCGAGCGGGCGCAACGCATTGGACTTCACTTGCGGCATCAGCGGCCCGAGGATGTCAACCATCGCGTCTAGCGAGCCGCCGCGTAGTGCGGTGATTACTGCGGGAGTGCCGTTGAACGGAACGATCTGAAAATCAACGCCGGCGGCCGCTTTGAAATACTCGGCTGCGAGATTTTGCGTGGTGCCGACTTGCGGCGTGCCAACGTTTAACTTACCAGGATTGGCCTTCGCGTAAGCGAGCATGTCCGCGAGCGACTTGAACTTGCTGCTGTCAGCAACGGCTAGCGTTAGGTCGAACGCCGCGAGCTTGGAGACGGGCGCGAAATCTTTCACGGTATCGAACGGCAAAGATTTGAACAGCGAGGCGCTCACGGCTGTGCCGCTGGAGACGAGCAGAATTGTGTGACCATCAGGCTCAGACTTCGCCACCTGCTCGCCCGCGATGATGCCGCCGGCGCTTGGGCGGTTTTCAATGACGACGGGTTGGCCAAGCGCCTCGGAGAGTTTCTGTCCTACCGTGCGCGCAGTAATGTCTGCCGCACCACCGGCCGCGTTGGGCACGACGATTTTTATCGGGCGCGACGGGAAAGATTGCGCGCCTGAATACGTCGGCGCAAGCAGGAAAGATGCGGCGAGCGCGGAGCACACAAGTGAAACGCAGTTTTTCAATGTCATGGTGGCGACTCATTCACGGTTGCAGGACGATTGAGTATTGTCGCTGATGCGTGAGCCAGCCCAAAAAGCGAGCTTCTTGCGGGCGCAATCCCGCACTCGAACATTAAATGGCAACAAAAAACGCCCCACAAAGGAGGCGTTTTTGATTGCTCACCGGGTGCAAGCCCCGGTGATGAGGGCTGGGATTACTCCCCGCCCTGCGCGGCCACTTTAGCTGCGTATTCAGCTTGCTTGGCGGCACGACGTGCGGCGCGATTGCCACCGTCGGCCGGTGGCGTTACTGCCGGGCCGACTGGGCGATCACCGCGACGAGCGGCGCGCTGTTC
>DAINAJ010000161.1:2495-6967 GCA_036733505.1 Casimicrobium sp.
AACGCTGGGCGACGGTCTTCACGGCCTGCGAAGCCCGCATTAGGACGCGGTGCAAATTCAGTACGCGGTGCACCGAAACGGCTGTCCGCTGGACGGCCACGATCACCACCGAACGAAGGACGACGGTCGTCGCTACGCGCGTCGGCACGCGGGAAGCCACGATCATTGCCACCGGAATGGAAACGCGGTGCGCGATCCTCAAAGCCGCCACGCTCTTCGCGTGCGAATGGGCGTGAAGGTGCGGCGCTACGGTCGCCGCGATCGGCGCGATCAGCAAATGCTGGACGCGGCGCATCGTTGAATTCACGCGGAGCCCTTGGTGCATGGGGAGCCGCGTTGTCGTAGCTGCGTGGCGCCGGGCGATCATTGCCGCGGTCGAAACGGGCATTGCCGCCGTAGCCGCCACCATTGCCACCATAACCACCGCCGTTGCCTGCGCCATAACCGCCACCTTGTGGTTTGCGGATTTGCGTGCGTGGCTCGTGGCCTTCTACAACGGCTTCATCGATAGGCTGTTGGGTGAAACGCTCGATATTGCGAATCTTGAAACGATCACGGAAACCCGCGAGCGTGATGGCGAGACCTTGACGACCGGCGCGACCGGTGCGGCCAATGCGATGGATGTAGTCTTCCGGTTTCATCGGCAGACCGTAGTTGATGACGTGCGTAATGCCAGGAACGTCGATACCGCGAGCGGCAACGTCGGTGGCGATCAAAATTTTGGTGGTGCCATCACGCAACGATTTGAGGCGACGGTTACGCACAACCTGTGGCATCGCGCCGTGAAGGCCAGCAGCCGAATAGCCCGATTCGCGAAGCTGGTCAGCCAGTTCGTCGGTTTCGATTTGCGTCGCAGTGAAGACGACGGCTTGACCCATCGTTTCGTCTTGCAGGTAGTGCTCGAGCAGTTCGTTCTTGTGCGACATGTCGTCGAACCAATGCAAACGCTGCTCAATGTTTTGGTGCGTGTCTTGCGCGGAGGCGAGCTCGATACGCTTTGGATCGCGCATCACGTTGGACGCGAGCTGCATGATGCGTGGCGCGAAAGTCGCGCTAAACATCAGTGTGCGTTCGCGGCGAGCGGTCGCAGCGTGAATCGCTTCGAGATCTTCAGAGAAACCAAGGTCGAGCATGCGGTCGGCTTCGTCAACGACCAGCGTTTGCACGCAGTCGAGATCGATCTGACCATTGCGGTTCAAGTCGAGCAGACGGCCCGGCGTTGCAACGACGAGATTCGCGCCGCGCAGTTCCATGAGCTGTTTGCCGAATGGTGTGCCACCTACGACGTTGGCGATACGGATACCGCGGCAGAAGCGGACGAGGCTGATCGCTTCCGCACTGACTTGCTGCGCGAGTTCGCGCGTCGGGCAAAGCACCAACACACGTGGGCTAGCGCCAGCGCGACGGCTGCGAGCGGCTTGCTCGCCTTTAGACATGGCAGGCGTTTCGAGCAGCGCGTGCAGCGCGGGCAACAGGAAGGCGGCAGTTTTACCGCTACCTGTCTGCGCAGAAACCATCCAGTCGCCGCCAGCGAGTGCTGCGGGAATGGTTTCGGCTTGAACGCCGGTAGGCTGCGTGTAGCCGAGGGCTTGCACGGCTTGCAGCAGCGAAGGGTTCAGATTCAGCGCGGCAAAGCCGTCGGCTTCGTCAGACGCTTCAGCGGGCGCGGCTTCGATGAAGCTGCCGTCGGTGCCGACGTCGTCAGACGTGAAATCGGGAATAAATTGGGAATTTTGGGCGGTGTCAGCGTGTTTCGCTTCCAAAGCCGGTTCGAAGGATGCGTGTTCGTTATGCAAATTCATATGCTCTCGCGCTGCGCAATAAAGCACATACGCGACCTTTATATTTTTTAGGACGTGTGTTGATCGAAGACGAAGAAAAACGCGTCGACCAACAAACGGAACATGAGAGAGCCTTGATCACGGAGGATCGAAAACGCAGGTGCGGCTGGAGAGCCGTGCGTCGTAGGCCAGTCTCGCAAAACGCAATCAACCTTTCGGCGCGCGTTAAGGAACTTCAAGTAGGGCGATGCACTAATCAGCGAACAGATGATGCTTTTTCAAGCAACCATCAATTATGGCATGTTGCAGCGCAAAAAACTAGCCCCTCGCTGAATATTGCTGGAGTTTTCGCTCAACTAACCGGCTGCTGCGGTTGAGCGCTACGCGCGCGGGCTCGCTACGCGCTTAAAAAGCGGCGCCATAGACACGATCACCAACAGGGCGGCTAGCGGCACAGTGGCGATGTATCCGACATGCTTAAAGCCAAGCGCACCGAGCAGCGCACCAATAGAAAAGGCAAATATCAGCGCGCCGTGCACACGAAGCTTGGTGCGGTTTGCGCGCACTTGCGGCACGTTGGCGTCGGCCGCGCCCGTGCGGTTCCAGTAGATCAATCGGCCGAGTTCAATGCCGAGGTCGGTCACTAAACCCGTGATGTGAGTCGTTCGAATTTCGGCGTTTGAGATTTTCGTGACGAGTGCGTTTTGTAAGCCCATCACGTAGCACAGCAAAATGGCCGTCATCGAAACGCTAATGAACTCGCGCGTTTCTAGCGTCGCGCCAATCAGGCCAAACAGCAGCAATAGAACGGCTTCGAGCAACAGCGGTGCGGTGTAGGTAACGCTCGACGCCGTTCGCTTCGCGTAATTGACCATGAGCGCCGTCGTCATGGCGCCCGCGACAAACGCACCGAGCGAAAGCAAACCAGCCAGCGCGTGTGCGGTTTTACCGAGCACCAAATCGTCTGCCGCTGCGGAGACAACGCCAGTCATGTGCGATGTGTATTGCCCGATGGCAAGGAAACCGCCAGCATTGAGCGCGCCCGCCACAAACGCGAGGGCGACGCCCAAATGCAAGTTTGCGCGTTGCGTACGGGTGTTCGCAGTGAGATTGACGAGATAGTTAACGGGCATTTGTCGTACCTAGCAGTGCGCAGCTATCGAACGAAGCGCACGACGAGCGACACCAGACCAATCAGCGTAGACACCAGCATAACTGCGCACAACACCCCCGCGATCACAAAATGCTTGAAGCTCATTCCTGGCGGCGCGTTGGCGTGATCGCTGCTACGACCGATTGCTGGCAGCACACGAAAGATCGTACGCATTGCGTAGAGCACACAGCGGATGAAATTGCCGTTCGTGGCGGGTGGTGAAGGCGGCGGAGGGTGTGATGGCACAGGCTGGAGTGTAATGGTCGCAGCGCAGTACCAGAGAACATGAGACCAAATTCTTCAGACCGCTACATTTGCAAGATGCAACAAACATTTGACGCCATCATCATCGGAGCCGGTGCCGCCGGCCTCTTCTGCGCAGCGCGTGCGGGGCAGCGCGGACGCCGGGTCGCCCTCGTCGACCACGCCGAAACCATCGGCGAAAAAATTCGCATCTCCGGCGGAGGACGCTGCAACTTTACGAACCTAAGTGTTGGGCCTGCGAATTATGTTTCGCAGAACCCGCACTTTGCGCGCTCCGCGCTCTCGCGATACTCGTCGCAAGATTTCATCAATCTAGTGACAAAACATCGCATTGCGTATCACGAGCGCGAGCATGGGCAGCTCTTTTGCGATGAGTCGGCGCAGCAGATTATCAAGATGCTGCTGGATGAATGCGCTCGCGGCAAAGTGAAGATCATGAATCCGGTGACCGTTCAAAACATCACGCGCGACGATTCGTTTCGCGTACAAACCTCCGTGGGCGAACTCCGCGCGCCGCGACTTGTGATGGCCACGGGCGGTCTTTCGATTCCAGCGACCGGCGCAACCGGTTTTGGCTACGAGATCGCAAAGCAATTTGGCATCGCGGTCACGCCACTGCGTGCGGGACTGGTACCGCTGGCGCTCGATGCGCCAGAGATGGAACGCTACGGCATGCTCTCGGGTGTGAGCTTTGATGCCGTAGCCACCTGTGACGGCAGTGACGCGAGTTTTCGGGCCGCGACGTTGCTCACGCACCGCGGTTTGTCCGGCCCCGTTATTTTGCAAATCTCGAACTACTGGCAACCGGGCGGCAACGTCTATCTCGATTTGTTGCCCGGAGTTGATAGCGAAGCGTGGCTGGCTGGGTTGCGCGCGCGGCGACCTGCGTTGACGTCTTTTCCGAAAGCGTTGGGCGAGCATGTCTCGCAGCGCCTAGCCGACGCGTGGGCGAGCGCGCATGCACCTGCGAAAGCAATCGCGCAATGGACCCGCGCCGAGCTCGACGCAGTAGCGACACTGCTCAAGGCTTGGCCGCTCAAGCCGTCCGGCACACTCGGCTACAAGAAAGCAGAAGTCACACTGGGTGGGGTTGATACGCGCGCGCTCTCGCAGCAAACCATGGAAGCGCGCGCGGTGCCCGGACTGCACTTCATCGGCGAACTGGTGGACGTCACCGGCTGGCTCGGCGGCTACAACTTTCAGTGGGCGTGGGCCAGCGGCGCGGCGTGCGGAGACGCGTTGTAAAGCCGGGTAGCGGCGGCGTAGTTCAAAAA
>DAINAJ010000162.1:0-6917 GCA_036733505.1 Casimicrobium sp.
GCCACGACAAACAAGGCCCGCGTAGCATGTGCAGCGGGCCTTTTTTCTTTCACGTATTTCCCTTTTAGCAACCGCAATTCGCCATGACTGTCTCCTACGTTCCCCTAGATCCCGCCAAGGCGTACACCGTCGCAGGTGTTAGTTTCGCCGCTGTGCAAGCGCATGTGCGCAAACCCAATCGCTACGACATGCTTGTCGCCGAATTTGCCGAGGGCACGGTGGTCGGTGGGGTGTTCACGCAGAGTCGCTTTGCCGCAGCGCCGGTGCAGGTGTGCCGCACGCATTTGTCGCGCACGTCGGCCATTCGAGCGTTGGTGATAAACACTGGCATTGCGAATGCGGCTACTGGCGAACTGGGTCTCACCAATGCGCAGGCCAGCTGCCTCACGGCGGCTAACGCACTGGGCATCAAAGACGTGCAGGTGCTACCGTTTTCGACGGGCGTGATCCTTGAACACCTGCCGATGGATCGGATCAACGCCGGCATCGATGCAGCTGCCGCTGAACTCAAAGCCGACAAGCGCGCGCCGTGGGACCGTGTTGCACAGACGATCATGACGACGGACACCGTTTACAAACTTGCCAGCACCCAAACGACGGTCGGTGGCAAGACGGTCAACGTGACCGGCATCGCCAAAGGCGCGGGCATGATTCAACCGAACATGGCGACGATGCTCTCGTTTGTGTTCACTGACGCCGCGATTGCTGCCGAACTGCTGCAACCGCTCGCTAAGCGCACCGCCGACGCGAGTTTCAATCGCGTGACCGTGGACGGCGATACGTCGACTAACGACAGCTACATCATCGCCGCGACAGGCAAAGCAGGCAACGCAAGCATTACGTCGCTCGAAGGAGCCGATGGCATTGCTCTGGCCGCCGCATTGGAAAAGGTGAGTCTTGAGCTTGCGCAAGCCATCGTGCGCGATGGCGAAGGTGCCACCAAGTTCATGACCATCGCCGTGAAGTCCGGCAAAGACGTTGCCGAGTGCGACCGCATCGCGCGCGCCGTGGCGCATTCGCCGCTGGTGAAGACGGCGTTCTTCGCTAGCGACCCAAACCTCGGTCGCATTCTCGCGGCAGTGGGTTACGGCGCTCCAGCCGATCTGGATCCGTCAAAAGTGACGGTGCATCTCAATGACGTTTTAGTCGCTGAAAAGGGGGGCCGTGCCGCCAGTTATCGTGAAGAAGACGGCGCACGCACGATGAAGAATGCCGACATTACTGTCGCGATTGATCTGGGCCGCGGTAGCGCGGCGCAAACCATTTACACCTGTGATTTCTCGTACGACTACGTGAAAATCAATGCGGAATACCGTAGCTGAGTGCTGCGGAAGCGTAGCGAGCATTCTTCGTAGGGCGGGCATTGCTCGCCTAGTAAACCCACGGCGGGCGATGCCCGCCCTACTATTTCTATGAGCCAATCCAGCCACGAATTTCTCGCCACATTGTCGCGCATTGCCAACGCGCTGGAGCGCATCGCGCCGCCCGCGCGTGAGAAGCCTGATTTCTCACGCAACGTAGCTGCGCGCTGGCGTGTTTCTGGGACGCTGAAGTACCTTGAAGCAGTACAGCACGTGCATCACATGAATGCCGATTCGTTGGTTGGAGTTGAGGCGCAGCATGCGCTGATTGACCGCAATACAAAGCAGTTTGTGACGGGCAAGGCGGCGAACAATGTGCTGCTCACGGGCTCGCGCGGTACGGGGAAGAGTTCGCTCGTGAAAGCGATGCTGTCGCGGTACTCGAAGCGCGGTCTACGTTTGATTGAAGTTGAAAAAGATCATCTCAACGACATGCCTGACATTGTCGACTTGATTGCAAACGAGCCGTATCAATTCATTCTTTTTTGCGACGATTTGTCATTCGACGCGGGCGACGGGAGCTACAAGGCACTCAAGGCAATTCTCGACGGCTCGATTGCCGCCGCGACTCCCAACGTGCTGCTCTACGCCACGTCAAATCGCCGGCATTTGCTGCCTGAATATTTCCACGAAAACGAAGAGACGAAATACGTCGGCGAAGAGGTGCATTTTGGTGAAAGCATCGAAGAGAAGGTCTCGCTCTCCGAGCGCTTTGGTCTGTGGATTTCGTTCTACCCGTTTGCGCAAGACGACTATCTCGCCGCAGTAGCGTCATGGGTGCGAGAACTCGGCGCGGTCGTTCCGATCGACGCGAAGAAGCATGAAGCGTTCGAGCGTGATGCGCTCAATTGGGCGCTACAACGAGGCTCGCGTTCTGGGCGTGTCGCCTTTCAGTTTGCGCGCGATTTTGCGGGGCGCATGGCTTCCAAAAAGTGAGCCGCGAGCGGTGAATAGTGAACGGTGAACAGTGATCAGTGTGCCTCGTTTTGATCCGAGCGATTCACGTCGGCTGACGCGCGTTGCGGTGGCGATCATCGAGCGCGCGGTTGACGGAGAATATCAAGTGCTGTTTGCCCAGCGTCCCTTGGGCAAAGCGTACGCTGGCTACTGGGAGTTTCCCGGTGGAAAAATCGAAAGTGGTGAGTCTGTGATCGAAGCGCTCATCCGCGAAATTGACGAGGAACTCGGCATTCAGGTTCGCAGCGCAATGCTGTGGCGCACCGAGCGATTTAGCTATGAGCATGCGCACGTCGAACTTAATTTTTGCCGCAGCAATGAGTGGAGCGGCGAGCCACACGGCCGTGAGGGGCAGGCATTCTCTTGGGGGTCGCCCATCGCGATATCGTTAGCACCACTGCTGCCAGCGCTGCACGCACCTGAAAGCGGAGTGCTCGCGGGATTGGCAGCGATCGCACGAAACGCAGCCGATCCTTCGGGGTAGTTGCTGTGGCAACTTAATAGCTTTTCCCATCGAACGACCAACCAGCGGCGATTCAGGCTTGATTTTCGTTTAAGTCGATAAGCAATAAAAAACGGCCGAAACCGCCAACTAGCAGTCGCTTCAGCCACGAAGCCATTGCGCGCCTGTGCTTCGCTATTGCGCCTTGGATTCGCCCAAAAGGTCCAACGTACTGTCGCCGTCCGGTGGCGTGGCGTTTGCGATTCGATACTCCTCGTTGGCCCAAGCGCCAAAGTCCATCATCTTGCAGCGCTCCGAACAGAACGGGCGAAATTTGCTTTCGGGGCCCCATACAACGGGCGTTTCACATCGAGGGCAGGCAACGGTTTTCATGGTGTGGAAGAGAGGCGTTTGGCAAAAGGTGCAAGCCGCGAAGCGCGGAAGCTGCTGGCAGCTACAAGCTACACAGCGAAAGTCGGAACGGGATGTTTCGTGACGTGACGCCCGCGCGACCGCCGGATTGAAAATGCCCGCCATGGTCTAAGAAACGAATGTTGACCGTGTATTTATTGGCGCTGACTTCGGGCACGACGGCGTGCCCAGTCTCAACTTCGATGCGCGCGAGGAGCGGTGGCCTGGCGTTGGCTAAGGCGCGCTGAAAATTCCCGTGATGGGCCATCTCTGCGCTCGTTTGGCTCGACTCACGCAACAGGCGCAGGACTAGCACGACGGCTTCTTCCAGCGGAGTTAACGGGTCAAGCCACGCCTTCAAATCCTGGCGACGATCAAATTCCGAGCGTTGCAACCAACTATGAAGCATGGGTAACTCAAACGCACACGCGCCGCCGGGGCTCGACGCGCGCTGGCGCACCGCCTGAAGCCATTCGCTTTCGCGTAAATGCTGCCCGAGTTTGCCCATTTGCCCGTGCAAGTCGTGAATGACAGCGTCCATGTCGCTCAAAAATTCGGTGAGCGCCTCCCGGGCGATATCTGGGTTGTCCAGCTGCGTGCTCCAGACGCCACGCTGGCGATCCAGCTCTTGCAACAGATCTGTTTTTAGGTCGCTCCGGCTCGCCGTTTCAACGATATGAAACAAGCCTAGTAGCGCGCTGCGATGGTCAATCGCATCCTTGCGTGCAGCAAACGTGCGGGTTTGCTCGAATAGCTCTTCGAGCCGCAACCAAGTGCGCGCTCGTTCGCCAAGCGGACACTCGAACGTGAGGGTTGTGTTTGTTGCCAGCGTGTTCGTAGGCAACGTAGGGGCTTCAATGAAACTCACGCGATGCTCCCGGCGAGACGCGCGGCATTCGCCACAAATACGCTGTGAAGTTTCTCCACTTGACGCTCCAAGGCCACCGGATCGCCCCGATTATCGATCACAAACTGGGTGTGCCGTAACCGCTCTTCGCGTGTCATTTGCGCTTTGATGATTTGCTGCACTGTCGACGCTGGCACATTGCGCGTACGGCTTACGCGTTCGATCTGCGTGGCTTCGTCCACATCCACCACGACGGCGCAGTCAATGCGTTGCGCATAGTCTTTCGATTCAAAGAGCAACGGGACCATGTGAATGATGTACGCCGCGTCGTTGGCCTTAACGCTGTTCATCAACTCGCTGGTGCGTTCGCGCACCAGCGGATGCACAATCGCTTCGAGTCGTTCTCGCTCTGCTGGTGCGGCGAATACCCGCTCACGTAGACGCGCCCGATCCAGTACGCCGTCGTGCACTACCCCGGGAAACGCAGCATCAATTGCGGCGATCGCGGCGCCGTGCGGCGCAGTTAGGGCGTGCGAAATGGCATCGGCATCAATGACGAACACGCCGAGCTTTTCAAAACACGTCGCGGCGCTCGATTTGCCGGAACCAATGCCGCCAGTTAAACCCACTGTGAACTTGCGAAACATGATTGCCACGAGCGCTACAACAACCGATGAATTTGTGCGCCAAAAAATAGCGTCACTAATCCAGCGATAGCCAAGTATGGGCCGAACGCGATCGCGGTCTGACGGCCCTTTTTCTGCACGATCAAAATCGCAATGCCGATCACCGCACCAACCACCGATGAAATAAGAAGCATCGTTGGCAATGCCTGCCAGCCGAACCACGCGCCCAAAGCAGCGAGCAACTTGAAATCGCCGTAACCCATGCCTTCGCGACCAGTGGCTAACTTGAACAACCAATAGATGCTCCACAGCACCAAGTAGCCCGCGGCAGCACCGATCACCGCGTCAGGCAGTCGCGTGAATACACCGCCCACGTTAAGCAGCAACCCTAGCCACAAAAGCGGCAAAGTCAGTTGATCCGGCAGCAATTGTGTGTCGAGATCAATACCCGTGAGAGCGATCAACACCGCGCAGAACGCCATCGACGCCCCCCCTTGCACGGTCGGTCCGAATGACGACGCACACGCCGCGAACAGCAACGCTGTGGCGAGTTCAACGAGGGGATAGCGCGCGCTGATGGCGGTGCCGCAGGCGCTGCAACGACCGCGCAACGCCAACCATGACACGATGGGGATGTTCTCCAGCGCGGTGATCGCGTGACCACATTGGCCACAGCGCGAGCGCGGCGTCATCAAGTTGAACCTGGGTCGCTCAGGCGGCGTTTGCTCACCCGAAATCTGCGCGGCCGCAATTTCATCCTGCCAAGCGTGCTCCATCATCACGGGCAAGCGATAGATCACCACGTTCAGGAAACTCCCGATCAGCGCGCCGAGCACGGCGGCACACGTCACAAAGAACCAAGGTTCCTGCGCAAAAAGTGCCTGCAAAATCGCGCCTACACCACTGCGCCGAGTTTGAAGATGGGCAGGTACATCGCCACCACGATAGTGCCAATAACAACGCCCAAAAATACGATCATAATGGGTTCAATGAGCGACGACAGAGCCGTCACCGCATCGTCCACTTCGCGCTCGTAGAAGTCCGCTACCTTCGAAAGCATGTTGTCGAGCGCTCCTGTTTCTTCGCCGATACGCGTCATCTGCAACGCCATGTTGGGGAAGACATTGGTGTCTTCCATGGCTACGGTCAGGGCGGTTCCCGTCGACACGCTGGTCTGAATGCGCTTTGTCGCGTCTGCGAAGACTTGATTTCCCGCCGCACCACCCACTGCGCTTAGCGCGTCCACCAACGGCACACCCGCTGCGAACATCGTGGCGAGCGTGCGCGTCCAGCGCGCAACGGCACCCTTCTCAAGGATCTCGCCGAGTACCGGAATCTTCAACGAAATGCGATCCACAGCATGCTTGAAACCGGGGTTACGCTTCCAGAAAAACGCGATCACCGTGAATACCGCCACTGGAACGAGCACCACGATGTACCAGAACTGAACAAACCAATCGGACATTGCAACGATGATCAATGTCAGCCAAGGCAAGTCTGCACCAAAGCTGCTAAACACTTCCTTGAACGCCGGAATCACGAACCACATGATCACCGCGACCACTAAAGTTGCGATTACGATGACCGATGTCGGGTAGAACATCGCCGACTTAATCTTGCCCTTCAGAGCGAGTGTTTTCTCCTTGTAGACGGCCAGGCGGTCCAGAATCGCGTCCAAAATACCGGCTTGTTCACCCGCCGCCACGAGGTTACAAAAGAGTTCGTCGAAGTACTCGGGGTGTCGCTTGAATGAAACTGCAAGGCTGTTACCCGTTTCGATGTCGCCTTTGACTTCAAGCAGCAATCGAGACAGACGATTGTTGCCCGTGCTCCGCGCTGCGATGTCAAACGACTGCAGCAGGGGCACGCCCGCGCGCGTCATGGTCGCCAGTTGGCGTGTGAACAACGCGATTTCTTTCTCCTTGATCGATCCGCCGCCTTTGAAGGTTTGCTTCTTGATCTTGACGATCTTGATGCCTTGACGGCGCAGGGAGCTACTGACGATGGAGTCCGAGGCCGCGCGCATTTCGCCGCGCACTTTCTTGCCGGCGCGATCCACGCCTTCCCATGAAAACGTGCTTACTTTGACGTCGGTGGGCGCGCGAGTGGGGCGAGCGGTCGTCTTGGCGGCGGTTGCCATACCGGGTTCCTCTTATCTAATTCGTTTACGTGGCGCGATGCTAGGAATTGGTGACTGCTTCGATTTCTTCGAGCGAAGTCATGCCTTTACGCACTTTGATCAGCCCTGATTCTCGCAGGTTCTTTACGCCCTC
>DAINAJ010000163.1:0-6904 GCA_036733505.1 Casimicrobium sp.
GCCGGTTCGTCCAGTCCAATGAAACTGATAAACCCACCCGTTGGACTCATGTTTTACGAAGGTGCGCACAGACTTCTGGCCGCACAGCTGTCAGTGATTCCTTGCAGGCCCACCGCGAGTGATCGGATTGCACTAGAGACGTATCCGGGCTATCTGGCGCGGCGCATCACGCGCGCGAGCTACAAGAAAGATGGAAAAGAGGGCGCCACCGCGCGGCGACGCGAAGCGCGTGCGCAAATCCTCGAGCGGTTGTGCAGCGCAAACGAGCGCGCCAATTTAATCGATGATCTTAAGTTGGACGTATCCGAAACGCTGCGTCAACAGTGCATCGACGACGGCAGTGGCGACACCTTAGATGCGGTGCTGTGTGCGGTGCAGGTGGCGATAGCGCGTAGACAATTTGAGGCTGGCGACGACCGGTACGGAATTCCAGCCGGTGCGGATTCACTGGAAGGGTGGATTGCAACGGTTGCTGCGCAATAAAATGGCACGACCACGGGCCACGTCGCGCCGGTCATTCGTGAATCGGTCGCGGCCCGTAAAACCCCTTGATTTCGAATTGAATTTTTAATGAACCTGACCCCTTTAGTTGCCTTACTTTATGAAGGCCAATAATCAACCTGAGCCCCTTAATCTCAAATGGAGAACTCCAGACGTCGACATATCGAAAAAACCGGCAGCATATAAATTCGATCCGATCCTCAAGAACATCTATGAAAATGCAGGCTACACGGTGGCACAGGTTTTAACACCCGATCAGTTCAGTGACTTTCTCCGGAAAGCTGCGGCGTACGGTCGCCCCGAATTCCAGAATTTTTACGGGGATGCTCGTACCGTACAACGTCACGTGGATCAGGCGTACGAGAAGTCTTGGTTGGTCAGGGCTTGGAAAGCGATTTTCCGGTGAACGCCCACGCAAGCTTCGCACGCGTTGCAGTTGCTTCGCCGATTTTGTTGTTCGGGTTCTGGGTTGCTAGATCGTTGGATCTGCAAAGGTCACATGAACTTATCAGCGTTCCAACAACGATGAAAGGAATCCTGTTACTTTCGGTCGTGATTTTCGTCGCTGGGGAGATCGCGTACTTTACGGTTTCGAAAGGTCTTATCGCGCGCCTCGTTCACTATCTAGCGTTCTTGTTCTTTATGTACACGCTCTTTCAACTAAGCTGGTTTATTGATATCGCCACGGCAATGTGGAGTACTGATACGGCTAGATCGAGTCTCGCACTGACGACCGACGCAACGTCGAGGCTTCGATGGTTCGTTGGGATTGTTTGGTCATTTTTTACTTTAGCGACAATTTGGATATTGGCTCGTAAGCACGGGAAAGCCCGCTAGGCTGGGATGAAATCCCAGCCCGCTTGGGTCGCAATTAAAGGGGGCAATTAAAGGGGGCAGGTTCATTTAATTTACGAGGCAGGCCGCGATAAGTGCCGCGTTCGGCAGATGTTGGCAACGCGTCGGAGGTTGTCGATGAGGTGGAATAATCAACCTGACCCCTTTAACCTGCGGTGCTTAACAGCGACGGAAGCGAAGCAGCGCACGTATCGAGCTTGACCACTTACCTTCATATCATTGCGGAGTAAAAGGCTAGAGCGTGACCGAGGAGACTAAAAGGGGCGCAATGCGAGTTGATGGCTGAACCTGACGCCGTTGATGTCGAATTGAATGTCGCAGTCAAAAATGTCCGGGATTTCCGGGTTAGCTCAGATTTTCGGGCCAGCTGAGTCCGAGCCGTTCGCCGCTCTAGACGTCGTTCTCGACGGCGCAGGTTCCGATTGGCGTTCGTTTTTCGTTTGTGGGTTGAGAACGCGTCGTTAGGCCTACGACACGTCGAAATTGCAAGAGGTTGAAACATGATCGGAAAACTGCTCAGTGTCACAAACCGAAAGGGCCTCGCAGCGACGGCTACCGCTGCCGTGGCATTGTTCAGTACGTTGGCGTCGTCCGCACCAGGCGATCTCGATTTGGCTTTCAACGCAACAGGAAGCTTCGGTCCGTTTTCGTTCACGACAGGCCTCACGTATCCACGTGCTATGGCGCTGCAACCCGACGGTCGACTGGTCGTCGCGGGTTACTGCGAAAAGAGCGCAACGGTTGCCGACACCGATTTCTGCGCGTTGCGATTGAACCGCGACGGCACGCTGGACGCCAGTTTCACCGGACCAAGCGGCACATCGGCGGGCTTCTTCACCGTGCCGCTCGGCTCCGCGATGGAACGACTCGCTGCTGTTCGCTTGCAATCGGACGGCAAAATCGTGCTCGCTGGCACGTGCGGATCGAGCGGAGTGACCGGAGCGTTCTGTCTCGCCCGCTTGAACGCGAATGGCTCGCTCGATGTAACGTTCGGCGGTGGTAATGGCTACCTTGAACTTAGTTTTGGTAGCGGCCCGCTAGGCGACAACCTCGTTGACATGGCGATCCAAGCCGATGACAAAATTGTCGTTGCGGGAACCTGTCGTCTTGCAACGGTCGGCCAGTTTTGTGTCGCGCGCCTGAACGCCAGCACCGGTAGCTTCGACGCAAGTTTCGACGGACCCAATGCGGCAGGTACGGGCGTCGGCACGGGCAATGGTCGATTCGTGCAAACTATCGCGAGCGCGTCGACTAACGAACTGTTGGGCGCCCTTTCGATTCAAGCCGACGGTGCGATCGTGCTCGGCGGATCGTGCAACGTCGAGCTATGCATGATGCGGCTCGTCGGCAGCAATGGCAGTTTCGACGCCACATTTGACGGGCCTGGGGCACCCGCAGGGAACGGTCGCTGGGTGCGCGACCTCACCTCATGCACCTCTTATTGCCAGGTGCGCGGTGTTATTGAAGTATTCGCTGATGGAACCACGACGCCGCATCTCCTAGTTGCGATCTACAACTCAGCACCAGGCAGTCCGGCTTATGAAATCGCGTTGCTCAACGCTTTAGGTGCCCTGAGCTCAAGACTCACAGGACGAACCGCGTTCGATGGCGGATCAACGCGTTCAGTGATGCCTTATCCTTTTTTTGAGGTCACCCGGGTGATTGAGCGAGCGACGTCGCGACTTGCACTTGGCTCTGGGGATGGGCAGCCTTCCGTCGCTCGATTCACGCCAGGTTTCAGCCCTGGTTGGGGAATCGAACGAAGTCACGTCCTCCCCTTGCATGTGGGCAGCGGAACAGTCTACGCCACCCTGCAACAACCCGATGGCCGCGTACTTGCGCTAGGGGCAACGGCGGGCGGACTCGTGGTTACGCGCGTAGACGGCGGGCCCTACGCGTGCGGCGGCGACTACGACGGCGACGGCAGCGTACTCGCGACTACCGACTCGCTCATCGGAACGCGCCTCGCGCTCGGCGTAAACAGCGCGGCAGTGATCGCGGGGATCAACTTCCCGGTCGGCGCAACGCGAACCACCTGGCCAGCGATCCGCGACTTCGTGATTCAAAATTGCGGCGTGCCGTTGACCCAATAACGACTGCCTCCGCGCGTAGCCCAGCAGGGCAAAACGCTTGCAGAAAATGGAGTCTGAGCCAGCACCTTCTTCGCGTAACTTGTGGTTAGAAATGTGACGATTTGTGGTGTGCTCGCGTCGAGCGTCATAGCTGCCATCGTCTGGTTTTGGCCGTTGGTGGATCGACCAGCTTTGCTCAAGTCTGAGCTTGTCAGCTCTGATGCACTGATTGTTAAGTCGGAAAATGGCGTTTTGGATGCTACGAGGCAGCTGTACGAGGATGCCAGGGGCTCAAGCAGTTCGGTTGTCGGAGAAAAAGGAGAGACATACATTTGGCTTCAAGCGCTAGCCCTCCAAGGCACCGCTGATGCGCCTCGAGTTTCTGTCAGCGACATCCATGCGCAACCGACGCCGAAGCGGCAAACCGCTCGAGTGTCGATTACACGAGCCGATGACTCTTCTGATTTCAAGAATGCTGAACAGGTGCTGCTCGAGTTAGATAAGTATGCGGAACAACAAATAGGTGACGCCATGAACGCCCGCCTTTTAACTTTTCCCGCACTTGCGCTAAGCATGAATTCACGTACCGGTTGATGTTGCGTCAGCGCCAACGCCCGCCTAACGCACACACCCCTGCGTAGCCTGCGGTAAAAAATGCTCGTTCAAAAACTTTCGGACGAGGTTTAGGTGGCGCATCGGGGCGGCGTGCGAGCCATCGATTGCGACGTGTTCGAGCTTATGGCGAAAGTTTGCCTGCTTCAACGATTGCATCATCTGGTCTGACATTTCGCGCGAGGCCCACAGTTCGTCTTGTGTGGCCGATAGAAAGAAAATTGGGCCGTTGATTTTTTCGACGGGGATGCGGGCTCGCTTCATCGCCTCCGCATCCTCCATCATCACGTCGAACGCCTTTCGTTTGTTCCCGGCGATTAGCGCTGGCACGGCTTTCTCTGTCATAGGCACATACGGAACTTCGATTTTGTTTTCGCTAAACGAACTCGTATCGAACGTGTCCGCGTGTCCGACAAAGACCGCACTCCCTGGAACGATCGCGGCGACCGCTTTGATCGATTGATCACGGCTCGCGAGCAGCAGCGCCAGCTCTGCGCCTTTTGATCCGCCGATCAAGGCGATGCAACGTGCGTCAACATTCGGATGCTTGGCAGCCTCGGCGATCGCGTTGCGCACGCCTTCAAGCGCGATGCGATCCAGCTTTTCTGGTGTGCCCGCCGCGCCGAAGTAGCCTAGCGCGAGAAGCGCGTATCCATCGGACAGAAATGCGTTTCGCATCGCTTGCGCACGGGGGCCCGACCAAGCGTTACCGCCTTCCGCGCCGCCCATGGCGACAATCAGCGGTCGCTTCGCAGCGTCCGCCGGAAGCGGGGACTCATCGGGAGTGAGAAACAAGCGCGTTGCCACACGGCCATGATTCTCGGGCCACGGCTTGTCGTTGCCGAAGCTCGCGCCGGTTAACGAAAAAGCGGTTAACGCGGTGGCGCAAACGACCAGAAGGGATTTCATTGAAGGGCTCCAAGCAGAATGGATGAACACGTTGATTTGAGTGCGCCGCGCGCGGTGTTACTCAGCGCTAGTCGCTTTTGCGTCGATAGAAGACTTCGTCGACACGCGCCGAAAAGACCTCAGCAATCTTCATTGCCAATTCAAGCGACGGCGCGTAGCGCGACGACTCAAGCGCGATGACCGTCTGCCGAGTGATGCCAACCGCTTTGGCAAGCGCCTCTTGAGTCATTTCGCCATGCTCGAAGCGAAGCCGTCGAATTTGGTTGTCGATCGGCTCGGTCGACGGTATGCCCGCAATCACGCATCGGCTCCGCGATCGAGTTGCAGAGCACTTCGTGCGTAGCCGAGCAGCTGCGCGGCGTATTGGATCAGTGCGGCGACCATGATCAGCATCAAAAGCGTGTTCGCAATTAACCAGTGCGTGAACCGCGCCATCGCGTGCTTCGGGGCAAGACCCAACGCGAGTAGAAGTACAAGAAGCAACGTCACCAGCGCCGCGTAACCGATCTTTTGAGCGTGCGCATCAATGGCGCGATCGCGCTCATCACTCACGGCGTTGCGGTCATAGAGCACACCCCATGCAATCAAGCCGCCGGCGAACATGGTCCATGAGTCCACGCCGCCGGTATCTCCCACGCTGCGGTGAATCTCCGAGCCCGGCGTCATAAGCACCACGCCGACGAACCCGCAGATGAGCGCGGTGCCAACCATGCACAACCATGCATGCCGCTCGGCCGCGCCGGGATCGTCGCCGCTCACCTGCCGTTCGCGCCAATACCAACGCGCTGCCAGCGCGGCGAGCACGAGCGTCGCGCCGCCTACATAGCCCGCCCGAATTGGCAAAGGATTCCATCCGCCAGCCAAGGCTGCACCCAATGCCAAAAACCCAAGTAACACTGAGAGAACACGCACCATTGAAGTAATCTTTGACGAACAATATGTAAATTGTACATTACATTGAAACTACACCGCGCCTGCTGTTTCCGCACGAAACAAGCTCGGGTTTGCGGGGAAAGTCAGCCTTGGCGCACGCCTCCACCGGACTTCGGAGCGCATAGGCAGCGAACGCGGCTAGAGCGGTAGGGCAGAACACTTGACGTCCCCCCGAACGCGGTGCGTGATCGGTTCGCCGTCACGAATCCGAACCGCAAAACAACCGAACATGGCATTTACGCCTTTACGCCTCCGACCGCCGTCCAGTAGTCATTACGACGCTTTTTCGTACATAGTCAACAAACGCACAAATCGCGCTGAAACCGCCGCTGGCTAGTCGCTGGTGCTAAAAAGCTGTTCGTCATATCGGGTACGCGGGTGACGCATCGGTTGCGCATTCGCGCTTACGATTTGTCGGTGCGAACAGGGCGGCGTTTAGCCGTCGGACCTAGCGACGCCAAGCCGTCGCCTATACATTGAGCGAGTCTTGATGAACGGGCTACCCAGTCTGTTCGACGCTTGGGCTGATCGCCACTCGTGGCGCCCTTTGCACAAAGGCGCGACGCTGCGTGCTCCGTAGAATCGAGCGATGACTCGCGACCTCAACCCTTCCGTGCAATTGGCCGAACCAAACAACGAGGACGCGAACGACACCCTCTACGTGTGCCCGAGCGACCGGGCGGCGCGGGCGTGGCGTGTTCGCTTGGCACAGAAACGCGCGGGGGTTGCGGTTCCCGTGTGCACGCACGTCGAGGCGTGGATGGCGGACCTGTGGTCTCGTGCGCAGATTTTTGGGTTGCTCGGAGACGCGCGAACGCCGCTGGACCCTGTGATCGCTTCGGCGCTTTGGCAACATGCTGCGCTGGAAGTGACGGATCTGGCTGCGCCGGAGTGTGCGCGCGTTGCGCAGTTGGCCGAGGACGCGTGGCAGCTTTCGCACCGCCATTTTTTCAGCGGCGCGCAACTCAGCGCGTACGCCGAAGCGGACGACAACATTGCCCTCTACGTGCGGATTTCGGCGC
>DAINAJ010000164.1:0-4798 GCA_036733505.1 Casimicrobium sp.
ACCGGCTCACCGTCGCGAGCTTCGTGCTCGAACAAAGCGCGTAGAAAATCACGTCGTCCGACAGGATCCAGACTTGCGACGGGTTCGTCAAACACGAGTAAATCAGGCTGATGCGCCAGCGCGATGACGATAGCCAGCCGCTGTTTCTCGCCAAGTGACAGCGTACGTACCTTCATGTCCTCTGCAATCGAAAATCGAACGCACAACGCTCGCGCAAGCTCCTCCGACCAATTGGGATACAGCCCGCCAATCAGCGAAATTTGCTCGCCCACGCGCAACCACTCAAACAACTCTGGCGATTGCGAGACGTAGCCTAGTCGCGCCTTCACGTCGTCGGTCAGGTCGAGACTCGGGCAACCCAACAACTGCGAATGGCCGCTCTGTGGAACGGTCAACCCGAGCATGCATTGCAGCAGCGACGACTTCCCTGCGCCGTTACGCCCAACCACCGCGAGCACCGATCCGCGCTCCACGTTCAGCGTCACATCATCGAGCGCGGTTACGCCGCCGTAGCGCAGGCTCAAATGTTCAACCGAGATGGCGGGCGTGTCGTTCATGGGCGATCCTTCTTGGCGGACTTTGTGGTGTCGTGTGCGTTGAGTTCGGCGAGCGCGTCGCGCATCGCGGCGAGCGCCTCTTCGTCGGTGAGGCCAAGCTGGCGGCTGACGGCGACAGCGTGGTCGATGGCTGGCTTTAGGAGCGCGAGGCGCGTGTCCATCGCGGCGGGTGCTGCGGCGCGAATGACCATGCCCATGCCACGGCGGCGCTCAACGATGCCCTGCGATTCGAGCAGCGAATACGCCTTCGACACCGTCATCGGGTTGATCGCGTAGCGCTCGGCTACCGCGCGCACCGACGGCAGCTCGTCGCCCGGCTGTGTGCTGCCCGCCGCAACCGCGCGCGCGACCTGATCGACGATCTGACGATAGATCGGCGTTGCGGTGGAGGGCTCGATGACGAAAAGGATGTTCACGAACTTATGGGCGATGGGCGCGACGTGGCGTGGCGCTGTTGAGACATTGCATTACTGTATTACTACAATAATACACATAGATCGCGATTTAGCAAATCATTGCTGACCGACGTCGTTGAATTGCGTCGCGGTCGCACCCGACTGACGCTCAGCGCCACGGCGAAAGCCTTGTGGGAGCGGGCTCGCCCGCGATGCGCACATGGCTCCGGATATCAATGTCCGCGCGACTACCGACGCTGCGACTCACAAATGATGAGCTTATGCCTTTTTGGCACAAACGACTGCCAGGTGGTCGTTTCCGCCATAAAAACCCACAAGTCGATTTATGACGAAATTAGCTCGCAACGACCGCCCAGCTGTCGTTGGAGCCAAAAAGCCGTATCTACCCAGCGCAAACCACGGTGGCGACCGCCATCGGATGGCCGCGTGCGTCGTCGGCGATGACGTGCAATTGGCTGGCGTCGCGACGTAGCGTTTTGGGGACGCGCACGTTTACGTTGAAATCGCCGTTGCCATCGACGCTGAACTCGCCATGCGCGCGAACGACGGCGTCGTGGCGCAGCGTTTCGCCTTTGTTTTCGCCAGCCTTCACTGAAGTGACGAGGCCGTTCTCGGTGATCGCGTAGCGCAAGCGCGCCTCGCCCGCGAGTGTGCCGAGATTGGCGAGCTTGCCGCTGATCGCGACGGATTCGTCGCGCCACTGTGCGCTCACGGCAATGTTCGCGCGGGCGGACAGCAGCGGCGGCAAGCTCGCGCCGCGCGTCCAGCCGCGATCATCCTTGCCGTTGAAAAACACCTGCGGCGTGTACACGCCGGACGCGCCGCCGTTTCGGGCAAGTGCGCTTTGCCGCTTGGAAAACGCAGGCTGCGCAAACACGTCCTTCCAGCCAATGTAGTCCCAATAGTCCACATGAAACGCAAGCGCAACCGTGGGCGCGGCCTCATTCGCAGCGCTGCGCTGCCGCGCGATGGTTTGCGACAGCCAACGATCGGCAGGTGGGCAACTGCTACACCCCTCCGAGGTGTAGAGCTCGATCACCGTCGGCACGCGTGCGGCGCTTTTGGCAGAACACGTCGGAGCAATTTGCGCGAGGCTGGCCGTAGCGTTAATGCATGCGGCGGTCGCGGCACATGCCAGCATCGTGGCCTTGAAAAAATTCGTTCGCATGGCGATCTCGCGATCGGAAAAGGATGGCGGTTGGTCACGCCATGCGCCGCTTCCTTACGACCTCCACGCGCACCGCCCTCAAGGCAGCGTAATCACGCCCTCGCCCAACGCCAACACCTGCCCACCCACGCGAATG
Source organism: Casimicrobium sp. (assembly GCA_036733505.1). Lineage (GTDB taxonomy): Bacteria > Pseudomonadota > Gammaproteobacteria > Burkholderiales > Casimicrobiaceae > Casimicrobium. The sequence continues at coordinate 2,278 of DAINAJ010000164.1, forward strand.
CGTTTGTCCGCGGTGAGCGAGAGCTGCAACACGTTCAGTCGATTGATGAATTCGCCTTGCGTCACAGTGAACTGCGACGGTGTGGCTTCACCGGCATCGAGCAAATAGCCGCCGAGGCACGAGCATGCGGAGCCGGTGCCCGGATCTTCGGTCATCATGTTGCCGTCTTTCGGGAAAAAGAAGCGCACTTGAAAGCGATTCGCCGCGACGCGCGCGACCACGTACGCGAGAAAACGCCCCGATTTCGTGCGCACATGTCGCGCGAGCAATGCGCCGTCAGCCTGCACCCGCGCCAGCGCCGCGACCGAGGTCACCGGGATCACCAGTTGCTCGCTGCCGGTGTCGACGTAACGCGCGGCGTCGCCCAAATCAGCCTCAGATACCCCGAGCATGGCGGCAATGTCGGCGCGCGCGATGCCGCTTTCACGGCTGGTGTGCGAATTGGCTGCGAAAGTCCAGCCGCCGTTCTCACGCGTTACGGGAATATCGCCCGCTTTCATGCGCAGCGTTAAGGCGTCGCCGATGCAGCCGGGCAAACCCAACGCATTCACAACAAACGCCGTGCCCACAGTCGGATGCCCAGCAAAAGGCATCTCGAACGCTGGCGTAAAGATACGCACCGTGGGCGGCGCGCCGGAGCCGGGTGCTGCGGGCAAGACAAAGGTCGTTTCCGACAGATTAAATTGTGCCGCGAGCGACTGCATTTCAACGTCGCTCATGCCGTGTGCGTGCTCGAAGACGCAGAGTGGGTTGCCGCCGAAGGTGGCGGCGGTCGATTCGACGAAGACATTGACCAGGTGATAGGTGTAGCGGCGGTTCGACGACGTGGGCATGATTGGGTTTGTTGGCGCAAGTGGACTATGATGTTCCATCGTAACGTAAACGCCTGCCGGCAATGCTCTCGCCTCGCGCCCATTCTCACTGCCAGCCCGATGCAAAACGCACCCTCGCTTGACAGCATGTTCGACCTACTACCCGTGGGCGCATATCGCACCACGGTAGACGGTCGTTTGCTGCGCGCCAACGCGGCGCTGGTGCGCTTGCACGGCTTTGAGACCGAGGCAGAGATGCTGACTTCCGCCAACGAGAAAGGCACGCGCTTATACGCTGATCCGAATCGGCGGATCGAATTCATCGAGCAAATGCTGGCCGATAATCGCGTGATTAACTTCGTGTCCGCCGGCTTTCGGCGAAAGACGCTCGAACCGATTTGGATTTCCGAAAACGCTCACGTGGTGTACGACGATAACGGCGAGGTGCTGTACTTTGAGGGCACCGTTGAGGACATCACCCGTCGCCAAGAAAGTGAGCAGAAGCTAGCCGCCAGCGAACGCCGCTACCGCGCGCTCACCGAACGCGCGCAGCTCGCCACCGCGATTGTCACGGCCGACGGATTAGTGCTCTACGCAAGCCCCGGCATTGAGCAGCTTTTCGGTGTCACGCCCGACGACTTCGTCGGCCAAAATATTTTTGACTCAATGCACGCAGACGATCTCTCGGAACACCGTGCCGAGCTGCGCAGCGTATCGACCAGAACCAACACCGGGCGCGAAAGCGTGGCTCGCCACCTGCACACCGACGGCAGCTACCGTTACCTCGCGTCGCTGGGTAAGGACTGTTCCGACGACCCGGCCGTCGGCGGCATCGTATTGAACTGGCGCGATGTGACCGACTCCACCGTTGCGCGGCGACGCTTAGTCGAACTCGCGCAAACCGACGCACTCACGGGGCTCAACAATCGTGCCCACTTTGAGCAAATTTGCGAGGCACGCTTGCTCGACGTGGTCACTGCCGGAAAAAACCAGCGCTTCGCGATGCTGTTTATCGACCTCAATCGCTTCAAGCTCGTCAACGACGCACACGGCCACTCTATCGGCGACGGCGTGCTGCGCCACGTCGCGGATCGTCTGCGCCGCGCGGTGCGGCCCGAGCACACGCTCGCGCGCCTCGGAGGCGATGAGTTCGCGGTGCTCATTCCCATCACCGAACCGGCCGACGGGGCCGACGCGGCACAGCACTTATTGCGCGAGTTCGTCGAGCCTGTGCCAGTGCGCGGCATGACTTTTGATCTCGGAGCGAGCATCGGATTTGCGGTGTTCCCTGACGACGCCAGCACCTTTCACAAACTCCTCGCCTACGCCGATTTGGCGATGTTCGCCGCAAAAGCGCACGGCACGAGTAGCGTCGAACGCTTTGAGTCAACGATGGCGACGCGTGCGCGCAATCAATTGTCGGTCGCCAACGACCTTCGATTCGCAGTCGAGCGGGGCGAACTTTTTGCGTCCTACCAACCGATCGTCAACATCGAAACCGGCCAGTGGCAAGGCGTCGAGGCCCTAGCACGGTGGCAGCACCCAGTGCGCGGGCTTTTGATGCCCGCAGACTTCATCGCCACCGCCGAAGAGCAACGCCTGATTGGCCGTGTGGGTCGCGAAATTGCACGTTTGGCGATTGCGCAGGTGGCGCTCTGGTCGGAGCGCTTCAAAGCGCCGATGCGCCTGACCATCAACGTGTCGGTGCA
>DAINAJ010000164.1:4898-6865 GCA_036733505.1 Casimicrobium sp.
GCGCAAGCGCAATTTCTACGCGAAGAAGGCGTGATTTACGGGCAAGGCTACTTTTTTGACCGGCCCATGCCCGCCAGCGAAATTGAGCATCGGCTCGCGACGGGCGTGAACCGTATTTCGCATGAATCCGGCAGACTGAGATAATACGCAGTTAACCGCCGAATTGGCCGCGTCAAACGGTACCAAACGCTGTCCTTCGCGCGCAACTGCATTACCGCTCAGCGCGGACTCACCCTCCGCCCAAATCTCAATATCCTGAACCCGCATTCCTGCGGGAACGACAACAACAAGAAATTACGAACCTCCATGCAATACATCTACACCATGAACGGCGTGAGCAAAATTGTTCCGCCGAAACGCCAGATCATCAAAGACATTTCGCTCTCGTTCTTCCCCGGCGCGAAGATCGGCCTCTTGGGCCTCAACGGCGCGGGCAAATCCACCGTCCTCAAAATCATGGCCGGTGTGGATAAAGACTTCACTGGCGAAGCGCGCCCGAACCCCGGCACCAAGGTCGGCTACTTGCCGCAGGAACCGTTGGTCGATGGCGACAAAACCGTTCGCGAAATCGTTGAGGAAGGTTTAGGCAGCGTTAAGGCCGCACAATCGCGTCTCGACGAGGTGTACGCCGCGTACGGCGACGAAAACGCCGACTTCGACGCGCTCGCCAAAGAGCAAGCCGAACTCGAAGCCATCATCGCCGCAGGCGACGGCCACAACACCGACGCGCAGCTTGAAGTCGCCGCCGACGCGCTTCGCCTGCCACCGTGGGACGCCAAAGTGGGCCTCCTCTCCGGCGGTGAAAAACGCCGCGTTGCGCTCTGCCGTTTGCTCCTGTCGAAGCCCGACATGTTGCTGCTCGACGAGCCGACCAACCACTTGGACGCCGAGAGCGTGGAGTGGCTTGAGCAATTCCTCGCGCGCTACTCCGGCACCGTGGTCGCCGTCACCCATGATCGCTACTTTTTGGACAACGCCGCCGAATGGATTCTCGAACTTGATCGCGGACACGGCATTCCGTACAAAGGCAACTACAGCGCGTGGCTTGAGCAAAAAGGCGACCGTCTGAAGAAAGAAGAATCCAGCGAATCGGCACGCCAAAAAGCGTTGAAAAAAGAGCTGGAATGGGTGCGCCAAAATCCGAAAGGCCGCCAGGCTAAGAGCAAGGCGCGTCTCGCACGATTCGAAGAATTGTCGAGCCACGAATACCAAACGCGTAACGAGACCAACGAGATTTTCATCCCGGTCGCTGAGCGTTTGGGCAATCAAGTCATCGAGTTCAAAAACGTCACCAAGAGCTTTGGTGACCGCGTGTTGATCGAAGATTTGTCGTTCGCGATTCCGCCGGGCGCAATCGTCGGCATCATCGGCCCGAACGGTGCTGGTAAGTCAACGATTTTCAAGATGATTCAAGGCATTGAGAAGCCAGATTCCGGCGAAGTCGTCATCGGTCACACCGTGCAAATGGCGTTCGTCGATCAATCGCGCGAAAGCCTGGACAACACCAAGAACGTGTGGGAAGACGTCTCTGGCGGCGCAGACATTCTCACCGTCGGAAAATTCGAAATGCAAAGCCGTGCCTACATCGGCCGCTTCAACTTCAAAGGCGCTGACCAACAGAAATTGGTGGGTAATCTCTCCGGCGGCGAACGCGGTCGCTTGCATTTGGCGAAGACGCTGCTCAAAGGCGGCAACGTGTTGCTGCTAGACGAACCGTCGAACGATCTTGACGTAGAAACGCTGCGCGCGCTCGAAGACGCGTTGTTAGAGTTCGCCGGTACCGCGCTGGTGATCTCGCATGACCGCTGGTTCCTCGACAAAATTTGCACACACATTCTGGCGTGCGAAGGCGACAGCCAATGGACGTTCTTCAACGGCAACTTCCACGAGTACGAAGGCGACAAGATCAAGCGATTGGGTGAAGAGGCAGCGCGGCCGAAGCGCGTGCGGTTCAAAGGGTTGAAGTA
>DAINAJ010000165.1:0-1875 GCA_036733505.1 Casimicrobium sp.
GGCGAAACGCTGACTTTGGCGTCGGCGAGGAGTTTCTTCGCGAATTCGAGCGAGCCCATCTTCGCGTACGGCTCCGGAATTTTTGCCCAGATGTACATGCTGGCCTTCGGGTTGTCGACCATCCAGCCGGCTTCGTGCAAGCCTTTGACCATTACGTTGCGACGCGAGAGGTACTTGAGCCGGATTTCTTCAACGCAGTCCTGCGGGCCTTCGAGCGCGGCAATCGACGCAACCTGAATCGGCGTGAAGGTGCCGTAATCGTTGTAGCCCTTGATGCGTCCGAGCGCGGAGACTAGGTGCGGGTTGCCAACCATGAAGCCGACGCGCCAACCGGCCATGTTGTAGCTCTTGCTCATGGTGAAGAACTCAACGGCGACATCTTTCGCGCCCGGCACCTGCATGATGCTCGGCGGTTTGTAGCCGTCAAAGCCCAAGTCGGCGTAGGCCAGGTCATGCACGACCCAGATGCCGTGCTCTTTTGCGAGCGCAACGACTTTTTCGAAGAACGGCAGATCGACGCACGTTGCGGTCGGGTTCGAAGGGAAACCCAAGATCAGCATCTTGGGCTTCGGGAAACTTTCACGAATGGCGCGTTCGATTTCTTCGAAGAAATCAACGTCGGAGGTCATGCGAATGGAGCGAATATCCGCGCCCGCGATGATCGCTCCGTAAATGTGAATCGGGTAGCTCGGGTTCGGCACCAGCACCGTGTCGCCGCGGTCAAGCGTCGCGAGCATCAAGTGCGCGAGGCCCTCTTTCGAACCGATGGTGACGATGGCTTCGGTGTCCGGGTCGAGCTTCGCGCCGTAGCGCGTGTCGTACCAGTTGCAAATCGCCTTGCGCAGGCGTGGAATGCCCTTGGACACGCTGTAGCCATGGGTGTCGCCGCGCTGTGCGGTTTCGACGAGCTTGTCGACGATGTGCTTGGGCGTGGGGCCGTCAGGGTTGCCCATGCCAAAGTCGATGATGTCTTCGCCGCCGCGGCGCGCGGCCATTTTCAGATCGGTCGTGATCGCGAAAACGTAGGGCGGCAGACGTTTGATGCGCGAAAACTCGGTTTGCGGCGCGACTGCGGGTTTGGGAGAGGCGGGAGTATCGAGAACAGTAGTCACAATGTTGTCACGACGCCCTATTCATTGCGATCGGGCGGGTGTCCGGTGGAGACCTTCGGCGCGCCACGTGTTTGTTTGCGGGCGGCCTACTTTGAAACACCCCTCCTCGATCCAACAGAAATCTGGCAGACGAAGGGGGCACCTAAGCCATTGATGTTAGCGGGGAATTTGGTTTGCTGCAACGCAACAGAAGTGCCGTTATCCCTGCGTGGCGTTCTTAACAGCTTTTTGCATCGAACGACAGCTGCATGGCGCTTTAACCAATTTTTTCTATATTGTCGACTTTCCAAATAATTCCGCTGTAACGACCACCTGCCTGTCGCTGCAGCCAAAAAGCCAATGCGGATACAACAGTATTTTTCGTTCGTCGATAATTCCAGCAGCACACTGACCAAGCAGCACTAGGGAATTCCGTCATGGCTATGAAATTTCAACGCGAAGCGACGAGCGACTTCGCAATTACGGCGTACACAAAAACGTCGGTCACCGTTGGCGGCGTGGAGTTTTCGCACAGCGTTTGCATTTCGCATCAGGCCGCGCCGGCACCTTGGCCCGTGCAGCAGTTTGCCGAGATCACGGGAGAAACCATTGCTCACGCGGCGAATGTCGGCGCAGAAATCGTGCTCATCGGCACCGGAAAATCGCTGCGCTTTCCGAAACCGGAATCAATGCGCGCGCTGATGAATGCGAAGATCGGCTACGAAGTGATGGACACCGCGGCGGCATGCAGAACGTACAACGTGCTCCTCGCCGAAGGGCGGCA
>DAINAJ010000165.1:1975-6743 GCA_036733505.1 Casimicrobium sp.
TGCTCCTCGCCGAAGGGCGGCAGGTGGCGGCGTTGTTGTTGATTGAGCGCTAAGGCACGACAACGTGGGAGCGGGCTTGCTCGCGATTGCCGCCTGCAACAGAGACATCACGGGCAAGCCGGCTGCCTGCGCCCAACGGACTACTTCAGCGCCCGCCGCATCAGCGCTTGCGTCGAGCCATCATGCGCATCGGACACCACGCCTGAGTGCAGCTCGCCATCAATGGTTTTTGCGAGCTGCTTGCCAAGCTCAACGCCCCATTGATCAAACGAATTCACATTCCAAATCACGCCTTGCGTGAACACTTTGTGCTCGTAGAGCGCGATCAGCGCGCCGAGCGCACGCGGTGAAACTTCAGGCAACAAAATCGTGCTGCTGGGCCGGTTGCCCTGGAACACTTTGTGTGGCGTGAGCGCGTCGATTGCATCTTGCGGCATGCCCGTCGCGGCAAGTTCCGCGCGCACCACTTCCGCCGACTTTCCCACCATCAGCGCCTCTGATTGCGCGAAGCAATTGGCGAGCAATACGCGGTGATGATCCAGCATCGTTGGGCCGCCCTTGAGCGCCGCGATGAAATCGACCGGAATCATGCTGGTGCCTTGATGCAGCAACTGGAAAAACGCGTGCTGCCCATTGGTGCCCGGTTCGCCCCAAATCACTGGGCAACTCGGTATCGTCAGCGCATTGCCTTGCAGATCCACCGACTTGCCGTTGCTCTCCATTTCGAGCTGCTGCAAGTACGCCGGCAGGCGGTGCAAATCTTGCGCGTAGGGCTTGATGCAGTGGCTCGTCGTACCCCAAAAATTGTTGTACCAAACGCCGAGCATGCCGAGCACGACGGGCATATTGGATTCAAGCGGCGCAGTCGCGAAATGTTCGTCCATTGCATGCGCGCCTGCGAGGAGTTCGTCGAATCCATCCATGCCAATCGCAAGCGCAATGGTGAGTCCCACCGCCGACCACAACGAGTAGCGGCCACCGACCCAATCCCAAAACCCAAATACGTTGTCTTCCCCGATGCCGAACTCGCGCACGGCTTTCGCATTGGTCGACACCGCAACGAAGTGCTTCGCAATGTCCGCTTCAGCGCCACCGTGCGAAAGAAACCAAGCACGCGCGCTGCGGGCGTTCATGAGCGTTTCTTGCGTCGTAAATGTCTTCGACGAAATCGTAAACATCGTCGTTTCGGGGTTCACGCGCGCAAGCACGCTCTCCAAGTGCGCGCCGTCAACGTTCGAGACAAAGTGCGCAGTCATACGAGGTAACACCGAACGGCGCAGCGCTTCACACACCATCTGCGGGCCGAGATCGGAACCGCCAATACCGATGTTCACGACGTCCGTAATCTCGCGCCCCGTGAACCCTCGCCACGCGCCGTTGCGCACACTATCGGTGAAGCGCCGCATGTGATCAAGCTGACGCTCCACGAGCGGCGCAACGTCGGTGCCGTCAACCGCGTAATGGCGTGGCGAACCGGCGGGATTACGCAATGCCATATGCAGCACCGCGCGATTTTCCGTGCTGTTGATGTGACGGCCCGCCATCATCGCATCGCGCTTTTCCGCAACGCCACGCTCTGTCGCCAGCGCAGCGAGCAAGGTCATTGTTTCGGCTGTGATGCGGTGCTTCGAGTAATCGAGCACTACACCGGCGGCCTCTAACGTGAAGCGCGCCGCGCGCGTTTCGTCGGACGCAAACGCATCGGCCATACGCAGGGTCGCGGTTTGCTTTTGGTGCTCGGCGAGCGCGACCCAAGCGAGTGATTGTGTGTCAGACATTGTGCGACTAAATCTTTATGTGCTTATGCGGCGTTCGGGACAATGTTGGGAGCGGGCTTGCACCAGACGAAGGAGCTCACTTCGCCTCCGCGCGCACTGAGCGCGACGCAAGCGTTGCGAACGCTTCGCGCGGCGTCATGCGGCCATCGATCACAGCGCACGCCACTTCGGTGATAGGCATCGGAACATCAAACCGCTTTGCCAAACGATGCACTTCGGGTGCAGCCTTGATGCCCTCCACCACTTGCTGAATTTCTTCGGTCGCTTCGGCCACGGACTTGCCGCTCGCAAGCAGCAGCCCCATGCGCCGATTGCGTGACTGGTTGTCGGTACAGGTGAGCACTAAATCTCCGAGCCCAGACAGTCCCATCAAGGTTTCGCTACGTGCCCCGAGCTTGTCGCCTAGGCGACGAATTTCCGCGAGGCCACGCGTAATCAGAAGGCTTCGCGCATTCGCACCAAAACCCAATCCATCGGACGCACCGGCCGCAATCGCAATCACGTTTTTTGCCGCACCGCCAATCTCCACGCCGATCACATCATTGCCCGTGTATGCGCGGAAGCCGCCGCCGTTGAGGCGGTGCGCGATACGCTCGGCAAACGCGGCGTCGGTTGACGCGATGATTACCGCCGTGGGCAACCCGCGCCCGAGTTCGTTGGCGAACGTGGGGCCTGAAAGCACCGCGTACGGGTGCGTGCCGTCAAGCACATCGGCAACGACCTCATGAGAGAGCTTGCCGGTGCCCGGCTCGAAACCTTTGCACGCGATAACGAGGCCCTGCCGCCCCTTGGCGATCAAGGGTTTGAGCATCTCAACGGTGGCGCGCAGCGCATGGCTCGGCGTCGCGACTACGATGTCTTCGGCGTCATGTAGCGCCGCATCAAGGTCCGAGGTAGCGGTCAGCGACGGCGGGAACTCACAGTCGCTTAGATAACGCGGGTTATGCCGCGTACGCTCGGCCTCCTGCATCTCCGCGGCGTTGCGCCCCCACAAACGGGTCAGCGAGCCACGCCGCGCGAGCGCGATGGCGAGCGCGGTGCCGAACGAACCCGCGCCCACAACAGCAACGGGGCGAGAGGCAGCGGAAGAATGGGAAGTATTCACAGAGTCTTTGGAGGAGCGATGCTTCTTGTGGGCTGGATTGCCTGCGAATCGGAAGTGTAGCGGTCGTATCTTTTTGTAGTGGATAAACGCTAGTACAACAATAGTGGCACGCCCGAAGGTTCCGGCATTTCGCCCCCTTCTGCGCGCTCAATGGCCGTGATGGTGCGTACGAACACATTGAACGTAACACCCAGGCAACACGGAGGGGAGTAGACAATAGCGCTCTACCTTGCTCTGCGCCCGCCTGAAAGTTTGCAACCCAGCCCATGCCACCCGCGCCCACAACGTTACGCGTAGGCGTACGCGACCTCTGTGAATTTACCGCACGTGTCGGTGATCTCGATGTTCGGTTCGGAATGTCGCCGAATGCGCGGGAAGGCGTGGCCGGGCACGAAACCGTCACTTCTCGGCGTAGTGGCACCTACCAACGAGAGGTCGCGCTCAAAGGCGCGCACAACGAGCTGCTTGTCACCGGCCGTGCTGATGGCTACGACCCTGAACGCCGCCGACTCGAAGAGATCAAGACCTTTCGCGGCGATCTTTCCCGTCAGCCCGAGTCTCAACGTCAGCTGCACTGGGCGCAACTCAAAGTCTATGGTTGGCTTCTGTGTGAGCGGGACACGCTCGCATCAATCACGCTTGCGCTGGTCTATTTCAACATCGATTCAGAGCAGGAATACGCATTCGATCTGACGGTCAGTGCCAGTGAATTGCGCGCCCATTTCGTTGAGTTGTGTTCTCGTTACGCCAATTGGGCGACACAAGAACACGCCCATCGACTGCGCCGTGACGTCCACCTCACGCAACTAACGTTTCCGCATGCAGCCTTTCGACCAGGTCAACGAGAACTCGCCGAAGCGGTGTTTCGCACCGCACGATCGGGCGGGTGTTTACTGGCCGAAGCGCCCACCGGAATCGGCAAATCAATCGCAACCCTGTTCCCGATGCTCAAAGCGATGCCGGTACGAGCGCTAGACAAGATTTACTTTCTATCCGCCAAGACGTCGGGGCGGCAACTGGCGCTCGATGCGTTGGCTCGATGTCAGCCCCAACCGTCCCGGGCCGCGATTGCGGCAGGTTTGGACGAACAACGCGAGGAACAAGAATCCTGTGAACCCCGTCTACGCGTGGTGCAACTCATCGCGAAAGCCAAAGCCTGCCTCCATCCCGGTCAGGCCTGTACCGGCGAGACCTGCCCTCTGGCGCAAGGGTTCTTTGATCGCTTACCTGCAGCACGCGCTGAGTGGGCCGTCTCCGATGCTGGCGACGCCTTTGCAGTTTCTGTGGCCGCAGAACGTCATCAAATTTGCCCTTATTACTTGGCGCAAGACCTCGTACGTTGGGCCGACGTCGTCGTCGCGGACTACAACTACTACTTCGACACCAGCGCCTCCCTGTACAGCACCATGATCGACAGCGAATGGCGCGTCGGTGTGCTCGTCGATGAAGCGCACAACCTCATTGATCGCGCCCGAAGCATGTACTCAGCATCGCTACAACTCGCGCAGATCAAAACCCTGCGCCGCGAAGTGCCTGCACTGACGAGAACATGGAATCGGTTAATTCGACACTGGCGCGAACTGAAGCTTCCTGAAGGCTCCACCTATCAAGCGCTCGAACAACCGCCGTTGGGTTTCGTGAAGGCACTCTCAACTTCAAGCACAGAGATCGGCAGCTATCTGGTCGACAACGCGGACGCGGCACCCTCGCTGCGAGACTTTTACTTAACCGCGCTTCACTTTCTCCGTCGGTCCGAGTCGTTTGACGACAACAGCGTCTATGACGTGAGTCGCACGGCTGTGCGCACGGCGAGCTACAGCGCGAAGCAAATAGGAACGAACAAGGCGATCTCGGACACTGAAGTCATGCTGCGCAACGTGGTTCC
>DAINAJ010000166.1:0-6655 GCA_036733505.1 Casimicrobium sp.
GTTCGGGGCTAGCCTTTTGGGTACTTTTGGGCAATGCCAAAAGTGCCTCGCCCAACGGGCGAAACGAAGCGGTGGCACACGAATCGCCTCGAACCCTTCGCTGCGCTCAGAGCCTGCCCCAGCGAAGGCTGGGGGCGAACGGTGGTTAAGGGGCAAACGTTCGCGCCTAGTCCACGTGGGTTGGTATCAATTTGGGTGCGGTAAACCGGCACCCTACGGTTTTTACCCGCTGGATCCCCGCTGCGCGAGGATGACGCCAGAGTGAGGTGAGGCTACAAAAGCTCGGCTCGTCATGCTGCATTCATGATTGAATCAGCCCCATGCTTACCCTCTACCACTGCATCAGCGCCCGCTCGTTCCGCGTGTTGTGGCTGCTTGAAGAGTTGCGTCTTCCGTACGACCTGCGTGTACTCGCATTTCCTCCGCGCGCGCATGACAAATCGTTTTTGGAGTTGAATCCGCGCGGTACGGTGCCGTTGTTGATCGACGGTGAGACGCGCATGACGGAGTCGGCGGCGATTTGCGAGTATCTGGCGTTGCGGCATTCGCCCGGCGTGTTGAATGTTGGCGCCGACGAGGCCGACTTCGGAGCGTATTTGAACTATCTGCACATGAGCGACGCGACGCTCACGTTCCCGCAAACTTTGGTGCTGCGTTACTCGCGCTTCGAGTCCGCAGAGCGCTTGCAGCCGCAGGTGGTGGACGATTATTCGAAGTGGTTTCTCTCGCGGTTGCGCACGCTGGAGCCGCATCTCGCGACGCATGAGTTCCTATGCGCCGATCGCTTCACCGCGGCGGATGTGGCGGTGGGCTACGCGTTGATGCTTGCTGAGCTATTGGGGCTGCACGCGAAATTCACGCCCGCTGTGGCTGCGTATTGGCGGCGCTTGCGCACGCGTGAAGGATTCACGCGCGCGCTCTTGGCGCAGGAGCGCGCAGCGGTGGCGCAAGGCGTTTCGACGCGACCCGCGACCGAGGCGTCGCCGCAGCGATGAGCGCTGCGGCCTCCCGTACGTTGCCTGGGAGTTAGTGCTTATGTATGCTCTGGCCTGCGCCGGTTGCGTTTAGCGGACGCGCCGGGGCCTTGATCTCAACGGTTTGTTGCTTCTTGTCCACGCCTTCGAACACGAGCGTTATGGGAACGGTGTCGCCAGCTTTGATTTGGTCTTTGAGGTCGATCAACATGACGTGATAGCCGCCCGGCTTGAGTTCGACCGCTTTGCCAGCGGGCACATCGATGCCTGGAATCGCGCGCATTTTCATCATGTCCCCGACCATCGCCATTTCGTGAATTTCCACGACGTTAGCGACGGAAGATTTCGCAGCAACGAGGCGCGTGTTGGCGGGCGAGGACAGTTGCATGAATGCGCCCGTAGCCTTTTGGCTGGCCACTGTGGCGCGCACCCACGGCTCGTTGACCGTGACTTGTGCTTGGGTGGCCAGTGGCGCGAGGAATGCTGCCGAGGTGATTAAGAATTTGAAGAAGGTAGTGTTCATATCGATCCTTTGTGGTGGGTGGGGTTAGTTGGATTTGAGTAGCGTGCGAATGTCTGAAGCGAGCGCATCTGCGCCTAGGCTGTGCGAAACGGCAAGTCGCAAACGGCCGTTCGGGTCGTACACGTAGCTCGTCGCGGTGTGATCCATCGTGTAGCTCGCGCCGGTCGGAACTTTCGAATAGAAGATGCGAAACGCAGCCGCGGTTTCGGCGGTCGTTTTTAGGTCACTGTGCAACCCGACAAAGCTCGGGTCGAATGCGGCGGTGTAGTCCTTGAGCATGGCGGGCGAGTCACGCTCGGGGTCGATGGTTACGAAAATCACAGCCAGTTTGTCGCCGTCTGCGCCTAGTTGCTTCTTGACTGCTGCAGCACGCGTCAACGCGGTTGGACATACGTCCGGGCATTGCGTGAAACCGAAGAAGAGCAAGGCGACTTTGCCTTGGAAGTCGGACAGTTTTCGGGGCTTACCGTCACTGTCGCGGAGTTCAAATGCCTGGGCGTACTCTGCGCCGGTGATGTCGATGGATTGGAAGCTCTGCGGTCGCGCGTCGCAACCGGAAGCGATGGTGATGACCGTCGCGAGGCATGCCAACAGCACGCTAACACCTTGGGCGCGAAAATGATCAAACAAACGCGGGCGCATGAGTTAGCGCACCGGTTTCGCTGCGCCGGACGCCGCTGCGGCGGAGGCGCGCACCCAAGCATCAATCTCGCTCGCGGCGGGCGCGCCAGTGATGGCGACTGGCGCGGCATTAGGGGCGAGCAATACGACGTAGGGCGTGATACCAAGCCAGCGTTTGTCGACGCTGTAGCGCACCGCGTTGGCTTGTCCGTCGAACGCGAAAAGGCGGTCGGTTTGCGTGTAATGCGCATCGCGAAGGAGCGCGGCGTCGCGGTCTCCGGGCGCGACGTCCATGAGCGTGACCATGAGCGAGGCTTTCAGCTTTCGCTTGTCGATATCCTGACGCAGCCGATCAATGACATCGGGACAGATCGAGCACCACGTCGCGGAAAACACCATGATCGTTGGTTGTTTAATTTCGCGCCGCAGTGCGGGCCAACTCTTGGTGTCAAAGGGTTCGACTTGGCGTGGCGCGGCGTTGATCGCATTTGACGCGATGAGCGTCAATGCGCTGAGCAGCACGTTGGCCCAGTGGCGTACGTTAAGGGGTGATGGTTTCAACGCGAACTCCTTCGGTGGTGCGCCAGAGCGCGAAAAAAGCGTCATTGCGGACAAGCAAGAGCGGGTGATCGTTGTCATCCGAACTGCTGCCCAATTGCTTGAGTGAGAACGTGCGTCCGTTATCTTTAGATAGCCACGCGCGCAGACGTGTTTTCTCGCCATCGAAGCCGCGCCACACGATCACCACACGTTCGCCGATACTTTGCACGACTGCATGCTCGGCGCGTTCATCCGGCAGCGCAACGACGTCGCCGCGCGGCGCGCCGCGGGCATCAAGCTGGCTGTAGCGCGCGCGGCCTTCACCGGCGCGAATACCGAACCACACGGCGTGGTAACCACCACCTGCGGCGGGCGCGAGCCCTGGGCCGTGGTGTGGACACGCGTCGATGGCCCAATGATCAAAGGTCGCGCGCGTCGGTTCGCTACCGGCCGTCTGTGTGAGCGTCATGAACGCGTGGTCGCGTTCGTTGGGCGCGAAGACGTGTCGCCATAGCGCGGCCAGCGAGCCATCGGGCGTTGGCGCGAGCGCAATGCGACAACATTCGCAACTATGGTCCGCGAGCTTGATGTCGGGGCCAAAAGTTTTTCCGCCATCTGTGGATTCGTTGCGATACACCGCGGCGCCACGGTAATCGGTTTTGATTCGCGCTTTGCGGCCGCCCGCAGCCGGGGCGGCGGTGGGTATTGCCGATGCAACGCTCATCGCGGGCGGTGCTGTTGCAGCGGCAGTTGCCGCAGCCGCAGCGGCAGTCGCCGCAGTAATCTGCGCCTCAAGGTCGCGCTTGTCGATCCAGAACGTGTGTAGGGTACCTTTGGAATCAAACGCGACTGACTCGAAGCGGTGCGTGATTTGCTGGCGATCCTGATGCACTGTGAATGGTTCGGAGAAAGTGCGACCGCCGTCCTCTGAGCGCAGCATCCGAATCTGTCCCGTGTACGGTTTGGCGAGGGGCTCGGTGTAGGTGATGATGACGTAGCCCTTGGGGCCGAAAGCAAGTTTCGGCCGGTTTTCGCCATCTGCAGAAATCTTGTCGCTACCGGTGGCGATTACACGCTGCGCCGACCAGGTTCGGCCGGCGTCGACGCTGGTTTGCACGAAGAGTTGCTGCTCGGCGTTGAGCGCCACCAACCACAGCTCACCCGATGGCGAAAATGCCGCGCCCATCGCCAACGGCGGCGGGCGCTTCTTCTTGGTCGCTGCACCAGCGGTATTGGTTTGGAGGCTTGGTGCCGGCTGCATCGACTGCGCGAGAAGCGTGCCGGCGACAAGCGCCGTGATCGCAGCTAACCATCGGGTGATTTTCATGGTGTGGTCCGTTTGTGGCTACAACTAGAGGTCGTACTTCAGGCTTGCGAAGTAGGTTCGCTGCGGGTACGGATTCGGGTTGACGTAATACTTGAAGTTGCCGATGTTGTTAATCCCGACAGACGCGCTCCACTGACGGTTGAAGCGATACAAAACCTTAGCGTCGAAGACGCTGTAGTGGCTCACCGCGCCGTAGACATTCGGGTTCGGATCGTTGTACGCACGAGTCGTGGTGTTGAACAGCGCGTTGTGCTGGCGACCGCTGTAGCGATACGCAAGGCTCGCGCTCAGGGCGTCGCTTGCACGGTAGGTTGCGACCATCGTCGTGCGCCAGTCCGGAATGCGCGGCTGCAGCGTGCCTTCGAGTCCGGGGTTTCGCGTGTTGCGCGTGATGAGGGAGTGCGCGTAGGTTGCACTGCCTTGAACGGTGAGCCCGCGAATGCCAATGTCGTTGAGTTGCCACGCCGCTTCCACGCCTTGTGTGCGCACCTTTTCGACGTTTTGAATGCTCGATAGATTCGGTGTGACTGTGACGTCGGTTTGCGAGATCAAGGCGTCGCGTTTGTCCTCGTAGAAATACGAGGCGCGAAGCATGCCGAGGTTGTTCGGGAGCTGACGCTGAACGACCCACTCTTGCGAGTTGACTTGCTCGGGTTTGAGGTTCGGATCGTTAGTGCGAATGTTGTTCGGGCCGTTGAAGGTTTGAAACATTTCCGCAACCGTGGGGTAGCGCACCCCTTTGCCGAGCGAGAGGCGCAACGCGGTGTCGGGCGTCGCTTGCCACGCCACATGGAACTTCGGCGAAAAGTTTGAACGAGCGCGATCCGCGTAGACGATGTTCTTCGGGTTTGGTGACGCGTTGGCGTCGCTGTAGTTGCTGCCGTCGAACGCTCGCCACCATTCTTGCCGACCACCGAAAACTGCCATGACGTTGGGCATCACTTGCCATGCGTCCTGAATGTAGAGCGCGTTGGTTTCAGTCTTGCCGTAGGAGTTGGTGTTGAGTCTGCCGGTATCGCTGGTGAGCCAGTCTGCGATAGGGCTCGCCGCTGTGCCGAAGGTCACCGATGCGAGCCTGTATTGATCGTGGTGCGCACCGAAACTCACGGTGTGAGCGCCGCCGCGCCACGCGCCGCGTAGGTCGAGAGTGCGCCAACCGGTGCCGCTGGCGTCCGTGAGCTGACCGCCGGGGCGCACACCGCCTAGGCTGGAGTCAAGGCCAGACTTCGCGAGGACAGCGCGTGAAAGGTCCTTCTGTTGGTCGTACAAGCTCGCTTGCAACTCCCAACTCCACGCGCTGCCGGTGTTTGTTCTGACGGTGAGGCCGTGCATCCAATGTTCGCTCTCGCTGCGGCTCGGCGTGGCGGCGGAGACGGTGTAGTCGAGTCCGTCGATGCGTACAAATTTGAACGGGTTGGAGAGCGCAGACCCCGCGTTCCACGCGACGTTGCCATTGGCGTCGCGCAGGTAGCTGTCGACCGTTCCTTCCGAGCGGTTCTGCCACACGCCCAACGTGTAGCTCGCGGAGGTCGTTGGCGAGAATTGATAGCCGACTTTGAGTTTTGCGTTGTCTTGGACCGTGTGGTCGATGCCTGTGGAGCTTGTGATGATGCGCGGCTTGCCTGCGGTGTCGATGTCACGATAGACGTCGCCGCTGTCGACGACGGTGAAGGTGCCTGCGGTTGCGGCGGCGCCAGTTTTCAACGTGGCGTTGCCGAAGGTTTGCGGGTGACCGTGGTTGTCCATGTGGTCAAACGAGAGCCAGTAGTTCCAATTGTTCACAGCGTTTCCGAGCGAGACGCTGGCGTGGCCGCCGGCGAAATTGGCGTTCGTGCCATATTCTTTGTAGCGCTGGCCGAACGCGTCGAGCTTGACGTGCGCCTCAAACTTTGTGGGTGTCCGCGTGGAAATATTGACGACACCGCCTGCCGAGTTGCCGGGATAGAGCGCGGAGAACGGGCCGTAGAGGGTGTCGATGCTTACGATCTCTTCCGGCGAGACGACGCCCCAGCGCGGCGCAGTTGAGAAACTGTTGTTCAGGAAGTTTGAGATCAGCATGCCGTCGGCGTAGACCGTCGTTTGCGCACTTGACGTCGAACTGTTGACACGCATCACGAGGATGCCGTTACGGTCGCCGATGTAGCGCTCGCGAACATGGGTGCTCGGCAGGTATTGCAAGGCTCCCGCAGTGGTCACCGTGTTGATGCTTTCGGCGATGTCTTGTGCAGTGACTGATTCTGTTGTTGCGGGAACAGGACCGGTGACGCCGGTTTTCGTGCCGGTCACCACGACGACGCCGACGGATTGGGGCTTGTCGGTTTTGTCGGCTTCGGCCGCGGTGGTGGCGGGCTTGTTGGTGGTGTCCTGCGCGTGCACGTGGCCGCCGCAGGCGAGGCTCAGGGCGGTGGAAATGGCGATTGAAAGCGGGCGCAGGGCGTTGCGGGTGTTGCTAGAGCGATGAGAGTGATTCATGAATGCAAGGTTGTCTAGTGCGCAGCGCGCGTGACGGCGAGCGCGAAACGCGCAGCCGGTGCTCGGTGGCAAAAAAATGTACGAACTGGCTGAACGGCTAAATGCGATCAGCGAGGGCCGGAATGGCGCTGCGAGAGCGCGCTAGGCGAGAGTCGGCGGTGCCCGCGAGCGCGAAGGCGCCCAGGCGTGCGAAGGCCG
>DAINAJ010000167.1:0-2046 GCA_036733505.1 Casimicrobium sp.
TTCAGCTCACCGATACAATGCGATTCATGACTGCGGCCAATGCTTTTTCTTCACCCGCCGCTTCGCCCCCGAACCGGGAATTGAGCGAACCTTGCGAACCCCTTGTCGAGCTTAAAGATGTGAGCTTCGGGTACACGCGCGACCGGCAAATCCTCTCTGGCGTGACGCTCACGGTGCCTAAGGGCAAGCTCGTGGCGGTGATGGGTGGTTCAGGTTGCGGCAAGACCACGATTTTGCGGCTCTTGTGCGGCCAGATTCGCGCCAGCCGGGGCGAAGTCCTCGTCGGCGGCCAATCGGTGGCGACGATGGACACCGAGCAGATGTTCGCGCATCGCCGTCAACTGGGCATGCTGTTTCAATTCGGCGCGCTGTTCACCGACATGACGGTGTTCGACAACATCGCCTTCCCGATGCACGAGCACACGGATTTGCCTGACGACATCATTCATGATTTGGTGATGATGAAGTTAAACGCTGTCGGCCTGCGCGGCACGGCGCAACTCAAACCGAGCGAACTTTCTGGCGGCATGGCGCGGCGCGTGGCGCTCGCGCGCACGATCGCGCTTGATCCGCAAGTCGCGCTCTACGACGAACCGTTCGCGGGCCTTGATCCGATTTCGCTATCTGTGGTTGGCCAGCTCATTCGGCGCCTGAACGATGCGCTCGGCATGACCTCGATTTTGGTGACGCACGACATCGCGGAGTCGCTCAAGATCGTCGACTACATTTATTTCATCTCCGAGGGCCGCGTCGTTGCGCAAGGTGATGTGGCCTCGATCAAGGCGAGCACCGATCCTTTCGTGCGCCAATTCGTTGACGGCGAGCCCGACGGCCCCGTGCGCTTTCATTACCCGAGCAACAGAACGCTCGAACAGGACTTCGCGTGAAGCCGGCACTGAACGCGGCGACACGCGTGCTGTCGAGTCTTGGCGCAACGGTGATCAACGCGACGGCGCGCGCGGGATTCGGCGCGCGATTCTTTATGGCGCTCATTCGCCAGAGCCCCGCGTCGTTCATGCGGCCGCAGTTGATTCTGAAAGAGATTTACCAAGCTGGCGTGCTCTCGCTGATCATCGTATTGATGAGTGGCCTATTCATCGGCATGGTGCTCGCGCTACAAGGCTACGAAACGCTGGTGCGCTTCGGTGCAACGGAGTCGATGGGCGTGCTGGTGGCGCTGTCGCTCGTGCGAGAACTGGGGCCTGTCGTAGCGGCGCTGTTGTTCGCCAGCCGCGCAGGTTCGGCCATCACTGCCGAAATTGGTTTGATGAAAACCACGGAGCAACTCTCCGCGATGGAAGTCATGGCCGTCGACCCGATCGCACGCGTCGTCTCGCCGCGTTTCTGGGGCGGTGTGATTTCGTTGCCTCTGCTCTCGGCGCTGTTTTCGACGATGGGGATTTACGGCGGGTATCTCGTGGGCGTGCGCCTCATCGGCATTGACGGTGGCGCGTTTTGGGGCCAAATGCAGGCGGCGGTCGATTGGCAGCACGACGTGATGAACGGCGTGGTGAAGAGCGTGGTTTTTGCGTTCGCCGTGAGTTTGATTGCCGTGTTTGAAGGCTATGATGCGCAGCCCACCGCCGAGGGCGTCTCCGCCGCGACGACACGGACGGTCGTAACCTCCGCGTTGGCGATTCTGGCGCTCGACTTTGTACTCACCGTGTTCATGTTCCGCGGCGGCCTTAACTGAGAGTGAGTGGTGACAGTGCGTAGTGAACAGCAGTTTTTAGGAAGGGCTTGAAGCCTTATGAACCGTAAAGCCATTGACCTTTGGGTCGGAATTTTTGTAGCCATCGGGCTCGGCGCGCTGCTATTTCTTGCGCTCAAAGTTGGCAATCTGCTCACCACCAACGAAGAGCGCAGCGGCTATCAGGTGGAAGCGCGTTTTGACAACATCGGCAATCTAAAGCCCCGTGCGGCCGTGAAAAGCGCGGGTGTTGTAGTGGGGCGCGTGGAGTCGATTCGATTGGACGGACAGACATTTGAAGCGGTCGCGCGTCTGCAAATTTTTTCGCAGTACAAATTTAGCCGCGACACCATCGC
>DAINAJ010000167.1:2146-6620 GCA_036733505.1 Casimicrobium sp.
ACATCTACCCCCACCGCTGCACCCGCTCCTGGAGTCAAACCATGAAGTCTGTATTGAAGTCCGCGATATTTTTCACGCTCGCGTCGAGTGCACTGGTGCTGTCCGGTTGTGCGTCGTTCAAGGCCGCGGCTCCCGGCGATCCGCTGGAGCCAATCAATCGCGGCGTGTTCTCGTTTAACAACACGTTCGATCACTATTTGTTCAAGCCCATCGCTAAGGGTTACGACGCTGCGGTTCCGGCGCCGGTCAAGACGGGCGTGAGCAACGTGTTCCAAAACGCCTCCGACGCGCAGTCCATCGTGAGCGATGCCTTGCAGCTCAAAGGCGCAAAACTCGGCGACGACCTCGGTCGCGTGATGATCAACACAACTTTCGGCCTTGGCGGTTTGTTTGACCTCGCAACGCCGATGGGCATTGAGCGCGGCAACGAAGATATCGGCCAAACGCTAGGCTACTGGGGCTTGGGTGCAGGGCCGTACTTGATGGTGCCGTTCCTCGGGCCGTCCTCGGCGCGTGACAGCGTCGGTCGCTACGCCGATGGAAAGATTGACCCCATTTCGAATGTGTCATCCGTTCCCGTACGCAATTCGTTAATGGGCGCGCGAGTCGTTGATGCCCGCGTCGGGTTGTTCCCGGCGGAGGCGCTGATGAAGCAGGCGGCGCTGGATCGCTACACGTTCATGCGGTCGGCCTACCTGCAGCGTCGGCAGAGCTTGGTCCTCGACGGCAAGCGTCCGAAAGACGAATAGAGACATTTGAGAAAGTTGGATTCAATGAAGTTTTCGAAATGGTTGATCGCGCTGACTGGCTTTGCGGCATTGGCTGGCGCTGCGGGTGTTCACGCCCAAACGGCACCTGATGCGCTTGTGAAATCCGTCTCGACGGAAGTCACCGCCGTGCTCAAAGCCGACCCAGCGATTTTGGGCAATCAAGCGAAGCTCAAAAGCCTCATCGAAACGAAGCTCCTTCCGAACTTTAGCTTTTCGCGCATGACGCAACTGGCCATGGGGCGCAATTGGGCCAAAGCTTCGCCTGAGCAGCAAACCGCGCTTACCAAAGAATTCCAAACGCTGTTGGTGCGTACCTACTCAGGCGCGCTCGCGAACTTCCGCAACAACACGATTGATTTCCGTCCGCTGCGCATGCAGCCCGCCGACACGGATGTGATCGTGAAGACAGTCGTTAACCAAGCCAACGGCCAAGGTATTCCTATCGATTACTCGATGGAAAAGGGCGCGGACGGCACCTGGAAGGCGTACGACATCGTGGTTGCCGGCGTGAGCCTTGTTACCAACTACCGCGAAGAATTCAACACCGTGATCCGCGATCAGGGCGTTGACGCGCTAGTCAAGCAATTGCAGGCGAAAAACAAGTAACCGACCGATGCAGCTCTCTGGCCCGATCACCTTCGCTAACGCGCACAGCGTGTGGGATGCCTTCGCGCCCACGGCTGCGGGAAACGCAACCATTGAGGTGTCGGGCGTCACGCAGGTGGATTCCGCAGGGCTTGCGCTCATTACCGCGCTCAAGCGTAAGGCGGGCCCGCAGTGTCGCGTGGTTGGACTGACGTCTAAGCTTGCGGCGCTGGCGGATGCTTACGGGATTGAAGCGCTTTTTTAGACCTCAGCACTCGTAGGCCGGGCGCTGCCTGCCTACCGAGCATGAGTGCGCCGCACCTGATTAGCTAGCCTTCCGCACGGGTTGACGGTGGGCGATGCCCGCCCAGCCCGAACCAACCTAACCCATGATCAAAAACGCATAAAATCAAGGGTTGCCATTGAGGTTGCCTTTGTGAAGTCTGTGTCGTCTTCTGTTGCCGCTGTCGAAGTCACCGACGTCAGCAAGTCCTACCCCAACGTTCGCGCGCTCAACCACGTTTCACTGCGTGTGGAGCAGGGCGAATTTTTTGCATTGTTGGGTCCGAATGGTGCGGGCAAAACGACGCTCATCAGCATCCTCGCGGGCCTCACGCGCGCCGACAGCGGCACCGCGAAAATCATGGGCTTTGACACGGTCACCGCCTACCGCGACGCGCGGCGCAATCTCGGCGTGGTGCCACAAGAACTGGTGTTTGATCCGTTCTTCACCGTGCGCGAAACCATGGCCTTGCAAGCGAAGTACTACGGTGTTTCCAAAGCCGACGCGTGGATTGACGAAATCCTGCATCACCTCGACTTGACGAGTAAGGCCAACGCGAACATGCGCGCGCTCTCGGGCGGCATGAAGCGCCGTGTGCTCGTCGGCCAAGCGCTCGTGCATAAGCCGCCGGTGATCGTTCTCGACGAACCAACGGCCGGCGTGGACGTGGAGCTGCGGCAAAACCTGTGGACGTTCATCAAGCGACTCAACAGCGAAGGCCACACCATTATCTTGACCACGCACTACCTCGAAGAAGCCGAAGCGCTATGCAATCGCGTGGCGATGCTTAAGGGCGGCGAAGTTGTGGCGCTGGACACGACCACGAACTTACTGCGTGGCGCGACCGGCATTACTGTGCAGGTATCGGCCGACGCATTGCCCGCCGCGTGGCAGGCGCGCGGCAGCGTGCAGGCGTCGGGCGCGTTTGGGTTCACGCTTTCGGGCTTCAGCGAACTCGAAACGTTACTCGCAGCGTTTCGCGAAGCAAACATCACGATCAAGGAAATGAAGCTTGGCGAAGCGGACCTTGAACAAGCGTTTTTGCGCCTCACCTCGAAGGAGGCAGCATGAGCAAAAGCTCCCCCGTTTCCGCCGCCGAATTTAATCCTTCCCCGCTGGCGCTTGGCCCGGGCTTTCGTGCACTTTTCTACAAAGAGTGTTTGCGCTTCTGGAAGGTCGCGTTTCAGACCGTCGTCGCGCCAGTGGTCACCACGCTTCTGTACCTGCTGATTTTTTCGCACGTACTCGAATCGAACGTGAAGGTGTACGACGGCCGCGTCGGCTACACCGCATTTCTGATTCCTGGCCTCGTGATGATGGCCGTGTTGCAAAACGCATTTGCCAACAGCTCGTCTTCGCTCATTCAATCGAAAATGATGCGCAGCGTTATTTTTATCCTGCTGCCACCGATTACATCTTTTGAAATTTTCTGCGCATACGTAGGCGGCGCGATGGTGCGCGGCCTCTGTGTGGGCCTTGGCGTTTGGCTGATCACCTTCCCTTTCGTTGGCGCCGCCGCAGCCGTGCCGCAACATCCGCTATGGGTCATCGCGTTCGCCGCCGGCGGCAGCGCCATTATGGGAACGCTTGGATTGATCGCCGG
This sequence comes from Casimicrobium sp., assembly GCA_036733505.1. Taxonomy (GTDB): domain Bacteria; phylum Pseudomonadota; class Gammaproteobacteria; order Burkholderiales; family Casimicrobiaceae; genus Casimicrobium. The sequence goes on from DAINAJ010000167.1 coordinate 5,388, forward strand.
CATTTGGTCGGAAAAATTCGATCACCTCGCGGTATTTCAAAACTTCATCATCATGCCGCTGACGTTTCTGTCGGGCGTGTTTTATTCGATTCATTCGCTGCCCGCGTTCTGGCAGGGCATGTCGCATTTCAATCCGTTTTTCTACATGATCGACGGCTTCCGCTATGGCTTCTTTGGGCTCTCGGATGTCAGCCCCGCGCGTAGCCTCGCCGTCGTCGCGTTCTTCGTTGTTTTTCTCTCCATCGTGGCAATGCGCATGCTCGCCACGGGCTACAAACTGAGGCCGTAATGCTCACTCCGGACACCGTCAAAAACTACATCGCGTCGGCGCTACCCTGCACGCATATCGAAATGGAAGGCGACGGCCAACATTTCTTTGCCGTGATCGTGAGCGAAGAATTTCGCGGCCTCTCGATGATCAAGCAGCATCAACGCGTCTACGCCGCGCTAGGCGACCGCATGAAAGCGGAAGTGCACGCTCTTTCAATGAAAACCTTTTCACCCGAACAGTGGGCCGCGAAAAATGGACAAGCTTAAAGTCACGGGCAACGGCCCACTCCGTGGCGCAGTGCGCGTCTCCGGTGCGAAAAACGCGGCGCTACCGATCTTGTGTTCGTCGCTTTTGGTCAAAGGCCCGGTGACGTTCACTAACGTGCCGCAGCTCAACGATACGCGCACGACGGTTCGCTTGCTTAATCAAATGGGCGTCACCGCCGCGCGGACCGAAACGCATCGCGTTGAGATCGACGCGAGCACGTTGACCAAGCCGGTCGCCGAGTACGATCTCGTGAAAACCATGCGTGCGTCCGTGCTCGTGCTCGGGCCGCTGGTTGCGCGGTGGGGTGAGGCACGTGTGTCGCTGCCCGGTGGGTGCGCGATTGGCCAGCGGCCGGTTGATCAGCACTTGAAGGGCTTGGAGGCGATGGGCGCGGAAGTCACGCTCGACGGCGGTTACATCAACGCTACTGCTCCCGGTGGACGCCTCAAAGGCGCGCGCATCGTGATGGACATGGTGACCGTCACTGGCACTGAGAACATCATGATGGCCGCGACGCTCGCGGACGGTGTCACTGTTATCGAAAACGCCGCGCGCGAACCCGAAGTCGTTGACCTTGCGAACTGTTTGATTGCGATGGGCGCAAACATCAAAGGTGCGGGCACCGATCGCATCACGATCACGGGTGTGACGGACTTGCACGGCGCGACTTGGCGCGTGATGCCCGATCGCATCGA
>DAINAJ010000168.1:0-6556 GCA_036733505.1 Casimicrobium sp.
CGCTGCATTACTGCTTCGACACGCCACATGATCGCATCGTGTGGGACGTTGGGCACCAGTGCTATCCGCACAAAATTTTGACCGGCCGCCGCGACCGTATGAACACGCTTCGGCAATGGCGCGGCCTTGCCGGTTTTCCGAAGCGCGACGAAAGTCCGTACGACACGTTTGGCGTCGCGCATTCGTCGACCAGCATTTCCGCAGCGCTCGGTATGGCTGTAGCCGCGAGGGCAAAAGGCGAATCTCGGCACGTGGTCGCGATCATCGGCGACGGTTCGATGACAGCGGGCATGGCCTTCGAAGCGCTCAATAACGCCGGCGCAATGAACACTAATTTGCTGGTGATTTTGAACGACAACGAAATGTCGATCAGCGAACCGGTGGGCGCGTTGAACAATTATTTGTCGCGCCTACTCGCGAGCAAAACCTACGGCAAAGTGCGTAGCGTGGGCAAGAGCATGCTCTCGGCGATTCCGCCGGTGTCGCGCTTTGCTCGGCGCTGGGAAGAGCACATGAAGGGCATGGTTTTGCCCGGCACGATGTGGGAAGAATTTGGCTTCAATTACATCGGCCCGATTGATGGTCACGATGTGAACTTGCTGGTGGATACGCTCAACAAGGTGAAAGAGCTGCCAGGCCCACAGTTTTTGCATGTGCTCACACGCAAAGGCGCGGGCTACGAGCGCGCGGAAGACGATCCGATTCTGTATCACGGCGTTCCGAAGTTCGATCACGTTGCGGGCATTCCCGCAGCGCCCGTGACAGTGCCGAAGAAAACCTATTCCGACATCTTCGGCGACTGGCTGTGTGACGCCGTTGCCGCCGACAAACGCGTCGTCGGCATCACGCCCGCGATGCGCGAAGGCTCCGGCATGGTGCGCTTCTCGAAAGAGCATCCGGACAATTATTTTGACGTGGGCATCGCCGAGCAGCACAGCGTGACGTTCGCCGCCGGTTTGGCCTGCGAAGGCATGACGCCGGTCGTGGCGATTTATTCCACGTTCTTGCAGCGTGCGTACGACCAACTCGTGCACGACGTGGTGTTACAAAAGCTTCCTGTCGTGTTCGCGATTGATCGCGCGGGATTGGTCGGTGCGGACGGCCCGACGCACGCGGGCTCGTTCGACGTGGCGTTTATGCGCTGCTTGCCGAACATGACGATCATGAGCGCGTCGAGCGCCGCCGAATGTCACGCGATGCTCTCGCTCGCCGTCGCGTTGCAATCGCCTGTCGCCGTGCGTTATCCACGCGGTGCGGCGCATGGTGCGGCGGATGCTGCGATTGCGCCGCTCGAACTCGGCAAAGGCGAAGTGCGGCGCACTGGCGAGAAGCTAGCAATTCTTGCGTGGGGCTCGATGCTCCACCCGGCGCTCGTGGCGGGCGAAGCGCTCAACGCAACTGTCGTAAACATGCGTTTCGTGAAACCTATCGACGAAATATTGCTGCGCGAAATCGCCGCAACGCACCCGCTCATCGTCACCGTGGAAGAAGCGAGCGTGCAAGGCAGCGCGGGCGGGGCGGTCACCGAATTTTTGGCCAATGCAGGACTGAATAATCGCGTGCATACGCTGGGCTTACCCGATACGTTTATCGATCAAGGCGATCCGGCGGTGATGTTGGCGTCCGTGGGGTTGGATGCGGCGGGCATTGAGGCGAGCGTGCGGGCGCTGTTGTAACGCGCAGAGGCATTGCGCTCGGAAAGCGTTGGCATCAACAGCTTTAAGGCGCGAACGACAGGCCGGCGGCCGTTTGACGCTAATTTTTCTGTTAGTCGACTATATCGTTTTTACGGCTACAACGACCACCGATCAGTCGTTCTCGCGTGAAAGCTGTATCTAGAAAATTGAGCGGCCGGTGAGCGAGGTGAACATTTCCTGCGCCATCGAACCGGCATGGCCGTTGCCGCTTTCTTCGAGCGCGGGCGACCAGACGCAGATGCCGCATTCGCCCGGCAAAATCGCGACGATGCCGCCACCCACGCCGCTCTTGGCGGGCAGGCCGACGCGAAACGCGAAGTCACCGGCCGCGTCGTACGTGCCGCAGGTGAGCATCAGCGCCGACAAACGTTTGGCGGAACTTGGGTCAATCACCGCGTTGCCGTTCAATGGGTTCACGCCCTTGTTCGCGAGAAACCCAACAGCGCGCGCCAACTCAACGCAGCTCATTTCGATCGCGCAGTGGTGGCAGTACGCCGTGATGACTTCGCCGACGCGATTGTTCAGGTTACCGAAGCTCTTCATGAAATGCGCCATCGCGGCGTTGCGGGACGACGTGCGCACTTCCGATTCGCCCACGCGGCCGTTGATCTGGACGCCAGGCGCGTTCGCGAGATCGCGCACGAAGTTCAGGAGCGCTTCTTGCGGGTCGTCGTACTGCGCGGCGAGCATGTCGGTGATCACCAGCGCGCCCGCATTGATGAACGGGTTTCGCGGAATGCCCTGCTCCCGCTCAAGCTGTACCAACGAATTAAACGGATTGCCCGAAGGCTCGCGCCCGACGCGCGACCACAGCGAATCGCCCTCACGTTGAAACGCGAGCGTCAACGCGAAAAGCTTCGAGATCGACTGGATCGAGAAGCGCGTGGTCGCGTCGCCCACCGCGAAAACGTTCCCCGCAAAATCCACCACCGCCATACCGAACTGATCGGGCGAAACGCTCGCCAATTCTGGAATGTACGACGCGACTTTGCCCTCGCCGATGACGGGCTGTAGCGCGGCGTAGATTCGGTCGAGCGTGGGTTGGTAATTCATGATGCGGCCCTTAACGAACCACGATTAAACCAACACCCGCTCGATGCCGCCGTTGTTCGCGCGGGCTACGTATTCGGGCATCCATTTCTCACCAAGGATGTATTTCGCCATTTCGACCACGATGTAGTCGGCTTTGGTTTCGCTGTCGTCGTCGTAGCGTGACAAGCCTTGCAGGCACGACGGGCAACTGGTGAGAATCTTCACGTCGCCTTGGAATTTCTCGTCGAGCCCCGACGCCGCTTTCACTGGAATGGCGCGCAGTTTGTCCGCGCCTTTGCGCATCTCGGCTTCTTTGCGGAAGCGCACTTGCGTGGAAATGTCCGGTCGCGTGACCGCCAATGTGCCCGATTCGCCGCAGCAGCGTTCGTTGAGGTCCACCTGCTGGCCCATCAATTCATTGACGACCTTCATCGGTTGATAGGTCTGCATCGGTGAGTGGCAGGGGTCGTGATACATGTAGCGCGTGCCGGTCACGCCTTCAAGTTTCATGCCCTTTTCCATCAGGTACTCATGAATGTCGAGCAGACGGCAGCCGGGGAAAATTTTCTCAAATTCGTACTTCTGCAATTGATCCATGCAGGTGCCGCAACTCACAATCACCGTCTTGATGTCGAGGTAATTCAACGTGTTGGCTACACGATGAAACAGCACGCGATTGTCGGTGATGATTTCCTGACCTTTGTCCTGATTACCGCTCGCGGTTTGCGGATACCCGCAGCAGAGATAGCCGGGCGGTAGCACCGTTTGCGCGCCGACGTGCCAGAGCATGGCTTGCGTCGCGAGGCCGACTTGCGAGAACAGACGCTCCGAGCCGCAACCGGGGAAGTAAAACACCGCTTCTTGCTCATCCGCATTCGTCTGCGGATTGCGGATGATCGGCACTACCTTGTCGTCTTCAATATCGAGCAACTTTCGCGCGGTTTGCTTGGGCAATCCGCCGGGCATCGGCTTGTTGATGAAGTGAATCACTTGCGCTTTGATCGGCGGTTTGCCGCCCGTCGTGGCGGGCGGGCGCTTGGTTTGTGAGCCAATCAAACCGAAACGTTTCGCGAGCTTGTGTGCAAGGCGCTGCGCACCGTAGCCCCAGTTGAGCATCGTGCTCTTGAGTAAATTCACGGTGGCGGGATCACGTGCGTTAAGCAAAAGCATCGAAGCCGCAGTGCCGGGATTGAATTTCTTCTTGCCCTCTTTGCGCAGCAGATTGCGCATCGCCATCGACACGTCGCCAAAGTCAATATCAACCGGGCACGGGTTCACGCATTTGTGGCACACCGTGCAGTGGTCGGCGACGTCGGCAAGCTCGTCCCAATGCCGCAGCGAAATGCCGCGCCGCGTTTGCTCTTCGTAGAGAAACGCTTCGACGAGCAAACCCGTTGCGAGAATTTTGTTGCGCGGTGAGTACAGCAAATTCGCGCGTGGCACATGCGTCGAGCACACAGGTTTGCACTTGCCGCAGCGCAAGCAATCTTTCACCGAGTCGGAAATCGCGCCGATGTCGCTCGCTTCAAGAATCAGCGATTCGCTGCCGAGCAATCCGAACGACGGCGTGTATGCATAACGCAAATCGCCGCCGGGCAACAGTTTGCCTTTGTTGAAACGGCCTTCCGGATCAACCTTTTCTTTGTAGCGCTGGAACGGCGCGATTTCCTCGTCGGTCAGGAATTCGAGTTTAGTGAGCCCAATACCGTGCTCACCCGAGATCACGCCGTCGAGCGAGCGCGCCAACGTCATGATGCGCGCAACGGCCGCATTAGCCTCTTGCAACATTTCGTAGTTGTCGCTGTTGACGGGAATGTTGGTGTGCACATTGCCGTCACCGGCATGCATGTGCAGCGCAACCCAAACGCGAGCGCGCAGCACTTCTTTGTGAATTGCTTTGAACCGATCAACGATGGGTTTGAGCGCTTCACCCGCGAAAATGTCTTCCAGCGGTGCTTTGATCTCGGTGCGCCAAGACACGCGAATTTCGTGCGATTGCAGTGAACGGAACTTCGCATCAACGTTGTCGAGCAAGTGCTGCCAATTCGCACGAACGCTCGCGACTAAAGCGCTGGCTTCCGCAACTTTTTCAGCAAGCAGCTCCGTCGACACGCCGTACTCTTCGTAACGATGTTGTGGCATCGCGCCAGCGAAAAAAGTTTCTAACGCAGCGCAGAGCTTTAGCTTGTTGCTGATCGAGAGTTCGATGTTGATGCGCTCAACACCATCGCAATAGTCGCCCATGCGCGGCAGCGGAATCACTACGTCTTCGTTGAGTTTGAACGCGTTAGTGTGCTTCGCAATCGCAGCGGTGCGCGCGCGATCCAGCCAAAACTTTTTACGTGACTCGGCGCTCACCGCAACAAAGCCTTCAGCGCCGCGCATATTGCAAATGCGCACGACTTCCGACGCGGCTTTCGCGACTTCATTTTCGTCGTCGCCCACGATATCGCCGATGAGCACCATCTTTGGCCGCCCGTGGCGTTTGGCCTTCGTGGCGTAACCGACCGCCCGCACGTAGCGCTCGTCCAAGTGCTCCAGACCCGAGAGCATCACGCGTGTGTTGCCAATCTTCGGCAACGCATCAAGGTAATCCTTTACCTCAACAATCGCGGGCACCGAATCGCGCACTTGGCCAAAGAATTCCATGCACACCGTGCGCGTATGCGGCGGCATTTTGTGCAGCACCCATTTCGACCACGTAATCAGGCCGTCGCAGCCCTCTTTTTGCACGCCCGGCAGACCGGCTAGGAATTTGTCGGTGACGTCCTTACCGAGCCCGATCTTGCGGAAACTTGGCCCTGGAATAACGAGTGTTTCTTCGCGCAGCATTTTGCTGCGATCAAATTTCGCGTCGAAATATTGCAGGCGAAATGTGGCGTTCACCGCGTCGTGAATTTTGCCGAGGTTGTGATCCATGCGCGTGACTTCGAGCCACTCGCCTTGGGGCGTCACCATGCGCCATTGCGCTAAGTTATCGAGCGCCGTGCCCCAAAGCACGGCCTTCTTGCCGCCGGCATTCATCGCCACGTTGCCGCCAATGCAGCTAGCGTCGGCGCTGGTCGGATCGCAAGCCCACACGAGACCTGCGTGCTCCGCCGCTTCCATCGCGCGACGCGTGACAACACCCGCTTCGCACTCAATCACGCCGTACGCTTCGGTGTGGCCCGGCAGTATCTCGTACTTGACGGGCGACAGCGTTTCGAGCTTTTCGGTGTTGATGACGGCTGAGGTTTTAGTGAGCGGAATCGCACCGCCTGTGTATCCCGTTCCGCCGCCGCGCGGAATGATCGTGAGGCCGAGCTCGATACAGCCATTTACGAGACCGATCACCTCTTGTTCGGTGTCAGGGTGCAGCACGACAAACGGATACTCGACGCGCCAGTCGGTGGCGTCGGTCACATGCGAGACTCGCGCTAAGCCGTCGAACGTAATGTTGTCTTTGTGCGTGACTTTGCCTAGCACTTTGACCACGCGTTTGCGCAGATCATAGGTCTCGCGAAATTGCGACTCAAAACGATCCACGGCCGCTTTGGCGCGGACGACCAATTCGCCTACTTTTTCCTTGCGCTGCGCGCCATCGGTGTCTGCAACGTCGATGTTGCGGCGCTTTTCTACTTCGGCGAGGCGATGGCGAAGCGCTTCGATCAACTGCGCACGACGGCGCGGGTTGTCGATCATGTCGTCATGCAAATACGGGTTGCGCTCTACAACCCAAATGTCGCCCAGCACCTCGAACAACATCCGCGCACTGCGGCCGGTTTTGCGCTCACCGCGAAGCGACAGCAAAATATCCCATGCGTCGTCGCCCAAGAGTCGAATGACGA
>DAINAJ010000169.1:0-3634 GCA_036733505.1 Casimicrobium sp.
GTGTTCGGCGATTTGATGGCGGATATCGATGACATATCGTTGCCTACCGACGTGCAGCTCAAACAAAGCACGCTTTATGCGCTCTCCGAACTCGTGCGCAAACACGAAACGATTTACAAGCAAGCGGGCGCGGTGCACGGCTGCGCTCTATTTAGCCTCACGCCGGAACTCCTCTACTTCGTCGAAGACGTCGGGCGCCACAACGCGGTCGACGCGATCGCCGGCATGATGTGGCTCGACGGCGTGACTGGCGACGACAAAATTTTCTACACGACCGGACGACTCACCAGCGAGATGGTGATCAAAGCCGCACAGATGGGCGTGCCCTTTCTTGTGTCGCGCTCTGGCCTCACGCAGATGGGCTACGAGATCGCCAAACGCGTCGGCATGACGATGATCGGCCGCGCTGTGAACAAACACTTTTTGCTGTTCAACGATCCTGGGCGGTTTCTTTTTGAAAGTGAGCAGTGAACAGTGAGTCGTGAACAGTTTTCCGCGGACGCAGCGCACCCACTGCTCACTGCTCACCGCTCACCACTCACTGCAGTAACGGGGCTCGTGCTCGCCGGCGGCATGGGCCGACGCATGGATTCGCGCGACAAAGGGCTGGTACCGTTCCGCGGCAAGCCGATGGTGGCGCATGTGATTGAGCGCCTTGCGCCGCAAGTCGGGCCGCTCATCATCAATGCAAACCGCAGCCTGGATGAATACGGCGCCTTTGGGTATTCGGTCATCAGTGACGAAGTTGGTGGCTTCGCGGGGCCGCTCGCCGGGCTGCATGCGGGCTTGCGCGCCTGCACGACGCCCTACATCGTCACCGCGCCATGCGACTCGCCGTTTCTGCCGCTGGACATTGTGGCGCTCCTCTACGCCGCGTTGACTGACAACGTCGCCGAGCTCGCCGTCGCGCGCACGGGTGGCTTTGCGCAGCCCGTGTTTACGTTGTGCACGACCGCGCTGCTGCCAAGCCTCACCGCGTTTCTCGAAGGCGGCGGTCGCAAGATTGATAGTTGGTACGCCGCGCATCAGGTCGTCGAAGTGGAATTCGCCGACGAGAGCGCGTTTGCGAACATCAACACGATTGAAGAGCTACGTAACAGTGAGTAGTGAGCGGTGAACAGTGAATAGTTGACAGATCGCCTCGCCCACAATCTACTGCTAACTGCCCACCGTTCACTGCTCACTGTTCACCGCTCACTGCTCACCTTTCACAGAAATGGCTCGTAAGAAACTCACCTACATCCTGCGTCCGACGCTGCCGCGTCGCGCGATCGTGTGGTTTCCGACGTTTGAAAACCACAAGGTGATTGATCGCTTTCGCGGCCCGAACGACCCGCAAGCGCAATCTCTACCGCCGCATCTCACGCTCGTCTTTCCGTTTCACTCGCGCTTGACGCTCGATCAAATCGCGGCGCATGCACAAAAAGTGCTGCGCGTGTGGCCGTGTTTTCCGGTGGTGATGCATGGCGCATGGTTCGCGCAAAATGAATTCATCGGCATCGCCACGCAAGTCGGCAGCGATGCCCTGATCGAAATGCACGACCGACTCTATCGCGGCCCACTTGCCGAATTTTTGCGTACCGAGTTCGATTTCACGCCGCACATCACGATCGCCCGCGCGAGCGAGCCGACGCGTTACGATGCGCTTTGCTTGGCTTCCGCACAAGTCACGAAAGAAACCTTCCGTGACCTCATGCGCTCAGTCACGATCATCCGCGAAACTGAGGACGAAACGTGGGTGCGCGAGCGAGAAGTGTTCTTGCAGCACTAGCTACGGTGGGAGCGGGCTTGCCCGCGATGAAAACGTTGGCTCAACAGCAAATGCGAATCGCGGGCAAGCCCGCCCCCACAAGACAATAAGCGTCAACCTACGCCGACTTGACCACTAACTCAAAGTGCTCAACCACTGGCGGTTGCGCAAAGAATGGCCCAACAATCGCGCGCCACTCGGGGAACAGCGGGCCTTGGCGAAACGCGACCGTGTGGTCTTCCAGCGTCGCCCAGTAAATCATCAACAGGTATCGCTCGGGCGATTCGACGCCGCGATTAACTTTGTATCCGCAGAAGCCTTGGGCTTTGCTGATCACGGTTTCTACGCCGCGCTGGATCGCCGCGTCGAACTCGGCCTGCTTGCCTGCGGGGATACGGATGTCTGCGACTTCGAGGATCATGAGTTTTTCCTTGTATGAGTAACCTGCAATGCTAGCGTCATGCAGCGCTGCGAGCGCCTATACTGGCGCGCCATGACCTCTGTCCTTGTCCTTTTGAACCCGAACGCCGGTGGCGGCCGCGCGCTAAAACTAGAAGCCGACATTCGCGCCCGCATCCGCACCGACTACCCAACCGCGCGCTTCGTCGTCACCTCCACCGTCTCCGATGGCCTCGCGTTGATTGGAGACACGGCGAAAGACGCGCGCATCGTCGTGATTGGCGGCGACGGTACGGTCAACCGCATGCTGCCGGGCATCGTGGGCAGCAACCGCGAACTCGCTGTCGTTCCACTGGGCAGCGGCAATGACGTCGCGCGTGCTTTGGGTGTTTTCAAGCTCTCTTGGGAAGAAGCCCTAGCGCACGCGATCAAGGGTGAGTCATCACCAGTGGACGTCGGCCGTGTCGCGTTTGATGATCGCGATGTGCCGTTTCTCGCGTGTTGCACGATTGGGTTTGATTCAGCAGTGGCGTTACGTGCACTCAACGGGCCAAAGAAACTTCGTGGCCTGCCGCGCTACTTGCTCGCTACGGTGCGCGAAATCGTGGCGCTTCGACATTGGCAGCTCGCGGTGCACTGCGACGGCGCTGCATTACGCAGCGGCAGCGCCCTCTTCGCCTCCGTGCTTAACACCCCGACCTTCGGCAGCGGAATGCCCGCTGTGCCACACGCATCAATCAACGACGGAAAACTCGACACACTCATCGCGGGTCGCTTCACGCGCCTGTCAACGATGGTCATGTTGCCGAAGCTGCTGCTCGGCAAGCATCTGCCAGACGCACGAATTCACACGCAGCCCTTCTCCGACATGCAGATCTACGCCACGCCCGCAGTGCCGCTCGCGGTCGATGGCGAGTATCTTGGCGAATCGACCGAGGTGAGCGTGCGCGTCTTGCCGTCCGCTATCCGCGTGGTGGCGCGCGGCGCTTAGCTCGTCGCAAAGCCAGCCTAAGCCGTGCAGCTGGTTGTAGGCGCGGACTTGGCCGCGCTTGGTACCACGGAGCGACGCCAAGTCGTCGCCTACTCAGTCAGTCACCGAACCCCAACGAACGACTAAACTCATTCCTTCGTTTCGCTTCACCCATTTTTTCGTATGACTGCCACCATTCGCGAACTCTCCTGCGCCGACGACTACGACCCGAATTCGATGCCGGTCGACAAGGCGCGCGACTTCATCAGCAAGGTCCTATCTCCGATCACGCTCACCGAACGCCTCAACATTCGCGCTGCACTGGGCCGCGTGACATCAGAGGATGTGATCTCGCCGATTGACGTGCCGGGACACGATAACTCCGCAATGGACGGCTGGGCGTATCGACACGCTGACATCGGCTCCGGCACGACCACGCCGATGAAGCGCATCGGCACCAGCTTCGCCGGCAAGCCGTACCTTGGCCCTGTCGGCAAAGGCGAATGCGTGCGCAT
>DAINAJ010000169.1:3734-6548 GCA_036733505.1 Casimicrobium sp.
ACCATCGGCCCCAACGGCTGCGAAGTCAAAACCACCGGCGATCAAGGCTCCGGCATCTTGTCGTCAATGACGCAAGCGAACTGCTTCGTTGTGCTCGGCACGGATGTGGGCAATGTTGCAGCAGGCGCGGTTGTTGATGTGCAGATGTTTGAAGGCGTTGTCTAGCGAATACGGGCAACCGTATGATCTCGAATCAATTCGTTTCACGCATCAGCCTCAAAACCGAGCTGATTGATTCGTTCGACGCCTACCCACTGAATTTACCCGCTGTGCGGAATTTGGATGCTGTGGAGTTGCATCCAAAGGTGACGTTCTTTGTCGGCGAAAACGGTTCTGGAAAATCCACGCTACTTGAAGCGCTTGCGGTTTCGCTCGGCTTCAATGCGGAGGGCGGCAGCAAGAATTTCCGATTTGACACACGGCAGTCACATTCGAACCTGCACGAATTGCTTCGAGTATCCAAAGGCATCAAGAAGCCGCGCGACGGGTATTTCCTGCGGGCCGAAAGTTTCTTCAACGTCGCGACGGAAATCGAACGACTCGACGATGAGCCTTTCCCGGCGCCGCCGATCATCGACTCCTACGGCAAAAAGTCATTGCATGAGCAGTCTCATGGCGAGTCGTTCCTAGCGCTACTGATGAATCGGTTTGGCGGCCAAGGCCTCTACATCCTAGATGAACCTGAGGCCGCGCTGTCACCACAGCGCCAATTGGTGGCGCTCTCACGGCTACATGACTTGGTGCTGGATCGTTCACAGTTTGTGATCGCCACACACTCCCCGATATTGATGGCGTACCCCCACGCGTGGATTTACGCGTGCACCGAGGACGGGTTAAAGCGCATTGAATACAAAGACATCGAGCACTACCGAGTGATGCGTGAGTTTCTGCTGGCCCCTGATGAAGCGCTAACGCGATTGCTAGATCGCGCTTCGTAACGCTATGTGTGCGTGTTCGTAGTCGTGGCGGATGAAATTGGTTACGCTTGTACCTCTTTCACCTCAGTACTCGCGCGATGAAATCCAAACAGTTAACCGTCGAACACCTCTGGCAGTGCGAGCGCATCGGCACGCCGAGCGTTTCGCCTGATGGCAAGTGGGTAGTGGTTGATCAGACCACGTATTCGATGGACACCAACGAGAGCGCGACGCAGTTGTGGATGTATTCCACCGACGGCAAAACGCGCAAGCAGCTCACCAGTGCGGGCAAGAAAAACACCGCGCCGCAATGGTCGCCGGACGGCAAGGCGATCGCGTTTTGCGCGAAGCGTGACGGCGACGATGCGTCGCAGCTTTACGTGATCGCGCCGGACGGCGGCGAAGCGCGGCGCGTAACGAAGCTCTCGAACGGCGTCGGCAGCATTCGCTGGTTCCCCGACAGCAAGCGCATCGCAGCGATCTCGTGGGTGTGGCCCGATCTGACGACCGACGCGCAACAAGCCAAGCGCCGCAAAGAACAAAAGGAATCGAAGGTTCAGGCAAAGGTCATCGAGGTCGACAACTATCGCTATTGGGACAGCTGGATTTGCGACGGCACGCGTCCGCATCTATTTGAAATCAATGTCGCCAGCGGCGTGGCGAAGGACTTGTTCGCGGGCAAACCGTGGACGCTCGGGCTCGGCGACCCGGGGTCGAACGACTTCGCGATCTCCCCCGACGGCAACGAGCTGACGTGGGTCACGCAAAAGGACGTCACGCGTCTCACCGACCCGTGCATGCTCACGCTCATGAACCTCAAGACGCGTAAAACGCGTTCCGTGGACTTGGGCCACATGTGGCTGAGTTCGCCCGTGTATTCGCACGACGGAACGCGTCTGATCGCGCTTGCGACGCCCGCGAGCGCGCCGAGCCAACACACGCGCATGATGCTTGTGGATCGTAAGAGCGGCAAGGCCGAGCGCCTCGCACCAAAGTGGCCGCGCTCCGTGGGCACCTACGGCAGCGCAAACCCGGTGTGGAGCGCCGACGACAGCACAATCATCTTCTCCGCTGAAGACGGAGGCGCGCAGCACCTGTGGTCGCTGCCGCTCACCGCCGAGCAGCCCACCGCAATCGCGCACGGCGGCCACATCGCCGCGTTTTCGATGTGCGCGAAGAGCGACGCGCTCGTGTACACGAAGTCGTCGATTGATCATCCGGCGCGGTTGTATTCCACCACCGTTCAGGCTGAGCCTGTCGAAGCCTCGGTGGCTTCTGGCGCAACCAAGCACTTCGACAGGCTCAGTGCGAACGGAGCCATACTTCCCGCCGCAAAACGCCTCGACCGCCTCAACGCGTTCCTCGACAAGATCCCGCTCGGCACATGGCAAAGCCGCACCTTCAAAGGCTGGAAAGGCGAGCCAGTGCAAGCCTTCGTCTGCTACCCGCCGAACTACGACGCGCGGAAGAAATATCCGCTCCTGCAAGACATTCACGGCGGCCCGCACGCCGCACACTTGGACGTTTGGCACTACCGTTGGAACGTGCACGCCTTCGCCGCGCAGGGCTATGTCGTCGCCGCGGTGAACTATCACGGCTCGTCGGGCTTTGACGAGAAATTCCTCGGCAGCATCGATGGCGATCTTGGCCCACGCGAACTCGCGGACACCGAGGCCGTGACCGACGCACTGATCAAAGAAGGCGTCGTCGACAAAGACCGCCTCTACGCCGCGGGCGGCAGCTACGGCGGCTTCATGGTCGCGTGGATGAACGGCCACACGGACCGCTACAAAGCGTACGTCTGCCACGCGGGTGTCTACAACTGGACTACGCAATTCGGCGACGACGGCTACTTGTGGCTCAAGCACGAGCTCGGCGTCTGGCCGTGGGAAAACCT
>DAINAJ010000170.1:0-3990 GCA_036733505.1 Casimicrobium sp.
GCGCAGGGCAAAGTGCGTGTGGCGTACAACGCGCAGAAGCACACGCCCGAAGGCGCGTTGATCGATCACGAGGGATTCCCGACGACTAACCCCGGCGTGCTCTTTGAGCCGGTAAACGGGCGCATCGGCGCGCTCACCACGATGGCCGCGCACAAGGGATATGCGCTTGCGATGGTGTGTGAACTCCTTGGCGCGGCGCTGACCGGCGGCTCGGTGACGATCCCGAAAAATCAACCGAAGGCTGGCGTGTGGAACAACATGCTGACCATCGTGTTCGACCCCGCGCGCTTCGGTACGCAGAACGCATTTGAAGTGTCGACGCGGGAATTTATCGAGTGGGTGAAGTCGGCGCGCTTGTCAGAGGGCCATGACGAGATCCTCATGCCCGGCGACCCGGAGCGCAAATCGCGTATTGCTCGTGCGAGCGCATTGCTGATTGACGCGGGCACGATTGCGGAGATGGACGCTGCGGCGGAAACGGTGAAGTCTCTAAGCGGCAAAGGGCCGGGAGCGTTGTCGGCGCTGATGCACTAGCGCGATCGCTCATTTGCTGATTCTCTGTGGCTGGCAGGGCGGGCACCAATCCACCGAACTTAGGCGGTTCGCACGTGATTTCTGGACACGGATTTCACTGATGAGTTAGTTGATTTGCACAGATTTTTACGAACCACCCTCTGGCGAAACGTGTTCCATCAATCTGTGTTCATCTGTGTAAATCAGTGGCAAAAAATTGTTCGCCTCGCTTAAGTTCGGTGGATTGGGGCGGGCACTGCCCACTTAACTCTGCCCAACAGCTTTTTGGTGCGAACTACTGCCCAGGGGTCGTTCGCGCATTTTTTCCTAGATATCGACAATGCCATTAATGACGCTGAAACGTCCGCCCGCTGGTCGTTGGAGCGTTAAAGCTGTATCCATCCCTTCACTACGTGGCGAAAGTGCATTTGCCGCGATCTACGGTTTCGCCGTGAGCGAGATATCGCCGAATCGTGCGCTA
Organism: Casimicrobium sp.; assembly: GCA_036733505.1. GTDB lineage: Bacteria > Pseudomonadota > Gammaproteobacteria > Burkholderiales > Casimicrobiaceae > Casimicrobium. The sequence continues at coordinate 995 of DAINAJ010000170.1, forward strand.
GCTTTGTCGCCGGTGTTGTCGGCGTCGACCATGATGGCAATGCCTGAGATGCGAGTAGGTTCTTCGCCGAATGCGCGCTTGTAGTCTTCGTGCACGTCGCGCGTGAAGCTCTTCCATAGACCGACCGACGCCGGATCGGCGTCGACGACGATCATGCGGGCGCGCGAGGTGTACGGGCTGGTGATGATGTCGCCGCGCGCCGCTTTATGTGTGAAGACGTAAGTCAACGCGGCGTGCGGCGGCGTTTCCTTGTAAAGCGCTTGGGCGATTGCGTTTTCTGCTCGCTCGCGAAAACTCTCCCGCGTCGGGTCGTTGGCGAAGGTCACATACACGCGCGCCGCGTAGTCGTCGCCGGATTTTTCGCGCGGGTTGCTGCGGTCGAGCAAGTTGCCCACCTTCCAACTAAATCGAAGGACAGGTGTCGCACGGACGTCGACGTCGAGACGATGAGCCAAGGCCGCGGCAGACGCGTTGGCCGTGCCCTCAACTACAACGGCGTTCGCTTGTTCGTCGCGAACCAGCGCGTAACTGCTCGCTTGCTTAACGCTGCGAAAGGTCTGCACGTTCCAGCCCTTGATCGTGGCGCCAGCGCTGAAGCTAGAAAACGTAGCTACGTTGACGTTGGCGGCATCCGCAGCTTGGGTCGCTGAACTCACACATGCCAAGAACGCCCCGGCCGCGACCAAGAGGTTGCCTAAAACGATCTTCGCAAGACTTGCCATTTAGACTCGGTGATGGGCGCGGACTGCCCAGTGAAATCGAGATGCTTGCACACATCAGCAAACCGCGCTAACAGATCGGCGGCATCGCGTCCGCCCATGTGCACGAGCGCGTAACGATAATTGCCGAGCCATTTGGTTTCGCGCGCGCGCGAAGTGGCGTGTTTCAGGTCGAGAAACAGGCGTGCGTCCGGGTATGTTTGCGTGAGCCAGCGCTGCTGCGAATCTGGCGGCGCGAATTTCACAGCGTCGCCGAATTCGCGAAACACAAAGCTCGCGGCCGAGCCAAACGCGCCGGCCTTGCGCGGCCATTCAGGCGTCTTTCCGAGCGCAAGCTCAAGCTCAAGAGCCCACAAACTTTTGCCGTCAACGCGCTCGTACAGATCAGAAAATTGCCCCGCCATGCGTGGGTTAATTTCGATGATCGTGGTGCGCTCAGTCTTCGGATCGAGAAACAGTTCGACGTTAAACAAACCGTGAGTGAAACCGATCGCTTCGACGGCTCGCTTCGCAACATCTTCTAGGCGTTGAACCCGTTCCGATGCGAGTTGCGACGGATACTCGAACCGCATGAACGCGCTAGTGCCCGGATACATCACGGAATCTACTGTGCCAAGAATATGCACCTCGCCGTCTTTTGCATAACCGTCGACACACACCTGAAGCGCGCCGTCAACACAGCCTTCGGCAATGAAGCAATCCGCGTCGATTTCACATTCGATGCGCCGCGCCGAGACACGCCGAAATGGCCACGTGAGCCGTTTGATGATGAATTTTTCCCACAGCGCAAATTTGAGATGCGCGCGTAGAGCTGCTTCGTCTTTGCAACGTTTGGCAAGCACAGAGAACGCCGCCTTCACGGGCTTTACAAACACCGGGTAGTCAATCGTCACGGCCGTCCGAACATCGGCGTCGTAACGAAACCCACAGAAAGGCGGCACGTTTTCCGGCATGCACTTCGCGTGAATTTGGCGTGCGAGAAATTTGTGTTGCGCAGTTAAGAGCGACTGCAACGATGCGCCGGGTAGCCCGAGTCTTTCAGCCAACAGGCTCGCAGCTAGCGCGCCAAATTGTTCGTGCGTCGATGCTACAGCCGCTATGGTTCGGCTGCGGTACTTCACGGCAAGACGCTTTACAAAAAGCTCAACGTCGAACCACAGCAAGCGTGCATTCGACGGGAATGTGAAAAGGTCAAAACCCTCTCGAACGAATTCGTATTCCGAATACGATGACTCAAGCGAAGCAAGCGCTAATTCGTCGTATTCCTGCGCGAAGAGAATCAGTATCAGGGGTCTCATCGTTTGTCGTTGAGATTCCAGTCGTAATCGAGATGCGAAATGGCAACCTTGCCGGCCTTGATTTCCGCCTGTGCAGCAGGATCATTGCTTAGACGATCTGCATACTTTCCGAGCGTGGCTTCAAGCGAAGCATAGCCCTTGTAGCCTTTGGTGAAGTCTTTCTTGTACCAGTCAAAAATTTTGCTGACTTCGAGTTTCTTGGTCTCAGCGTTGTAGCGATTGCGCGATTTGTCGGACAAGAAGCGCTGCATGCCGTCTTCGAGTTGCGCGTCAATCTTTTCGGCGGTGAACACTTCGTTTCGGAGCATCGGACAACCGATAGAGGCACAGACCACGGCCACGTGAATGCGTGGGTCGTTAAAGACGCCTTCCGCGCGAATCATGTCGTGTTCGATGTTATCGAGCGTCGTTTCTTTGCCGAACAATTTGAAAAATTTCAGGCCCCACGGTTTGCTAAAAGTGCCGCCCAAATCGCGAATGGATTTGAGGTTCGGGTACTTGGTGAGGATCAACTCAATCGTGTACGCGTTGTACGCATTGATCAGAAACGCCAATTGCTGATTTTTGTTCCACGATTTGTATGTCGCTTCTGGAACGGCGGACACGGCGTCCAAGTAGCTCTTGAGCGCGGCGCGATCACGCGCGACGCCAGCGTACGAAAGCTGCGATGCGTTGCCGTTGGATATGAGCGTGACGTGCTTCTTGAGCAGATCGTCGAAGGCCTTGTGCGAATGATCAAACGGAGCTTGCGCGAAAGACGTTGCGGCGATCAATCCGAAAACGGTTGCGATGAGTCGATGGAGGAAGTTCATGAGCGTGCTTTCGTAGGGCGGGCACCGCCCACCGGGTGTGACGAGGCGGGCAGAGCCCGCGCGATGGCGTGAGCGAAATTGTTCTGGTTCTATCCACGCTCCCACGCGTGAAACTTGGCGACCCATTCGAGTAGCTTGGTCGGTTGATGGTTCCGTTTCCACACCCC
>DAINAJ010000170.1:4090-6496 GCA_036733505.1 Casimicrobium sp.
ATGTTTTTTTCCTTGGCTTCGCTCTCGGATAGACCCACGCGCGCCACTTCCGGGTCCGTAAAGGTTGCCCACGGAATCACGCGGTAATCCGCCTTGAATTTCTTGAAGCGACCGAAGAGGGCGTTTACGGCGACGTACCACGCCTGATGCGCAGCGGTGTGTGTGAACTGGAACGGACCGGCAACGTCGCCGCATGCAAAGATGTTCGGGTACAACGTTTGTAGATATTCGTTGGTTTCAACGGTCTTGTTCGCGCGCGTAGGAATGCCTAATTCTTCGAGTCCGAATCCGGTCACGTTGGCCGTACGACCCACGGCCACCAAAATCTCATCAAATGGAATGCGCACCTCCGCACCGTTGTGCTCGCACACGAGCACTTTTTCGCCGTTTTCAACAACCACTTGCTTTGCCTTGTGGCCAGTCAATACGGCCACGCCATCCTTTTCTAAAGACTTGGTAACGAGTGCTGACACCTCCGGGTCTTCGCGAATGAGAATGCGGGGAAGCATCTCCACTTGCGATACGTTGGCACCAAAGCGCGCGAAACACTGCGTCAATTCCGAGCCAATGGGACCACCGCCGAGTACGACTAAACGCTTCGGCAGGTCACGTAAATTCCAGACGGTGTCGCTGGTCAAGAACCCCGCATCTGCCAAGCCAGGAATTGGCGGTACGAATGGGCGCGCGCCAGTGGCGATGACGATGTTTTTTGCGGTCAATGTCTGCTTCGATCCGTCTGAGCTCGTGACTTCGACGGCCCACGGAGAAACGATGCGCGCACTGCCAGTCAAGCACTCCACACCCAAACCGGTGTAGCGCTCAACCGAATCGTGCGGCTCGACTTCGTGCACCACGCGCTGCACGCGTTGCATCACGTCGGCGAAATTCCATTGTGCTGAAGCGCTGGTCAATCCGAATTCTTGGGCACGCTTCATGTGCGAGAGCAGCTTCGCAGTGCGAATGAGCGCTTTGGACGGAACGCATCCCGTGTTCAAGCAGTCGCCGCCCATTTTGTGCTTTTCAATCAAAGTCACTTTCGCTTTAACTGCGGCTGCGATGTAACTTGTGACCAAGCCGGCGGAACCCGCACCGATCACGATCACGTTGCGGTCAAACGTTTTTGGTTTGACGCTCGCAAAACGCGCATAAACCTTGCGGCCATTCAACCAATCGAGCACTTTCTTCGCGATGATCGGGAAGATGCCGAGCAACGCAAACGACCCGAGAATAGCCGGTGAAACAATGCCCTTCAGCGAAGAAATTTGCGCCAGCTGTGTACCCGCGTTTACGAATACCGCGGTACCCGCCAGCATGCCCAATTGGCTCACCCAATAAAACGGCCAGGTCTTGATAGTCGTGAGCCCCATCACGAGGTTGACCACGAAGAACGGGAATAGCGGAACGAGGCGCAGCGCAAACAAGTAAAACGGGCCGTCTTTTGCCACGCCGTCGTTAATCGGTTTCAATCGGTCACCGAACTTGCTTTGCACCCAATCGCGCAACAAGAAGCGAGAGGACAAAAACGCGAGCGTCGCACCGATGCTCGAGGCGAAAGATACGATGATGAGGCCCTTGCTGAAACCGAAGATCGCGCCTCCGACCAGCGTCAGTATTGCCGCCCCCGGCAGCGACAGCGCCGCAACCGCAACGTAGACCGCGAAAAACGCGATGGCGCTTTGCCACGGGTTCGACGCCACATATGCGCTGAGCGTTGCCTGCTGCGCTTTGAAGCCATCAAGCGTCAACAGTTTCGCAAGATCAAAGTAGAAAAATGCGCCAATCGCCCCGGCAATCACGATCAGCAATGCAATTTTTGATTTCATATGCGCTTTATTTTTTGTTACGACCCCGTAAATCGCCGAAATGGGCGTCTACGCAATATCGAGAAGTATGGTTTTAGCGCTTTGTCGTGCGCCTTGTGCTTGCCCTTACAAAGGACGCAGGCATTTGTCGGAATCGCGGGCACGGGCGGCGCCGCGACTGTCGGCTAACCCTGTGCTACCCTCGCTTCATTAGATCCACTCACATTTACTGCTTGATGTCTGCCTCCCTCGCCACCGCCCAATCACTCCTTCTAACGCCCGCTCACCTTTCGCTAGACCAACTCTCAAGTACTTTGGGTGGTTTGACCGCGCGCGGCGTTGAGTTTGCTGATTTGTACTTTGAGCACCATAAATCGGAGAGTTGGTCGCTTGAGGAAAGCATCGTCAAGAGCGGCAGCTTCTCCATTTCGTCAGGGGTGGGCGTGCGTGCGATCAGCGGAGAACAAACGGCGTTCGCCTATTCGGGCGACATTGGTGCGCATTCCATCGCCGAAGCCGCCAATACAGTTGCTGCGATCGGACGTGCAGGGCAGAGCGCCTCGGTCGCCATCCCAAGTCAGGTTCGCGTGCCATCGCTCTACAC
>DAINAJ010000171.1:0-6474 GCA_036733505.1 Casimicrobium sp.
TCCACGATTCTCGGGCTCGTCGGGGCCGGTGGCTTGGGCTTGTTGTTGTCTGAGGCGATGTCGCTCTTTCAATGGGGACGATTGGCAACGCTCCTTCTCGCCATCGTCATTATGGTGACCGCGTTTGACGCGCTGAGTCGCGCTGTGCGCAGGCGGCTGGTATGAGCGCACCTCAGTTCGTGGTCGAAGCGCGCGGCGCGCAAATCAGCGTTGGCGCGAACGTGCTCTTGCGCGACGTGAACTTCGCGATTTCTCAGGGTGAGCGGGTTGCCATCGTCGGTCACAACGGCGCGGGAAAGTCATCGCTCTTGCGCGCTATCACGGGCTTTTGTGATGTCACCGAAGGCAGCCTGCGCGTACTCGGCACAGAGATGAACGGGTTACTCCAACGCCACACGATACGCAGCCTTCGGAGCCGCATCGCGCAAGTGCACCAAGGCTTAAATCTGGTCGGCCGATTGAGCGTAATCGACAACGTATTGATCGGCGGCACGGCGCGCGCAACCTCGATGCTGACGTGGCTGCGACGCTGGCCCGCGCAAGAGCGCGAGGCCGCGCAGGCAGCACTCGCGCGAGTCGGCATGGCATGGGCAGCAGCGCGGCGCACCGACTCGCTCTCCGGTGGCGAGCGACAAAAGGTCGCAATAGCTCGTGCGCTACATCAACAAGCACCAGTGCTTCTCGCCGACGAACCCACCGCAAGCCTAGACGCTGACGCGGCCGACGAAATCGTAGAACTGATCACCGCGCTCGTCGCGGAGCGAAACTCGACGCTGCTCTGCGTAGTGCACGATTTGCAACGCGTGGCGCAACTAGCTGATCGCGTGATTGTCTTGCACAAGGGCAGCTTGATTGCCGACGCACCAGCGACGCGATACAGTGCGAGTGAACTACGCGGGATGCTGAAATGAATCCAATGACGCCACTGTTTCCTCTCCCTAATTGTCATTCCCGCGAAGGCGGGAATGCAGACCGGCGCGCACCTCGAAAACTACCGAATGAGTGCGTTTCGCGCTCCAGTACCCACTGGATTCCCGCCTGCGTGCGAATGACAGTCATAGGTGATCGCTGTGGCAGAAACTAACACCTCCCCCGGCCGCGTCTGCCCGCTGCGCTATCGCTACGGCGCCAGGGCACTCGCGGCCGCGCCGACCAAGACAGCCGAAACGCTTTACGTCATCGGCGGCCTCTATGGCAACGTCCCAGCGCTTGACACAGTTGAAGCGATGGCAAACGCCGAGCCCGCGTCCGCAACGCTGTGCTTCAACGGCGATTTCAATTGGTTCAACATCTCCGACGCATCGTTCGCCGAGATCAACACGCGTGTGTTGCAACACGACGCGATTCTCGGCAACGTAGAAGCAGAGTTCGACCCCGAAAGCGCGAACGAAGACGTGGGCTGCGGCTGCGCCTATCCTGACAACGTAGACGCAGGAATCGTCGAACGCTCTAACCAAATCCACGCGCAACTCAAGGCCACTGCGCGCCGCCATCCCGCACTCGCTGCGCAGATCGCGGCGTTACCGATGTTCGCGCGCTATCAAGTCGGCGAATGCCGCATCGCGGTTGTCCATGGCGATGCGGACTCGCTCGCAGGCTGGCGCTTCGACGTGGATTCGCTTGACAACAGCAACGAATTGCCATGGCTGCAATCCGTATTCGGCGATGCTCAGGTCGATCTGTTCGCCAGCACGCATACCTGCCTTCCAGCCATGCGCCGATTCGCCCTAAAGGCGAATGGAGAAGCCCTAGGCTACATCGTCAACAACGGCGCTGCGGGCATGCCAAATTTCACGCACGACTCGACTTATCCGAACGCATCGAGCCACCTCTTCGGCCTGTGCACTCGCATAAGCACCTCGCCATCTCCACACGAAACCATCGACGAGTTTCAGCACTCAGGCGCGTATGTCGCACTGCTACCCATTCGCTACGACAACGCACTTTGGAAGGCGCAATTTCTAAAGCAATGGCCCGACGGCAGCGCCGCACATGAATCGTATTTTCAGCGCATCAGCGCAGGTACGAATTTCGCACGCCGCCGCGCGCACGTTTGGTAGGCGACGACTTGGCGTCGCTCGGCACGATCAAGCGCGGCCAAGTCCGCGCCTACAGCGATCGGCGCATGCCTACCCGCCCACGCGCTGCTTAAACTGCACGACGTTCCCCTCGGGGTCGTGACCATCTAGCACCACAGAGCGGCGAATATCCCACGCTTGGTCACGTGGTTTGACAAATCCGCCGGTCTTCTCTTCCGCCGCCCGAACAACCTCCAGATCAGCAACGTAAAACGCAGGCTTAATCGCTGTGTCCTCGCGCACTTTTGGTGGCTTCGAGATCACGATATCGGTGGCGTATTTGCGCGGTATCGCATGAATCACCAGCTCAACTCCTGAGCCACACAACACGTCATGCGAAGGTTCTTCAACGCTGGCCGTAAGTCCCAATGTCTCCCGATAAAACGCGGAAACGCGCTTCTTGTTCTTCGCGAAAATTACGACCGATTGTTGGACTTCGAATGACGGTTGTTTCACGGCGAGATTCTCGATTTACCCCAACCAAACCCGCGCATTTTCAAACATGCGCAACCATGGCGAGCGTGTCCAAGCTTCGGGATGCCAAGAGAAGTTTTCTACGCGGTGCGTGCGCTCTGGGTGCGGCATAAGCACGTTGAAGCGACCGTCGGCAGTGGTGAGGCCGGTGATGCCGCCGGGCGAGCCATTCGGATTGATCGGGTAGACCTCGCTGGCTGCGCCGTGGCCGTCGATGAAGCGCATGGTGACGAGTGACTGCGCGGCGTCGAACTGTTCTTCGTCTTTGAACTGCGCGAAGCCTTCGCCGTGCGCGACGACGATTGGCAGGCGTGTTTTTTCCATGCCTTTGAAGAAGATCGACGGCGTTTCCATCACTTCGACGAGCGCGGTGCGGCACTCGAATTGCTCGCTGCCGTTCCTCACAAATTTTGGCCAATTTTCCGCGCCGGGAATGATCGGTGCCATCTGCGCAAGCATTTGACAACCGTTGCAAATACCGAGCGCGAAGGTGTCGTCTTCGTTGAAGAAATCCTGAAATTGCTCGCGCATTGAGCCATTAAGCAAAATCGATTTCGCCCAGCCCGCGCCCGCGCCAAGCACGTCGCCGTAGCTGAATCCGCCGCACGCGACGAAGCCTTTGAACTCGTCAAGCGACACGCGACCGCTTTGCAGATCGGTCATGTGCACGTCGTATGCGTCAAAGCCTGCCATCGTGAACACGTGGCCGGTTTCAATGTGGGAATTCACGCCCTGCTCGCGCAGAATCGCGACCTTCGGACGCACGCCGCGAGCGATGTACGGCGCGGCGACGTTCTCTTTCGGGTCGAACAGCACGCGCGGCGCGAGGCCCACGTCCGCGTCGTCGAACACGCGATCAAATTCGGAATCCACGCAATCCGGGTTGTCGCGCAGGCGTTGAATCTCGATGCTGGTCGCGCTCCACGCGGTATGCAGCGCTTGCCGCGCTTCATCAAAAATCGCCTTGCCGCCGTGCTCAATGACGAGCTTGCTATCGGCACGCACAGCGCCGATTTCGTGCACAGGCAAATCGCCAAATGCGGCGCGCGTTTTCGCAATATCCGCACGGCGAATTTGTACAACTGCGCCCAGTTCTTCGTTGAAAAGCGCACCCAGCGCATCAGCACCCAACGCGTCAATCGCGACGGAAAGTCCCGTGCGCGAAGCGATCATCATCTCGGCCAACGTCGCAAACAATCCGCCGTCAGATTTATCGTGATACGCGAGCAGCAAGCCCTCCTTGTTGAGCGTCTGCACGCCCGCGAAAAACGCTTTGAGGTCGTCCGCCGAATCGCAATCGGGCACGTCGCTGCCCATCGCGGAATGCACCTGCGCGAAGATCGAGCCGCCCAAGCGTTGACGGCCGCGCGCAGCGTCGACAAACAGCAGAACGTTGTCGCCCTCGGTACGCAACAGCGGCGTGAGCGTGGCCTTGACGTCAGTCACGTTCGCGAACGCTGTGACGATGAGCGACACCGGCGAATGCACCGATTTTTTCTCGTCGCCGTCGTTCCATCCGGTGCGCATGCTCATCGAATCTTTGCCGACCGGAATCGCAATACCCAACGCAGGGCACAACTCCATGCCCACCGCGTGAACGGCGTCGTAGAGGGCAGCGTCTTCGCCCGGAACGTCCACAGCGGCCATCCAGTTGGCCGAGAGCTTGATGTCGCTGATCGATGCAATCGACGCGGCAGCGATATTGGTGATCGACTCGGCGACGGCCATGCGCGCGGACGCGGCGGCGTTCAACACCGCCAGCGGCGTGCGTTCGCCCATCGCCATCGCTTCGCCGGCAGAGCCCACGAAATCGCGCAACGTCACGGCGCAATCGGCCACCGGCACTTGCCACGGCCCGACCATCTGTTCGCGCGCCGTGAGCCCACCCACGAAGCGGTCGCCGATGGTAATGAGGAACGTTTTGTCGGCCACCGTCGGATGCTGCAACACGCGATACGCGGCGTCGCGCAGCTTGATTTTTGAGGTGTCGAACGCGCTGGTAGGCGCGGCTTTGCGCACAGCGGTGCGCTCCATTTTGGGCGGTTTGCCGAGCAATACTTCGAGCGGCATATTCACCGGCGTATCGCTAAATTTCGCGTCGGCCACCGTGAGATTGCCGGAGTTATCTGCGACGCCCAACACCGCAAACGGACACCGCTCGCGCTGCGCAAACGTCTTGAATTGCTTAAGGCTGTTCGGCGCAATCGCGAGCACATAACGCTCTTGCGATTCGTTACACCAAATCTCGGCCGGGCTCATGCCGGGCTCAAGCGTGAGGATCGAGCGCAAATCAAACAACACGCCGCGTGGATCCGCGTCCGTGCCCGCGCCATGCACCAGCTCGGGCATTGCGTTCGACAGCCCGCCCGCGCCCACGTCGTGAATCGCGAGGATCGGGTTATTCGCGCCTTGGCGCCAACACGCGTTGATGACCTCCTGCGCGCGTCGTTCCATCTCAGGATTGCCGCGCTGGACCGAATCAAAATCAAGATCGGCGGTGTTTTGTCCCGTGGTCATCGACGACGCGGCGCCGCCGCCCATGCCGATGCGCATGCCCTCGCCGCCCAATTGAATCAGCAAGGTGCCCGCGGGAAATGCGATTTTGTGGACGTGTGCGTCCGACACGGAGCCGATGCCACCCGCGATCATGATCGGCTTGTGATAGCCGTACACGTTGCCGCCGACGCGCTGCTCGAACGTGCGGAAATATCCGCCCAGATTGGGGCGACCAAATTCGTCGTTAAACGCCGCGCCACCAATCGGGCCTTGAATCATGATGTCGAGCGCCGACGAAATGCGATCCGGCTTGCCGACGTCGGCGGTCGCCACTTCCCACGGCTGCGGCAAGCCAGGCAAGCGCAGGTTCGATGTGGTGAATCCGGTGACGCCAGCCTTCGGCGTCGCGCCACGCCCAGTAGCGCCCTCGTCGCGAATCTCGCCGCCTGCGCCCGTGGCGGCGCCTGCGAACGGCGCAATCGCCGTCGGGTGATTGTGTGTTTCGACCTTCGCCAAGTAGTGCGTGAGATCGGCGTGCGCTGCGTACTTGCCCTCGGCGTTCGGGTAGAAGCGCTCGGCCGTGCCACCCGTGAGAATCGCTGCGTTGTCCGAGTATGCGATCTCCGTGCCACCGGGCGAGAGCTTGTACGTGTTGCGAATCATCGCGAAGAGCGACATGTCCGCGGCCTCGCCGTCAATCGTCCAGCTCGCGTTAAAAACTTTATGGCGGCAATGCTCGGAGTTGGCCTGCGCGAACATCAGGAGTTCCACGTCCGTTGGGTCGCGGCCCATCGTGTTGAATGCGTTTGCGAGGTAATCGATCTCGTCGTCGGAGAGCGCAAGACCTAGCTCGCTATTCGCGTTTTTCAAAGACGCCACATCGCGCGGCACATGCACCAACGGCTTCGCGTCATGCGTGTCAAACAAGCGCACAGCGGCCTTCAGATCACCCAGCACCGTCTCGGTCATGCGATCGTGACACGCATCCGCAATCGTGTGCTTCGCTTCGGCTGAGAGTGCCTTTTCAGCGTTCACCCAAAACCACACGCCGCGCTCAATGCGCTGCACGGCGGTCAGACCACAGTTGTGCGCGATATCGGTCGCCTTCGACGACCAGGGCGAAATCGTGCCCAAACGCGGCACGACGAGGAACGAATATTGGTGCCCCTCACTAGGCGGCGCGTCCGCGCCATACGCCAACAGCGCCTCCAGCTGCAAGCGCTCCTCCCGCGTCAGCTCACGATCCGCTGTGACGAAATGCCAATACTCGGCGTCAATCGCCGTGACTAAATGCGCTTCAAGCGCAGCAACGAGTTTGTCTTGGCGAAACTGGGAAAGCGCAGCAGAGCCGCGAATAGGAAGAAAAGGAACGGACATGGGCGGCGATGATGTGCCCTGCGCGCACCCGTCGCGGGTGGCGACAAGC
>DAINAJ010000172.1:0-6361 GCA_036733505.1 Casimicrobium sp.
GTGAGGTGCGCGAGGCGCGAGAGCACGTCGGTGGCCATGTCTGGCGTGAAGCGCGCGGCGTCGTCACTCGCAAGCATCAACACGCCCGACACATCGCCATCGGTGAGCGGCACGTATGCGAACGACGCAGCGCTCGCGCCCGCTTCGCCCAGCCATTCGCGCGATTCGTGCGCTGCATTCGGGCCGACATATGGTCGGTCAAGTCCCGCCACGTAGTTGCGCAGCTCCACCGAACACGACTCGGTCTCGTCCAGTGGTTCATTCGAAATCGAGCCGCCCCACCAGCGCACGGCGCTCATTGGTATCGCGAAATCGGAGCGCATGCTCTCGTTCACCACCGCAAGCGTGATCGCGGCGTCGGGCGAGCGCAACAGCGCGAGCGTGAGGCGATGCAGCTTCTCGATCAGCGCGTCGCTGTGTTGCCCGAACCCAATGAGTTCAGAGAGTTGTCGCTCAAGTTGCGCGCTGCGATCGCGCAGCGAAATCAACTGTCGTTCCACCATCGAGATCGCGTGCCCACCTTGTGGATGCGGCACTCGCATCGCCGAAAACACGTCCGAGTGATCCATAAAAAAATCCGGGTTGGCTTTGAGCCACGCCGCGACATCGTCGCCGCTGACTTCGTTGTTTTCTTCGCTCATGTTCTTAGTTCTCCAGCATTTCGTTGTGTAGCTCACCCTCGGCGACGCGCGTGACCGGCCCGGTCATCGTGATGGCGTAATTGTCGCCAATCTCAATAGCAATCGTGCCACCGGGCATGTGCACCGTCACCGAACGATCCACCAACCCCAATCGATGCGCGACCGTAGCGGCCGCGCTCGAACTTGAGCCCGACGCTAACGTGTAGCCCGCGCCGCGCTCCCAAATTTCGATGGCGATATTGTTGCGATCGCGCACCGTCAAAAACTGTACGTTGGTGCGCTCCGGAAAATTCGCGTGCCGCTCGATCAGTGGCCCGAGTCGATGCACGTCGGCCGTCGTGGTGCCCGGTCGTTCGATCACGCAGTGCGGGTTACCCACAGTCGCACTCGTAAACGTCAGCGTTTCGCCGCCCACGTTCATCTGTTCGCGGATCACTTCACGCGCCGCGCCAGCGACCGGAATCTTCGTCGCATCAAAACTCACCGAGCCCATCTGCACAGTCACGCTGCGGCCACGCGCATGCACCGTCGCTTCGACCACGCCGCCCATCGTGTGCACCTTAAATGGTTCATGCGCAACCAACCCGCGATCAAACAAATAGCGGCAAAAAATGCGCAATCCGTTGCCAGACTTTTGTGCTTCGCCACCATCCGGATTCAGAATTCGCAGCGCGAACGGAGCGCCGTCGCGTGCGGGCAACGGCCCCCACAAAATGCCGTCCGACCCAATGCCGAAATTGCGATGACAAATGCGCACAATTTCGTCGGAAGTAAAAGCCGCAGGATGATCCGCAGGATCAATCACCAGATAGTCGTTGCCAATGGCGTGATATTTGTAGAACTTCATATGCGTATTGTCTCGCACTGCACATGGCCGCACGGCGCGTTGCGCGGCATCAATACCGCAATGTCTCAAATGGCGCAAGATTCAGTCATCCGCTACACCAAGGAAGTTTATGGATTCGTTTCGCACCTGCCGCACCGCGTTGGCGCTCGGCCTTACGCTAATTATTGCCCCCGCGACGTTTGCTGCTGACGCACTAACTGACGCGATGCAGGCGGCGTACGCGCCCTACCGCGCGGCGCTTTTTCGCACCAACAATAAGGCGCAGGCGGAATCAGAACAGGCCATAGCGCAGGCGCGTCAGGCGTGGGCGGACATCATCGCTCGCTACGCCAAGCAACCACCGGCACCTTACGACCGTGACCCCACCGCAGCCGCCACGCTCGCTGAGGTTGCCGCTGTGTACGCCAGTGCGGCCAAGCAAATTGCCACGACACAGTTAGTGCCCGCACATGAAACCTTGGAAAAGGCACGCGACTTGATGTCCGAGCTACGCCGCCGCAACGGCGTGGTGGTGTTCAGCGACCACATGAACGCGTACCACGAGCAGATGGAACACGTCCTGAACGAAGGGCCAGCGCAACTGGCCACCACACAAGACGCGCAGAAGCTGCTGGCCCGTGTGGGTGCGCTCGACTACCTCGCAGAGCGTTTGCGCTCGCACGCGCCAGCTGCGTTGGCGGCTAATCCGGATTTCGTTGCACTACAGCAGCAGGTGCAAGGCTCCGTAGTTGCGCTGCGCGACGCGTTGGTGCTGCAGGATTTAGCTGCGGCCAAGCTCGCGCTTGAAAAGGTGAAGAAACCGTACAGCCAAATGTTCCTGAAATTTGGTTGATTGCGGTAACAGGCAACGCAGCTGGGCCATGTCACGCGTTTGGCCTGTTTTGTAGCCTCACGAGCAGTTGAATGACGTAACGCAGAGACATCTGTGCTTTACGCAAGTCATCGAACGATTCGGCTGCTCAATGGCGACACCGCCGAATTGAGTGACGCGACATTTGTTGAACTTCACAATGACGCTGTCCATACTGCAGCTTGAAGCGCGCGCGGCACGATACCTGCTACATCCGCTGACATACTGTTCGCCGCTCCGTTTGGATGCGGTGGTGGCATGCGCTTCACGGAAAGATCAAATCATGCTGCAAAATCGACTCGAAATGGTGCAACTACTTGCCCGATTCAAGTTAAGCGTACGCCGCCATTTGCAAATTGCTGTTGATCTGCAACTTCTTGAAGTTGATCCTGTTTATGCGCGCCGAGTACTTGCCGCCATTGAGGCGGCGGCAGAAGACGAGCAACTCCTGATCCTAACGCTGCAAGTACGCGATCGCGTCTTGCCGCCGTTGACGCCGCCGACGCTGGCTACGGCGGGCCTGAGTCGTCCAGATTCGGCGGGCGTAGCCGATGCGACTACGCAGACGCGCAGCTACATGTTCGGCGCGCGCGGCTTCTGAGTGTTCGGAGCATAGATGTGGCATCGCGGCACACTGCTCGCGAATTACAACGGCCCAGAAATCGTGATCGATCCGTACTTCGGCGCGCTGACTTGGCCGACAAATTCCCGCGTGCGAAACACGCGAACGTAGGCGATTTTGTACGCGCCTAAGTTGCCCGCGATGCCCACAGCGGCGTCAGCAACGAAGCGCTCTTTGTTCACCGAGTGCGAATCGCGGATGGTGTTGCCGTCAAGAAAAATGTTGCGACCAACAGCGCGCGCGTCGAGTGACACGAAAACGTGCGCGCCGAGGTCGCGCGTGAACTGCTGTGCGCCGTCGCGCGCTCGCGGTGCGGAATTGTCACCCGCCGGGCGGATCGGCGACGTGCCGTAATCGTCCGGTATGCCCCACCCGGCGCGCAGCTCGAATCCGGCATTGGCGTAGGTCGCGACATTGCCGAGCGAGAGGCCGTAATGCGGAATGATGTCGAAGCCAAATCCATCACGACGGTCGGCGAACTGATGAAATTCCGTGCGGTACTTTCGCTCGAACACCAACTGCGCGCCGAACTCATTGCCGAGCTGATTTTTCCAGCCCTGAAACTGATCGAAGCCGCGCAATTTGTGAATGAAATCTTGAACTTCTTTCGCATGTGACCACGGGCCGACCACGCCCAGATTCACCTCGTACGAATCAAGGCGGCGCGCTGAGCGCGTGTTGTAGCCAAAGCCGATGTAGGTCCACCCCGCGTACGGCCTGTCTGTCGGAATGAGGGCCGCAGAAGCGGCGTCGCGCGGCGTATAGAAGGCTTGCCCGAGCGTGAACGTCACGTTGCCTTGATCGACCGATGGCGAGTAGACGCGCGTGAACAATTTGCCCGCCTCTTGCAACCATTGCGGCAGGCATTCGTCGTCTGCAAAACTGCGCACGTTTGGCGACGACCACGCCACTTTCGCGCCGCTGGTGTAGTCCTGATCGCGGTTTGAGAAGAGGTCGTTGTCGAGCGTGAAGCTGTACGTGCCTTGATATTTTTTGACGGCGTTGAACGAGCCGGAGCCTGCCGGACAGCGCGCGTTTTGCGCGGATGCCGATCCGGCAGCAAAGGCGCAGACAGTTAGCGCGTAAATAGCCAATTTTTTACGATTCATAATTCGCAGATAGTTCAGTAATTGCTTCGCGCATCATTGCGCTTGTGCATTTGTGTTCTTTTGCATGAGATGCCGCTGCATCGCGTTGCCGTACGCGCGAGGATCGCGCGAGAGCGTGGTGTTGATGCGATCAAGTTGAGCGCGAATGCGACGCCCCACTGCCTCGCGTGAATACTCTTCGTGGATTGTCTTCTGACCCGCTTGGCCCAACGCGTGTGCAAACGCGCGGTCGTCACACAAGCGACGCATGTGTTCGGCGGCGTGAACCACGTTGGCCTCTGCCCAGTGCTGGTTCTGCCAATCGAGGTACTCGCCCTCTTTGACCGGCACCATCGTGTAGTCAACCAGCAAGCTGTTGTTCTCACGCATGAACTCAAGATTTCCGGAGTAGGCGGTGCCAATCACGGGTTTTCCGAGCGCCATACATTCGGCGAGCCCCAAACCCAACCCCTCGGATCGATGTAGTGAGACGTAGCAGTCGATGACCGTTTGAAGACCGACAACAGCGTCACGCGACAGCGTTTGGTCAAGCAGCGTTACTCGATCGTCGCCGTCGATAGCTCGCAGCAACGCTTCTCGCTCGGTGACAAATCCGTGCGCGCCGTGGCACTTGATGAGCAAACGCACTCCACGCTCGGCTGCGGCAAACGCCAACCTAAAAGCGCGAACGATGGCACTGGGGTTTTTCCGCGCGGGATACGAATTGAAGTCGAAACTAAACATGAACACGAATGCGTCGTCGGGTAATCCGAACTCAGCGCGCGTGTAGCTGCGTGAAGGCACACGCATGTCGATGGGCGGGGTGACTTTGAACACCGGCTTGTCGAGAACCTTACGCGCGGCGTTGGCGACGAAGTCGGTCGCCACCCAAAGCTCGTCGATGAGTTGGCCAACGTCGGGCCATCGCTTCGGTAAATTTTCCAACTCCCAGTACCAGTAGCCGATGTTGTATGCGTCCCGTAGCGCGAACGCGCCGTCGATGAAATTGCCTTCACCGAGCATGTCGGGATTGGTGCAGATGACGCGTGTTCGGTAGGTCGGCGCATTGACCAACCATGCGTCGATGGAGCGGTCGTTTTGCCGCATACCCATGTCCAGCGGCACGTTGGTGATTCCCACCGGAACGTTGGCGACTCGGCAGGATTGCGCAAGTAATCGCAGGCTTTCGCCAAGGCCGTTTTCGGCGCGCGCAAAACCGATGAGCTCGACGCCATTGGGATCAAGCGCGGCGCTTGCCGTCGTGGCTGCCGCCACCTGCTGCGCGACGGCGCGCAATGACGCGGGTCCAAGCCGTCGCCCGAGTCCGATACGTAGCGCGCGTTTCAAAAATGATGGCCCGTCGAATTCGATGGACGGCGCAATCGGATTGGGCGCACGCACACCAGACAACGCTTTTGCGAGGAATCCGACGTCAAGAGTTGCGAGCACGCTTTCTTCATCCCAGAAGGCGCTGCTTGTGGGATAACTCGCCGCGAAGCGAACCATCACGTGATCGAGAAAAAGCGGCTCCTCTTCCCACATCGCCATTTCGCACAGCGCGCGAAAGCTCGCCGGACGTTCGGCCAGTCGCGCCAACAAAAACGGTGTGTGCCACAGCAGATTGCACACCGACGACAGCGGAATACCTTCGGCAAACAGCGCCGCCCCCACCCGCGGAGAATGTTGCAGCAACGTAAACATGTTTTCACGCGCCGACAGCGTCAAATTGTCCGACTGCGCGTCGCTCGCCACTGCTCGCGCAACCCCCCAATGCGCGCGGCCCGCCGCCAATGATTTAAGCGCCATCGGCAAGGCCTCGCGTGCGGTATCGCCCGCGTGCATGATCGCGACATAGGGTTGGCGCACGAGCGCCAGCGCGACGGTTAGATCATCAGAAACGCGCTCGCTAGCCCCACGCCACGCCGCCGAATGCACCGCAAACGGGCACGCGTCATTGCCTGCGTTTACGCCACCACCGAGCACCACGACCGCGCTCGGTGCGACGGCAAGCGCAGCGAGCGAGGCGAGCGTTTCGGACAGCGCGTGGGTTGCTACGTTTGCGTTAACGATGACCACGCCGTAGCTCGGCGCTAGTGGCTCGCGAGCCAGCCGTCGGGCTTGCATTTCTCGTAAGCGCTCCGGCAAATTGACCGGCTCTCGGGCACTCAGAAACGACGACAACAAATGTGCATAGTTGTGGCGAAAACTGGTGTGTGACCATTCAACGAGCTCGCCCGCCCGCTCAATCAGTTCGCGCGCGCCGATCAGGTCGAAGCGCTGCATTCTCACCACGCCGAGCATGTGCAGGCAGTC
>DAINAJ010000173.1:0-6340 GCA_036733505.1 Casimicrobium sp.
CGAATGATGCCATTGGCGTCAACCACCAAAATGGCATCAGGCGCAGAGTCAAACAGTAGCTTGTACGCGTCGTTCTCAGAAGCTAACGCAGCAGACATCATCAGCGACCCCCTTCGCGCTGCACCGGCACCGCGAACAAATAACCTGCGCCGCGAACCGATTTAATGATGCGCGGCTCTTTGCCGTTGTCACCAATTTTCTTGCGCAAGCGTCCGATCTGGACATCGATTGTGCGATCAAATGGTCCCGCGTCTCGGTGATGTGTACGCTGAAGCAATTGGTCGCGAGTCAGTACACGTCCGGCCTCCGAGACTAGAACATTCAACAAATCAAACTCGCCCGTCGTTAGCGCGATCACGTTGCCCGCGCTGACGTTCAAACGAAGCTCACGGCGCTCAACGTCAAGCGCGAACGATTCAAAACTAAACACACGAGCAGATGATTCGGCAGGCAACGCCGTGGCCGCATGCTCGGTCGCGGGCGAAGCCGACGGGGACGTGGCGCGGCGCCCCACGCTGCGAATGCGTGCGAGCAGTTCACGCAGTTCGAATGGCTTGGTGATGTAGTCGTCCGCGCCAATTTCGAGTCCGACCACGCGATCAATCGTGTCGCCGCGACCCGTCACCATCAGCAAGCCACCAAACCAATCCACGCGAAGTCGTCGCGCAATTGCGAATCCGTCTTCATTCCCGAGGTTTACGTCAAGCAAGATCACGTCGGGTGACTGCGCCGCGATAGCTTCACGCATGCTTGCTTCCGAGAATGCCTCGAATACCGCAAGCCCTTGGCTACCAAGGTAGGTTGCGACAAGATCGCGAATGTCCTCGTCGTCGTCAACAATGAGCACACGAAGTGCAGCGCTAGCGTTCAAGCGATTAGATCCGTGAGGACGTAAGAATTCATGCGTAGATTATGACGCGTTGACGTCATTT
This sequence comes from Casimicrobium sp., assembly GCA_036733505.1. GTDB lineage: Bacteria > Pseudomonadota > Gammaproteobacteria > Burkholderiales > Casimicrobiaceae > Casimicrobium. The sequence goes on from DAINAJ010000173.1 coordinate 933, forward strand.
CCGAGCTCGCTGGCCCGCGAGCTCACACGAAAACTCCCGCGAGGCTAGGTGTGCCTAAGTCCCTCGGCCTTTTCTTGGCAGCCAAGGCAGCGTCGTGCACCAGGATAGGCCAACAGGCGAGGGTAGCCGATGTCGTCACCACAAGCCTCGCACACTCCGTACGTGCCGTCAGCAATTTTGTCGAGCGCAAGGCTCATCGAGGTCAATTCGTTGGCGTCGCGTTCGGCTTTGGCGATCATTACATCAGCCTCGGCGTCGGCGGCAGCCCAGTCAGCGTCGCTTTCGCCCGTAATCGAGACGTGCGAAGGGTCATCGGCGTGCAGTTCCAGATCCAGTGTGCGTTCAAGCAGCGTTTGGCGCTGCAGCAGCAGTCGCTTTAAGTCTGCGATTTGTTCCGGTGTGAGCGCAATTTGGGTCATGGCAGTCAACAGTTGATTTTGGCGAAGTGGCATCATGGCCGAGATGTTCCTTCGCCGTACGCCCGGTCGCATTGATCCGAGTCAAACCATGCGCGTCTTGAGCGGCGTAATATTCTGGTTCGATGTCTGAATCTATCGCACCTTCGACGCCTGAGGTTGCCCTCGCTCGCCCCGGAGCAGCGGAGGAGTGCGCCGGTGCGTCAACGGAAACCTCGGTCATTGACGTGCTGGATATGCACTGTGCGGCCTGCGCAGTGCTCATAGAAGACGGGTTGCGTACCGTTTCGGGTGTGACGCAAGTGAGAGTGCATTACGCCACGCAGCGTGCTCGCGTGGCGTTTGACCCGGCCTTGCTCTCGGCCACGAAGTTACTCGCGCTCATTGAGCGCTTGGGCTATACCGCGAACGTCGCCGATAGCCTTGATCGGAAAGCCATCGTACGTGCGCAGCGCCGGCGACACATTTGGGGATTCGGTCTCGCGGCGTTTTGCGCGATGCAGGTCATGATGGTGACCGTGCCGCGCTTCATCGCTGGGGCAGACATGGAGCCTGAGTTTGCGCCCCTGCTGGATTGGGCGGCATTTGCATTGGTTTTGCCCGTTTTGGGTTGGAGCGCGAGGCCGTTTTACCGCGGAGCGATGCGCGAGTTCAAACTGCGTCGATTAGGCATGGATTCAGCGATCGTGCTGGGCATCGTTACCGCGTTTGCGGGCTCGATGTGGCATTTGCTTGCTGCGACCGGCGTGTTGTATTTCGATTCCGTTGCGATGTTTGTGGCGCTGCTGCTGGGTGTGCGATGGCTCGAATGGGAGCAGCGCGAACGCAATTACGAAGTGATTCAAAGTACGAACACGAACGAAGACGACACCGTGGCCACACGCGTTACGCTGGTCGACGGTTTCGAACGTTCAGAACAGGTAAATGTTTCGCGACTAGCCATCGGCGACCGGCTTTGGGTGCGAACAGGCGAAGCGATTCCAGTGGATGGCACATTGGAGAGCGATACCGCGTTGTGTGATGAGTCGTTACTAACGGGTGAATCATCTGCGGTGCTTCATGTGCGTGGCGAAACGCTCGTGGCCGGTGCGATCAATAGTGGCGCAATGCTCACGATGCGAACAACTGCTACAGCCGAATCGAGCACCTCACGACGTTTGACCATGCTCGCCGACGACGCGGTAAAGCCCGGTGCCTTGGCGTTGGCGGATGTTGTCGCGCGTTACTTCATGCCGGCGATGTTGCTCGTTGCGAGTGCCACTTTTTTTGCGATGTTGCCGCAGGGGGTAAACATTGCGGTGGAACGCGCGATTGCGGTGCTCATCATTAGCTGTCCATGCGCCTTAGCGCTCGCTGCGCCGGCGGCGTATGCGCGTGCGTTTGCAGGTCTTTTGAATCGCGGGCTGGTGCTGCGACGTGCAGTAGCGCTCGAGCGACTGGCCAAGGCAGATGCTTTTTTGCTTGATAAAACGGGTACTTTGTCTACGCCAAGCGTGGTGGCAGTTGAGATGCTTCGGCCGGAGCTGAGGGAGTACGACGCGCTATCAATCGTTGCGGCGCTTGAAGGTGCGGCAAACCATCCGCTCGCCGCGGCGCTACGTCAAGGTGATTTTTCGACGGCGCAAACGTGTAACGCTCGCGATTTAGAGTGGACGCCTGGTGCTGGCGTTTCAGGTGTTATTGACGGAACGCGTTATCGATTTGGTCGGGCAGATTTCGTGGGGGCGCGCGCAGAAGAAGCGCGCGACGACGCGCTGCTGTGGCTTGCGGATGAACGTGGGTTGATCTGTTCATTAAGAATGGGAGAAACGCCGCGAGAGGATGCGCAATCGCTCGTCGATGCGCTCAAGCGCCGCGGCTCCGTAGAGATATTGAGTGGCGACGATCAGACCAAAGCCGCGCACATGGCGTCGCGGCTAAACATTGCGCATAGCCTCGGCGGACACACGCCAGAGCAAAAGGCCATGCGTGTACAGCAGCTGCAGCGCGAGGGTCGTGTGACGGTGATGATCGGAGACGGCGTAAACGATGCCATCAGTCTCGCGGGGGCCGACGTCTCTATCGCCGTGCGTGGCGCGACCGACGCCGCGCGTTCTAGGGCTGATCTAGCGTGCGTCAGCGACAGCCTTAGGGCGATTAACGACGGCATTGACTACGCGCGGCGCGTAGTGAGTGTCGTTCGCTTGAACTTCGCGTGGGCGATTGGGTATAACCTCGTTGCTATTCCATTCGCAGTGGCGGGCATCGTCAATCCATTGATTGCGAGCGTCGGGATGGCCTTGAGCTCGGCGGTAGTGATGCTTAACGTGATGCGCCTCGGTGGCGCCAACGGATCGGGGTTGAAACACTAATGGAATCGCTATTTATCTTGATCCCGCTTGCGCTTGTGCTCGCCGTCATTATCGGCGCGGCCTTCTGGTGGTCGACTTCATCGGGTCAATTTGAAGACCTTGAGGCTGCGGGCAAGAGCATCGTTGACGATGACGACCGTTAGCTTACGTCGATGTAAGTTGCGGCACCGTTTAAGTGCAGAAATTGCGATGGCCCCTGAGGGCTGGAATCCCTTGCGCAAGGAGTGATGTTGCCGTGCATTGACACGTATCAACACGCGGCCCACGTTAGACATTTATCTTTACAGCGTCCTAAGAAATTGTCTGAACGCCGTTGGCGTTTACAAACGAGCGGAGTAAAACGATGGGGAATAATCGCGCTATCAGCGCCGAACACGAGAACTACAACTACAAAGTTGTCTACCAGTTCTCAATCATGACGGTCGTGTGGGGTATCGTGGGCATGCTGGTAGGCGTGCTCATCGCCTCACAGCTTGTGTGGCCAGATATCAACGTGCACGAGTTTCTGAGCTACGGACGCCTGCGTCCATTGCACACCAACGCAGTTATTTTCGCGTTCGGTGGTTGTGCGCTTTTTGCAACGTCGTATTACGTTGTGCAGCGAACGTGCCATACGCCTCTGTTTTTGCCAAAGCTGGCTGCCTTCACCTTTTGGGGTTGGCAACTTGTCATCGTGCTGGCCGCAGTATCCTTACCGCTTGGCTTTACGAGTAGTAAAGAGTACGCCGAGCTGGAATGGCCGATTGATCTGTTGATTGCGGTGGTTTGGGTTTCGTACGCGGTCGTATTCTTCGGCACGCTCGCGAAGCGACGCACATCGCACATTTACGTTGCCAACTGGTTCTTTGGTGCGTTCATCCTCACCGTCGCAATTTTGCACATCGTTAACAGCGCGGCGATCCCTGTATCGCTCACTAAGTCCTACTCCGCCTACGCTGGTGTTCAGGATGCGATGATTCAGTGGTGGTACGGTCACAATGCAGTGGGATTCTTCCTGACCGCAGGCTTCCTTGGCATCATGTACTACTTCGTGCCGAAGCAAGCTGAACGCCCCGTGTATTCGTATCGTTTGTCGGTCGTGCACTTTTGGGGGTTGATCTTTACCTACATGTGGGCGGGCCCACATCATCTTCACTACACCGCACTGCCAGATTGGACTCAATCGATCGGCATGATCTTCTCGCTCGTGCTGTTAGCTCCGTCGTGGGGCGGAATGATCAACGGCATCATGACGCTATCCGGCGCATGGCACAAGTTGCGCGACGACCCAATCCTCAAGTTCCTCGTTACCTCGCTGTCGTTCTACGGCATGTCGACGTTCGAAGGCCCAATGATGTCGATCAAAACGGTCAATGCGTTGTCGCATTACACCGACTGGACGGTCGGACACGTGCATTCCGGCGCGTTAGGTTGGGTAGCGTTCGTCTCCATCGGTGCGATTTACTACATGATTCCTCGCCTCGTCGGCAAAGAGAAGATGTACAGCACCAAACTGATCGAAATCCATTTCTGGGTTGCCACACTCGCCATTGTTCTCTACATCGCCTCGATGTGGATCTCGGGCGTGATGCAAGGTCTGATGTGGCGTGCGGTGAATGCCGACGGTACTTTGACCTACAGCTTCGTCGAAAGCGTTAAGAGCAGCTACCCGTTCTGGTTCATTCGCTTCCTTGGTGGCGCGATGTATCTGGGCAGTATGTTCATCATGGCCTACAACGTCTACATGACGGTTCGTGGCGCTAAAGTCGTGAAGCCTTCCGTGCCTGCGCCTGTTTCTGGCGCTGCGTTGGCTGCTTGAGTGAAGGAGTAAGAAAAATGAAAATCACACAAGACACCATTGAACGCAAAACTGGACTACTCATCGCGCTGGTGATCCTCGTTGTCAGCATCGGCGGGTTAGTCGAAATCGTGCCACTGTTCTTTCAAAAGAATTTGATTGAACCGGTGGCGGGACTCAAACCCTACGACGCGCTACGTCTCGTGGGCCGTGACATTTACGTGCGCGAAGGTTGTTACAACTGCCACTCGCAAATGATCCGTCCATTCCGCGCCGAGACCGAGCGCTACGGCCCCTACTCGGTTGCTGGCGAATTCGTCTACGACCGTCCATTTCAATGGGGTAGTAAGCGTACAGGGCCTGATCTTGCCCGTGTCGGTGGTCGTTACAGCGATGACTGGCATCGCCTGCATCTGACCAATCCGCGTGATGTTGTGCCCGAATCCAATATGCCGAAGTACGCGTTCCTTGATCGCCCCATCGGTGGTGCAGACGTGGCTAGCAGGATGAAAGTGCTCAAGGTCTTGGGCCATCCGTACTCTGAGGAAGAAATTGCGAAGTCTGGAGAAGCCATCAAAGGTAAATCCGAACTCGACGCGTTGATCGCCTACCTGCAAGGACTAGGCACGCAAATCAAAGCAACAAAGGGGTAAAAAAATGATCGAGCTAAGAAGCGCATTCACGGTCATTTCGTTGGCCACATTTATCGGAATCATTTGGTGGGCATGGCGTCCGGGTAGCAAGCGTCAAGAGCGCGACATCATGGCCGACTTGATGACTGATGATGACCGTGCAGTTCCAGCGGGTCAAGGAGAACAAAAATGAGTGATGTTTTTGCAAGCGGAATGATGTCCGCTGGCTGGG
>DAINAJ010000174.1:0-6313 GCA_036733505.1 Casimicrobium sp.
TTTACGAGCGGCGCGGTTATCACGTGACGGAACTCACGAAGCACGGCGACAAAATCGTGCTGGCGCAAATGGCGAAAGTTCGGGCGCGGGGAGACGACTCGGTAAAGGCTTAGCGCACCGAAAGCGTCGAATTCGCCCTGCAAGTCGGGGATACAGCTTTTTGGCTTCAGCGACTGCCAGGCGGTCGTTTCCGCTATTTTTTGCATACTATCGACGTTCGCATAAATCGAGCTGCAACGACCACTGTACAGTCGTTGCGCACCAAAAGCCGTATACCAACTGTTTGGTATTGCCGAATATGATGCGCGCTTGAAGTGTCGTGAATCGGAACGCGCGCTGGCGGTGCGCCACGACGTGGCTGCGCGCTGTGCGACGGGGAAGCGCGGCCAAGTCCGCGCCTACAACGCGGAGCACGCATCGCGCAAACGCGTGCAGCATAATCATCGCGAGGCGCATCTGCGCAGGAACACATTCCCTCTTCTCACGGCAATCCTATGAAGCAGATCGAGACAGATTATTTAGTGATCGGCAGCGGCGCAGTGGGGTTGGCGTTTGCTGACACTTTACTCGACGAGACCGATGCGCACATCACCATCGTTGACAAACACAGCAAGCCCGGCGGTCATTGGAATGACGCGTATTCGTTTGTGGGTTTGCATCAGCCGTCGGCGTTTTATGGCGTGAATTCGTTGCCGTTGGGCTCGAATCAGAAAGACACTTCCGGTTTGAACAAAGGGTTTTACGAGCTGGCATCTGGCCCTGAGATCAGCGCCTATTTTGAGAAGGTGATGAACCAACGCTTGCTACCGAGCGGACGCGTCAGCTACTTCCCGATGAGCAATTACGTCGGCGACGGAAAATTCGTGGGAATTCTGTCGGGCGCCGAAACGCAAGTGACGGTGCGCAAGAAAATTGTGGATGCCACGTACTACGGCACCACCGTGCCCTCAACGCATACGCCGAAGTTTGAGGTTAAAGCGGGTGCGCGTCTCGTCACGCCCAATCAGTTGCCGCAACTGTGGCAAGCCAGACATGCGACGCCCGAACATTTTGTGATTATTGGTGCCGGAAAAACGGCGATGGACGCCGGCGTTTGGCTCATCAACTCCGGGGCGAACCCCGACGCGATTAGCTGGGTGATGCCGCGCGATTCGTGGCTGGTGAACCGTGCGCACACGCAACCCGGCTTCGAGTTTTTCAACGAGACCATTGGCGGCCAAGCCAACGAAATGGAAGCTATCGCCAACGCAACGAGCGTCGACGATTTGTTTGAGCGGTTGGAAGCGTGCGACCAGATGCTGCGCATTTATCCCGACCAGAAGCCCACGATGTTTCACTACGCCACCGTGTCTCATGGCGAAGCGGCGCTGTTGCGACAGATTAAAGACGTGATTCGCATGGGGCATGTGAAGGCGATTGATGCCAGCGAGATGGTGCTCGACGGCGGTCGTGTGCCCGTACGCGCGAATACGATGTTCATCGACTGTTCGGCCTCGGCGGTGGAGCGCCGTCCGTCGGTGCCTATTTTTCAGCCGAACAAATTGGTGCTGCAAATGGTGCGCATGCCGCAGCCAGTGTTCAGCGCGGCGGTTGCCGCATACGTCGAGGCGCATTACGACGGCGACGAGGTCAAAAACCAAATCTGCGCGACCGTGCCGTTCCCCGATTCGCTCGCGGGCTATTTGCCCGCAACGATGGCGAACATGGTGAATCAGCTCAGATGGGGCCAAGACAAAACGCTGCGGCAATGGATCGGCAGCACGCGCCTGGATTGGTCCGGGAAAGTGATGGCGAAAGTGGATCCCGCTGATGCAGAAAAGCAAGCCATCCTCGCGAAGTTCAAAACATGCGCGAAGGGTGCGATGGTTAACATGCAGAGACTGATGGCGAATGGCGCCGCAAGCGTCGGTTAGATCAGTTTGGCGACCGTCTCCGAGTCGCTACAACGGCGCGCGGTGCGCGGGAAAGGTTATTTCCCTGCGCGAATTCGCTTAACGAATTCGTCCGCCAACTCATTCGGCACAGGTATCGTGAGGTGGTATTGCTCAATGCGCCACTGGCCGTCGATCTTGCGCAACACACCAGTGCCTCGGCAACGACCGAGGCTCTTGTTATCGAGCAATTCGTCGAACGAGGCGTGCGCACCGTCGGCGGAAACGTTGATGTTTCGCTCGACCTTGGTGTAGGTCCAGCCACGGCCTTTGTCGAAGTGCGGCTTCGCGTAGGCCTTAAATTGCGCGACAGTCCAGCGCTCGGTTGCGTCAGTGCCGAGGAACACGCCATCGGGTGTGAACGTCGCGAAGTAGGTATCGAACTCGGCTTTTGCCGCGGCGCTGTGGAAGCGGTCGAGCAGCGCGCTGGCGGCGTCTTCTTGAGGGCCCGCGTGAACCGGCGCGCAATGGAGCGCGACGGCCACGAGAGCGACGGAAAGCGAGCGGATGAAGTTTTTCATTTGCGGGTTTCTCGTTGAGGTTGCACGTTTTGCGCTTCGGTCACAGCCCGCCACGCGTCATTTTCAGCAACCGATCAACGACGTTTTCTCCGTCGGCGCGCAGTCCGTTGTGCTCGTACTCGTTGGTGATCCAGAGCTTCATGTTGGGCACGATCTTCGCGGTCGCTTCTGAGAATTCGCACGGCACGTACATGTCGTCGTAGTACACGGCAGCCGCAACGGGCACGGTGTTTTTGCGCAACCGCTCAACGTCGTAGAGCATCGGCCAATCTGCTTTCTTCGCGAGCAGATTTGCGGCGTCTTTGAGCGGCTGTAGTTGCGGATAGGTGTCGAGCATCCACGGATAGACCATCTCGCCCGTGAACAGCAGCGGTGCGGGCGCGGGCGCGTTGTAATCGAACACGGCATAGTCGCCGAGCAAACGTTCGGCCGACCAATTGCTTGCCGTGTTTTGCGTGTAGCACGCCTCCTGCAGCAACGTGTAAATTGGGTTGCTGTCGAAGGCTTGTTCGCACTCCAGCGCAGACAAAAAATTCCAATTGATTTCGCGTCCGCTGGTCGTCGTGACAAACGCATCTTCGATTGAGTAGTGCAGCGTCTCAAAGCCGTCGCTCATACCGAGCGCCATGCCGAGCTGCAAGAAGCGCTGCGGTGTGCAGCGGCCACCACCGGGCATCGCGACGTTGTTATCGCTCAGATACTGCACGATGTCGCGCACGCGAGAAACGTCGCCCGGATAGCGGGCGTAGTAGCGCGCGTTCTTAGCGATAACGCGCGGGTAGGTTGCACGGTACAGGTCATCCGCTGTCGCGGTGAGAGACGGAATGCCGCCGGTGATGAGTACTTCTTTGAGCGCTTCGGGTGCGGCCGAGAGATAGCGCAGCGCGCAAAATCCGCCGAAGCTTTGGCCGAGGATGCTCCATTGTTTGTCGCCAATGAGCTGCTTGCGAATGGCTTCGGCATCGCGCACGATGTTGTCCGCGCGAAAGTGCGACACGTAGTCCGCTTGCGCTTGCGGCGAAGCGAAATGGCGCATGGTCTGCGCGGTAATCGGCGACGACAATCCGGTGCCGCGTTGGTCGAGCAACAACACCCGAAAATCTTGCAGCGCTCGCTTCAACCAACCGCCCGCCCCTCCCGGACGCGGAGCACCAAAGCCCGGCCCGCCTTGAAAAAACACGAGAAACGGCAAGTCCGCGTTTTCTTTGCCCGGCGCCGCGACTTCGCGGGCGAACACGGTGATCTTTGGGTACGCGCTTGGGTTCGCGTAATCCACGGGCAGCTGAAAGCGATGCTCGGTGAAAACGAGGCCGGGGATGGACTGAGTTGACTTGGACATGGAACGATCGTGTAGACAAAACTGGCAAGAGGATAGCGAAATACCTGGGCGGCCGAATGCGACTTCGATACAAATTTACCCGGATGAAATTGACATCCTATTTTTATCCGGGTAATATTTGGTCTCACAAACAATTCAGCAACACCCCGCATGCAATCCGCGCCCCAATCTACCCAGTACATGGCTTTTCTCGATGGCAAACGCATCGCGCAGGGCACGGACGCACAACTGGCAGCGTTCATCGCCGCGCAACCGCCGGAGCAGCTCTCGCCTCTAGTGTTTGATGCGATTACGGGTGAGCAAATTGATTTGTCCGACCCGTCGGCGTTTTCCGGCGCGAACAGTGCGACCAACGCCAACGCGCCAAGTGCGGCGCGCCCCGGTCGGCCCAAGCTTGGCGTGGTGGCGCGTGAGGTCACGCTTTTGCCGCAGCATTGGGATTGGCTCGCGCAACAGCCGGGCGGCGCATCGGTGACGCTACGCAAACTGGTGCACAACGCACGTAGGTTTAGCGAGGGCGCGGATCGCGTGCGGCACGCGCAAGTGGCGTGCTACCGGTTCATCAACGCGATTGCGGGCAATGAGCGTGGCTTTGAAGAAGCGACTCGCGCGCTCTTCACTTGTAACGTTGAGCGATTCGAGCAGCACTCCGAAACGTGGCCGTCGGACGTTCGCACGGAGGCGCGACGGTTAGCCCATGTGGCATTCGCTGCCGAAACGCAAAAGACCGAATCCGCCGGAGCAGCAACTTGAGCACTGCAACCAACGCCGCGCCGTCGACTGGAAAGCCCGCAGCGCCAGTGCCAGCGCAAAAGCAGCTGTGGCGCGTGTTTTTCGCCTTCGTTGGGCCGATGATTCTGAGCAATTTTTTGCAATCGCTCTCGGGCACAGCCAACAGCATTTACATCGGACAAATGCTTGGTGTGAAGGCGATGGCGGCTGCGTCATCGATGTTTCCCATCGTGTTTTTCCTCATCGCGTTCATCATCGGCTTGGGTGCGGGCGCGTCGGTGTTGATAGGACAAGCGTGGGGTGCGCGCAAGGTTGATCGCGTTCGGGCAGTCGTCGGCACGACGCTTGTCGCGGGATTGATTTTTGGGCTGACGGTAGCGGTGCTCGGTTTTGTGTTCGCGAGCAACATCATGCAGTTGCTCGGCACGCCCGCCGACATCGTTGCCGACGCGATTGCGTATGCGCGCGTGATCATGATCGCGGTACCGGGCATCTTTTTGTTTTTGCTGCTCACTTCGATGTTGCGCGGTGTGGGCGACACCGTATCACCACTCTTGGCGCTCATCATTTCAACGGCGCTCGGGCTCTTGATTACACCTGCGCTCATTCGCGGCTGGGGCGGCCTGCCGCAGATGGGGTTGACCAGCGCTGCGTGGGCTTCCATCATCGCCAACGCGGTGGCGATTACTTGGCTCGCGTGGCGTTTGTTGCGTCGACCGTACGCCAACGCGACGCATCCGATGGCACCGAACGCAGCCATGCGTCCGCATCTACGGATTGATCCCACCCTCTTCAAAGCCGTGCTGAAAATCGGCGTTCCGACGGGCGTGCAGATGATCGTGATCTCGCTCGCGGAAGTGGTGTTGCTCTCGCTAGTGAACGGTTACGGCTCACAAGCGATTGCGGCGTACGGGGCGGTGAATCAGATCGTGAACTATGTGCAATTCCCTGCAATATCCATCGCGATTACGTGTTCTATTTTGGGCGCGCAAGCCATTGGTGCTGGAAAGCCAGATCGCCTCGGTGCGATCACCAGAACGGGGCTCATGATGAATCTCGTGCTCACGGGAACGATGGTGCTTGTTGGCTACGCTTTGTCGCGCGTGATTATTCGACTTTTCATCGCCGATGAAGCGGTAGTGGACATCGCGCAAAACTTGTTGCATGTGATGCTTTGGAGCTTCCTGCTGATGGGCTCAGCGGGCGCGTTGTCAGGCATCATGCGCGCAAGCGGCTCGGTGATTGTTCCAACGGCGATCAGCATTTTGTGTATTGCACTGGTTGAAGTGCCGGTGGCGTACTTCCTGAGCAAAAGTATTGGGCTTTCTGGCATTTGGTTTGCCTACCCGGCTGCGTTTACCGCGATGCTGATCTTGCAAACGCTTTACTACCGTTTGGCCTGGGTCAAAAAACCGAAGGTTCGCTTGATTGACTAGCCGGGAGTGCGATGTGCGGGAGTATCTGCTCCCAGAGTGACTTTGCGCAACAAAGTGCAAAGGCATCGGCGCATACTGAATGCAAGGGCGAACGCGTTGGTTTCGTCCAACGTACGTGTTGCATTCAGGAGTCCTACAAGATGGAATTTAGGGACTACTACCAAATCCTCGGCGTCAGCAAAACAGCGGACGCGGATGAGATTAAAAAAGCGTTTCGCAAACTCGCGCGAAAGTATCACCCCGATGTGAGTAAAGAAGCTGACGCGGGGGCGCGGATGACGGAGCTTAACGAGGCCCATACGGTGCTCTCTGATCCGGAAAAGCGCGCAGCGTACGACGCACTCGGCGCTCGGC
>DAINAJ010000175.1:0-4056 GCA_036733505.1 Casimicrobium sp.
CCCGTGCGGTCTGCCGCAACGATGTCGAGCACGAAGCGCTGGCCTTGTTCGTCGCCGGAAATTTCGATGACGGGCGCGATAGGGAAGTGGCGTTGTTGGCGCGATGCTTTGCCCAGCGCGGGTGCTTTAAGGGGTTTGGCTTCGGTGAGCGCTTCAACGAGCGCATGTTCGAGAAGTTGCGTGATGTCGCGATATGCCACGCCGGCGGAATCGGGATTGATGACTGTGAGCGTATCCAACGCGTAGCCGGTTTTTGAGGTGTGAACACGGGCGTCGAGCACCGAAAAATTGAGGCGCGCAAACACGCTCATCGTGCGGGCGAAAAGCTCGGCGCGATCTTTTAGGTAGAGCATGATTTGGAGGCCTTCGCCATTGGGCATCAAGCGCGTGCGAACGACTGGCTGATCAGTGTCTGCGCGAAAGAAAAGGTTCCGCGCATGCCACGCAATTTCGTCGGCGCTGTGGCGTTGCAAGTACACCGAATCGAGCGTGCGCCAGAACGCTTCCGCGCGCTCAACATCGACGGCATATAGCGCGAGCAAACGCCGCGATTCGACAAGGCGATCGGCCAAAACGTCGAACACACTTGTGTCGCCCGCAGCGTTGAGCACGGAGCGAGTGGCGCGGAACAGTTGCTCCAACAACCGCGCTTTCCAGTTGTTCCACACCTTCGGACTGGTGCCGCGAATGTCAGCGACAGTCAGTAGATAGAGCGCGAGCAAACGTTTTTCGGTGCCGACCATACGCGCAAATTCGCGTACTTCGGCCGGATCCGCGATGTCGCGCTTTTGGGCGAAAGATGACATGCTGAGGTGATGCTCGACAAGCCACGCGACCAGCTCCACGTGCTCCGTCGATAAGCCTAGTTTTGAGCAGAAGTAGCGCGCGTCATCCATGCCGAGCGTCGAATGATCGCCGCCGCGACCTTTAGCGATGTCGTGAAAAACGCACGCTAGGTAGAGCAACTCGCGGTTGGGGAATTCCTGCATGAGCTGGCTGCACAGCGGGTATTCGTGCGAATGGACAGGATCCGCAAAGCGACGCATGTTTCGCAGCACCATCAAAATATGCTGGTCAACGGTATACACATGGAACAAGTCGTGTTGCATTTGCCCCACGATACGCTGCCACGGAGGGATCAACTTGCCCAGGACGCCCAACTCGCTCATCGCTTTGAGCGCGTGATAAACACCATGCCCTTCGCGCAAGAAGTTTGCGCAAAGTTCTAAGCATTCAGACGTGTCGTACGCGTCGTCGGGCAGCAATGCGACCGCACGCAAAATCGCGCGGCGCAACTCTGAGCTGAAGCTCGTGTAGGTGCGATCTTGGTGCAACAAACGGAACGCTTGAAGCGTTGCAAGCGCGGTGAGATTCGATCCGCGTGTTGTGAGATCAAGCTTGCCTTCGCACATTGAAAACGGCGTGCCGACGATTGCCGTTTTGAGGGCGTTACGGTTACTGGTGAGAGCGTCGATCAAGATGTCATTGAAAAGTCGCAACTGCCGCGCAGACTGGTAATAACGCTTCATGAGCACTTCGCTCGCCCGCAGCCCGCTCGCAGCGGTGATTGACAATCGTTCTGCTAAGCCGTTTTGCAACTCAAACACGAGGCGATCTTCGCGGCGCTTGGCGAGCAAATGCAAGTGCGCACGCAGGAACTTAATCTGCGCATAAGCACCGCTCAAAATCGCGCATTCCGTACGATTGATGAAGCCTTGCGCCACTAGCGCATCGAGCGAATCGGCCCGGTTTATCGCACGGGCGAGCCACAACACCATCTGCACGTCTCGGAGGCCACCTGGACTTTCTTTGATGTTCGGTTCTAGGTTATAGGCCGTGTCTTCGAAGCGCGCGTAGCGTTGCTGTTGCTCAAAGCGCTTCGCCTTGGCGAAATGATCCACGTCGAACGCTTGCTGCCAACGTTGATCCAGTGCCAGCGGATTGCCCGCGTCGCCAACGATCGGGCGGCGCTCTAAGAGCGAGGTGGCCACGGTGACGTCTGCCGCAGCCTCCGAGATGCATTCTTCAACACTTCGCACGCTGTGCCCGACGTCGAAACCTAAATCCCAGGCCTCACTAAGAAAAGTTTCAATGCCTGCAATGGCTGCGACATCTGCACCGTTATGCAGCAACAAAATATCTACGTCCGAATGCGGAAACAACTCGCAACGCGCGTAGCCACCGACCGCCATTAGCGTGAGCGGTTGGCGATCTAAGCCGTGTTTCTGCCACTGCTGAATGAGTACGTCGTCAACCGCGAACGCGTGCGCTTTGAGCGCTGCTTCCACTTGCTCTGGCGATTGCAGTGCATCGAATATCAATGCGCGATGCGCTTGATAAGTTTTGCGCAGCTCGGCAAGCGGTTGCATTGGCACGGCTGCTGGATGTGACACGGTTAAATGAGCGACGGCGGCGGGCTGCCGTCGGAGAGCGTCGTCACTTCGTAGCCGGTTTCGGTAACGAGGACCGTGTGCTCCCATTGTGCAGACAAGCTGTGATCTGCAGTCACAGCCGTCCAACCGTCGGCCAGAATGCGAACGCCAAATTTTCCAATGTTGATCATCGGTTCGATCGTGAACATCATGCCCGGCAACAAAATCATGCCGGTGCCCGGTTTGCCGTAATGTGTGACTTGTGGCTCGTCGTGATAGACCTTGCCAATACCGTGGCCGCAAAAATCACGCACGACGGAGAAGCCCATCGGCTCGACGTAACTTTGAATCGCGTGGCCAATGTCACCCAATCGCGCGCCCGGCTTCACGGCGCGAATGCCGCGCCACATGGCGGCGTAGGTTGCCTCGGTGAGCCGTTTGCCGGCGATGCTTGGTTTGCCGATGTAGAACATGCGGCTGGTGTCGCCGTGATAGCCGTTGATGACCATCGCGACGTCAATGTTGAGGATGTCGCCGTCCTTCAATTTTTTGTCGCTCGGAATGCCGTGGCAAACGACGTGATTCACCGACGTGCAAATCGTCTTAGGGAACGGGTTGTGTTTCGGGCCGTAACCTACGTTGATCGCGATACCCTTTTGCGTATCAACGATGAACGAGTGGCACAACGCATCAAGCTCAGCCGTGGTCACACCGGGAACGACGTGCGGCGTAATGAAATCAAGAATTTCTGCGGTTTTGCGGCCAACATGGCGCATGCCCTCAATGTCTTCTGGAGTTTTGATGGGGACGGACATGCGGTGGTACTTTCTTTAGTGGCGACTATGGACGACGAAAATTAGTCGCCGCGTAGCAGATCGTTGATGCTGGTTTTGGAGCGCGTTTGCGCGTCAACTTGCTTAACAATCACCGCGCAGTACAGGCTGTACTTGCCGTTAGCGGCGGGCAGATTGCCGGCCACGACCACTGAGCCGGAAGGCACGCGGCCGTAGGTAACTTCATCCGTCGCGCGGTTGTAAATCTTGGTGCTCTTGCCGATGTAGACACCCATGCCGAGTACTGAGTTTTCTTCGACGATGCAGCCTTCGACGACTTCCGAGCGTGCGCCGATAAAGCAGTTGTCTTCGATAATCGTGGGGTTCGCCTGCAGCGGCTCCAGCACGCCGCCGATTCCGACGCCGCCAGAGAGATGTACGTTTTTACCGATCTGCGCGCAGGAGCCGACGGTGGCCCACGTATCAACCATCGTGCCTTCATCGACGTAGGCGCCGATGTTGACGTAAGACGGCATCAGCACGACGTTTTTGGCAAGATAGCTGCCACGGCGCGCCACGGCGGGCGGCACGATTCGCACGCCAGCCGCTGCAACTTGCTCGGGGCTCATGTGCGCGAACTTGGTTTGCACTTTGTCGAAGAACGCGAGGTCACCCGACTGGATGATTTCGTTGTTTTTGAGTCGGAACGAAAGCAGCACGGCTTTCTTCAGCCATTGGTGCGTGACCCATTCGCCATTGATTTTCTCGGCAACGCGCTTGCGGCCCTTGTTGAGATCAGAAATGACCGATTCGACCGCGTCGCGAATGTCCTTCGGAGCATTCGCTGGCGAGAGTTTTGCGCGGTCTTCCCAAGCGCCGTCGATGATGGTTTGTAGTGCTTCAGACATGGT
>DAINAJ010000175.1:4156-6294 GCA_036733505.1 Casimicrobium sp.
ACGAAACCGTAGCGATCACTTTGCTCGAACAACCACTGCCAGCGCTCGCGCGAAGTGATGAATCCCGTAGGATTGTCGGGCGAGCAAACGAGCACGAGCTGTACGTCGCGCCACACTGATTCCGGAATCGCATCCCACGCGTATCGTCCAGTGGAAGCGTCGAGATTCACGTAGTACGGATGCGCACCGCAGAGCATCGCCGCGCCTTCGTAGACCATGTAAAACGGATTGGGCACGAGAACGGTGGGGTTCGCCGCGCGCGGATTGATCACCGTTTGCGTGAACGAATAGATCGCTTCTTTGGTGCCGACGACCGGCAGCAGCTGCGTTTCCGGATTGAGCTCTGGCAGGTGGTAGCGCGCCTTCACCCAATCGGCGATGGTGCTGCGGAGTTCGAGCGAGCCTTTGGTGGGTGGATATTGCGCGAGGCCAGCGGTGTTTTGCGCGAACGTATCGCGAATAAACTGCGGGGTTGGGTGCTTCGGCTCACCAATCGAGAGATTGATGGGTTTCAGGTTCTGCGGCGGCTGCACGGTGGAGAGCAGGCGAGCTAGGCGCGTGAACGTGAATTCGTTGAGCTGGTCGAGATAAGGATTCAAGGCAAAATCGTCGGATGCACCTTAAAAAACTCAAGGGAAACAACGCAAAGTGAAGCATTTGGCAACCGGCAATTATAGGTGGGAGGCTGTCGCTACCCCCGTGCTCGCGGGCCTTGCTGCGGCACTTTTTGGCTGGGCGCTGGCGTTGATGCTGGGCGTGTGGGCCGATAACAAAACGTCCCTACTGACGCCGTGGTCGCCGTTTGTGTTGTCACCACCCAATGTTGGCGCAGCACCTGTCGGCGCGAATGTCGCGGTGGGCAATTCGAAGCTTGTAGGCGTTGCTGGTGAGCGCGCGTACTTTGTGAATGGCGTCGGTGCGGCGGCCAGAACGCTGTCGCTGCAAGTGGGTGACGCGCTGCCCACCGGCGAAAAGGTTCGTCGTATTGAGCGCGATGGAGTGACGATGACCGGCGCGTCGGGCGAGGTGCGACTGTCGGTGTTACCGCCGCGCGCGGTGGCGCCCGCCAAGGCTGTTGCCGGCGCCATTGCCTGTCGGCTGAACGCGACCGAACGCGCCTCGGCGATTTTTATTGAACCGAGCGTGGTGAAAGCTTTGGGCGCGGAGAAGGCCACGTTCGCACGCATGTTCGATGTGTTGCCCGGCCCAAGCGGCGGCATTCGCGCCAAGGGCACGGGTGGAACGACGGCGATGTTTGCGATTGAGGACGGGGACGTGTGGACGCGTGTGGACGGCGCGGCGTTGCGTTCGTCAGACGCCATCGTGACCGACGTGTTGGCGCGCGTGGGGCAGGGCGCGTCCGTTGTGGTCGAGGGCGAGCGTAAAGGCGCGCCCCGCCGTTGGGTGTATGCGCCGGTGGGCTGTGGTCAGGCCGCCGAACTGAGCAGCGCGAGTAAATCCAAAGGCTGATCAATTTCGTGATGCGCGCCCCAAGTCCGGGCGTGCGCGAGATCTGGCACATAACCGTAGGTGGCGAGCACCGAGGTCATTCCTGCTGCGAGTCCCGCTTTAACGTCGCTCTCGCCGTCGCCTACATACCAGCAGGTTGCCACATCAATCTTCGCGTGGCTCGCTGCCAGCAGCAGTGGGGCGGGGTGCGGCTTCGGTGTGGGCGTGGTGTCGCCGCAGACCACTGCGGCAGGCGCGAATGCGCGGTCGCGAAGCAACTCGTGAATCATCGGTTCGGCCAGCCGCGTGTTTTTATTGGTCACGATGCCCCATGTAATGCGTTGCCGTTCCAGCGCGATCAGCAGTTCCAACACGCCGTCGTAAAGGTTTGAGTGGCGCAGTTTGCGTTCATCGTAAATTTCGAGAAAGCGCAGGCGCGTCGCCGCGTATTCGGCGTGTTCGGCGGTGAGGCCCAGTCCCGCTTTGAGCAAGCTGCGCGCGCCGTAAGTGGCATACGGGCGCAAGGTTTCGAACGGCAACAGCGGCAGGCCGCGCTCCACACGCAAATCGTTAACCGCGCCAGCAAGGTCGGGCGCGCTGTCGACGAGCGTGCCGTCGAAATCAAACAACACGGCACTGGGGAAAGAGATAACGGCTTTTTGCATGGAGCGACTGCTGGGTGGTGCTTT
>DAINAJ010000176.1:0-3376 GCA_036733505.1 Casimicrobium sp.
GCGGGTGTGCGCTGCGCGTTGTTGCGTGCATGGGCGAGCACAGTGTGCAGCAACCGGGCGACGCTGTCGAACAGGCCAACGCCCATCGTTTCGAAATACTTGGGTCGCGTGGCGTAAAACGCGACCAAACCGCGCTCGTCCACGTCCCTGGAAATCGGGGCGATCAACATACTGCGAGCGCCGTATCGCGACGCCGCTTCGCGAATCGACGCATGCATCGAATTAGTCGAAAGCTCACTCGTTTGCGTGCGCAATCCACCAGGCGGCGGCGCACCGGCTGGGAACAGCAGCTCGGCATCCACCATGAGGGGTGTGGAAACGTTGGCCATAGCGTGGCCGACCGCGACCTGAGGCTGCATGACCTCTACGCGAGGATCACCAAACCACACCCACGCCAAACAGATATTCGGCGAAGCGTTGACGATGCCGTCACAGAAGCTGCGCGCAACCGTTTCTGGTTGCGGGTTACCGATCAGTGCCTCCGCAGCAGACAGCAGCGCTTCAGTGATGAAAGTCTGCTCGGCGAGCGTCGAAACACTGCTTTGCGGCGCGTCAGCAGGAGATTTTTGGAAGAGCTTGAACATGTTGGCCGCGCGGGAGTTTGGCCGATGCAGAACCACGACCGACGCGTACGAAAGAAACTTTTACTAATGCGTATCGTAGCGCAATTCGTAAGAGTTTTCTTATTGTTTCGCTGATGCTGGCTATTTCAGAAAGCTCAGTCCGGAGCACCTAGTTGCGCAAATGGCAGCTCCTGCTTCACCAAAATGACAGTACAGGGGGCTTCCATTGCGACTTTGATCGGAATGGTGGGGATAAATGGCTGCAATTTAAGCCCGTGTGTCGCGGCACCGAGCACCATCACGTTAACGTGGTTTCCGCGCGCGTAGGCTAGCAATGCTTCGGCCGGGTCGCCTGATTCAATGACGTGAAACGACGTTTGGTGTGAGCCCATCTCGATGCCCTGCGCCCATTGCTTGAGCATTTCAAGGTAGCGCGTATGCACCCGTGACTCGCTCTTGCTGGCGTCGCTCGCGCTCGTCTCCGACGATGAAATCACCGTCACACAAGCCAGCCGCGCGCCGGGTCGCGTGCCTAGCGAACGATTCACCGCAACACGCAGCGAATACAGGGTCGCATCGGTTACATCTCTATTCGGCACCGCCACCATCACGATCGGCACCTGATCAATCTGCTCGGTGGGCAATGGACTCGGCTGATACGACATGCCTGCGGCCTTGATCCAGCGCTTGAAATGCACGCGAAACGACGTGCCTTCGGTCTGGGTTCCGCGCGCAGTAACCTTGATTTGGTCCGGATTACTTAAGTCCACCGCCAAGTGCGCGGCCGACGGGTAACGTTGCGCTGCCTCTGGCGCAAGGCAACGGAGGATAACTTCTTGCAACCACGGTGGAAGATCCGGTCGGTGGCGACGAGGCGGCGGCGGATCCATCCACAAACGCTGGCGCAAACCGCCGGTCGTTGATGGTGCGCCAAACGGCAATTCGCCCGTGGCCAACTCATACAGCATCACGCCGATGGCAAAAATGTCGCTGCGCGGGTCGCCGCGAACGCCAACGACTTGCTCCGGCGCCATCCACACCGGCGAGCCAATCGCCTTACGCAATTCCTCGGCAAGCAAATCCGGAAAATGACCGTGATAGCTCAGGCCGAAGTCCAGCAACAACGCAGAGCCGTCATCACGAATGAGGACGTTGGCGGGCTTCATGTCTTGATGCACAACGTTTTGCCGATGCAGGCTGTGTGTGGCCTTGGCCACCGCAACGCCGAGCTTGGCGATCGTCTCGGGCGATGGTCGCTCGCCGGTTTCCTTGGCCTGCCCAAGCCAATGATCAAGCGGCTTCGCCACGATGTATTCCATGACCAAATACGGAACCCGCGTCAGGTCACCCGCCGCGACAAATCGCGGCACGTGCGGGCCCGTGAGCGCTTGCAAAATTTCCTGCTCGACCTCGAAGCCGACGATGTTTTCCGCACCATCCCCCGCGGTCATTCGCGGAATTTTCATCGCCATTGGAAAGCCGGGATCGGCTAAGCCGTTGGCGTATTTCACCTTGTAGATGTGGGCCATGCCGCCCGAGTGCACGCAGTCCTCTATGACAAATCCGTCGAGCGTTTCGCCCGGCTCCAGTAACTTCATTGGCCCCTCAATAATCGATCAGCAAAAAATTCCGGCAAACCAGCAGCTCGAATCGCGTCGGCGGCCGAACCATAGTCGTACGGTACGCGCGTGAAGGTGAGTTGCGCCTTTTCCCGGTCAAACAGCGCATACATCGCATCGGTGCGGCCATCGCGCGGCTGTCCCACCGAGCCGATGGTTGCGATCCAGCGCCGATGCGCCGACACCGGAACGGCTGCGCCGGCCGTGGGCGCAAATGCCATCAATCCGCGCCCTTGCCCTTGGTAATAGAGCGTCTGTCGGTGCACGTGACCGCCAAACACATAGCGAATTTCGTCGCTTATCTTGACGGCGGCATTGAGGCTGTCGGCGGCGCTGCGCTCATCGCGTACGTAGTGCCAGCGCTCAGGCGCGTCGGCCGTAGCGTGCACGAGCAACACGTTCCCGTCCACGTGTATCCTCGGACATTCAATCAAAAATTTGCGCTGCTCTGCACTCAGTTGATCGTAGGTCCAGGCCGCGGTCATTTCCCCTAAAACATCACTCGGCGCAGCGGGCGGATTGCACGCTATCGCGTCGTGATTACCGATGATCGCCACCGCACCGTCGTCAACCATCGCCATAATTCTGTCGACGACTTCACTAGGGTTCGCACCGTAGCCCACGTAGTCACCGATGAACGCGAACTGCGTTGCGCCGCGCGCGCGCGCGTCTGCCACGCAAGCGTCAAACGCCTGAATGTTCGAGTGAATATCGGAAAGCAACGCAAGTTTCATAGTAAGCCTCCTATTTTCGTGTCACTGTTACGCGCGACCATTGTCGCCTCGCTGTGAGTTGATGCACGTCAAACCGGCGCACGTCGCTCGCATCGAACGCTTCGGCGCTCGTCTACGATGTGTGTTGCAATTCGTGCCCCTTTACCCGCAGCCTATTCTCTATGAGCTCACGTCCTCGGCGCCGTCGCATACTAGTTCGCCAAGGACTTTGGTACTCGGTCGGCATTTCAATGCTTATCTTGTTCGTCGGCGGCTTCGGCTTTTGGGTGCTCGATCCACGCGTGGTTACGCTATCTGACGGGTTGTGGCTCGCGTTCACCACGGCGGCAACAGTGGGCTACGGCGACTTGGTGCCGTCAACGCATGCATCGAGAGCGTTCGCCGTGGTGGTGGTCATGCTGGGCCTAGCGGTGCTCTCTCTCGTCACCGCTTCGGTCGCCGCGCTCATTGTCGAAAAAGA
>DAINAJ010000176.1:3476-6290 GCA_036733505.1 Casimicrobium sp.
TAGCGGTGCTCTCTCTCGTCACCGCTTCGGTCGCCGCGCTCATTGTCGAAAAAGATGTGGAACAAGAGGAGCGCGCGATCGAGCATGAACTAATGCGCGAGATTCGTACGGTGCGAAACGAGGTGACGGCACTGCGGCGCGAGCTAGAGCGGCATCGTCCGCCGCCGCCGTCTCACTAGTCGACCGACGCTACGGCAGGTGCCGTTTTCTCGCCGCGCTCGTACACAACGTGCGCGCGCCCTACGATCAAACTGTCGATCTTGCCGATGGCCTTGGTGTCTTTGCTCGTGTATGGCAATTTCGACAACACGTAACGCATGGCATTGAGTCGCGCGCGCTTTTTGCAATCGCTCTTAATCACCGTCCACGGCGAGTCGGCGGTGTCCGTCTCGAAGAACATCGACTCTTTGGCGCGCGTGTAATCGTCCCATTTGTCGAGCGAAGCTTTATCAATTGGCGAGAGCTTCCACTGCTTGAGCGGATGATTTTCGCGCTCCTTGAATCGACGGCGCTGCTCTTTGCGGCTCACTGAAAACCAAAACTTGAAGAGATGCACGCCACTGCGCACAAGATGGCGCTCAAAGTCAGGCGTCTGTCGCATAAATTCTTCGTATTGCTCGCTACTGCAAAACCCCATCACCCGCTCAACACCTGCGCGGTTGTACCAAGAGCGATCAAACAACACGATTTCGCCAGCGGTAGGCAGGTGCTGCACGTAGCGTTGGAAGTACCACTGGCCCTGCTCGGTCGGCGTCGGCTTTTCGAGCGCGACCACGCGCGCGCCGCGAGGATTCAAGTGCTCCATCATGCGCTTAATGGTGCCGCCCTTCCCCGCCGCATCACGACCCTCAAACAAAATCACGACGCGCTGGCCCGTCGCCTTCACCCAAGCTTGGAGCTTCAAAAGTTCCACCTGCAACTGATACTTTTGCCGCTCGTAATTGCGGCGGAGCATCAGGTTCTTGTACGGGTAGCCGCCGTCGCGCCAATTTTCGGCGAGCTCCTGGTCGGGATCAAGCTTCGCGAGCTTGCCGCCATCGCGCTCTGCCCCAAGCAGTCGTTTCTGAATCGCCGCGAGGTCGTCGTTCGACGCTCCCTCCAGCAACGCACGCAGTGCCTTGGCTTTTTCTGCGCCCTTCTGCCGACTGTCGAGTACCGATTGCAACGCCGACATTTCCGTTAGTTCCGCGCCTTTGGCGGCTTCACGAGCGGTGAATTTGGCCAACGCATCAGGTGCGAAGTTCGGGGCCGTGTCTCCCTGAACCGCTCGGCGCGCAGCAGGCCGGACGGCTGCACTCGCTTTGTCGCCGCGCACTTTCTTGGCGACTGACGCGACCGATTGGGGACGGGTAGTTGATCGACTACGGGTGGTGCTTTTGACGGCCATGCGCTCTCCAGACTTGGTGACAGAACTTGCCAGTCTGCTACTGCGTGCGCCGGACGTGTTTGACCTGCGTCAAACGGTTTCAGCAATTGCACCTTACGCGTGCGCGTTCAGCTTTGTCTGAAAAACAACGTTGCGTCACCCCACAAATGCCACGCACCAGGACGGCGGCAAATCATCGATTCGAGTTCGTCGACGAACTCTTGCAACACCAGTTCGTGGTTCTCTCCGACCACTTGGCGAACCTGCATGATGGGTCGCATCGTTGCGCGATCCCATTCGGCTTTGAACATATAGATTGGTTTCTTTTGTCGCAGCGCCAGCTCAATCAAACTCGGAGGAAATTCTGCAGGTCGATCAAAAAATTCAACGGTACACGTGCGGTCCACCAACGGTGGCGGAACGTCGGCCATTGCGATGAGTGACACGCCGTTACGCCAGTTCCGGATAATTTGCCACGACACGCCTTCGGTATTGGTGAACAACTGCGGCACACCGAGCAACCGCCCAATCGTATTCACGCGCCAGTGCGTGATGTGATGCATCAATCTCGCAATCCATGCTTGTGGCTTCGCCGAATCCCAAAACAGAATCGCTGTAGGCAGAGTTCTTTCGCGCAGAAACGCAGCGATCCACCAACTGCCACCAAAGTGATAACCAAGGTAGAAACCCTGTTGAAACGCACCGTCGTGCTTTGCGTCAAGCACGATGTGCTTGTCGTACCAACGCGTACCCCAAAGTTTGTAGATCCACATATCGGCGTGATCGGTTAGCCGCGTGAAGCGATGGTCAGCGACTGCGGTTTCAAGCTCTGTATCGGTCAAGTCGGGCAGTAACGTGCGTGCATGTTGGCGCACGGCGTCGGCTTCGTTTCGATAGAGACGTGCGCTGCGACTCACGACGTTTGCGATCAGGCGACGCAACGGTGGCAGCGCCGCAAATAGAAACGGCACAAGCTGTGTGTCGCGCAGTCGCTCCCACGTTGTTGTCGGCCCGGTTTTTGACGCGCTCATAGAGACGAGCGCCGTCCCCACAAGCACCAGTGCCATGCCGGCAATCATGTTGAACGTAATCGGTTCCGAGAGAATCAGCCAGCCCCAAAACGCGGCGAACGCCGGGAATAAAAACGCCACCGACGACGCGCGTTGCGGCCCGATGGTTTTGATCAGGTGAAAGAACATGCCATAGCCGAGCACGGTACAGAGGACAGACAGCGCCAAAACCGCCCCCCACGCGTTTACCGTCGGCATGGCCTCGGGCGCATAGAAGAGCCCCGGCACGACAAGCCACATCGTCGCGCCCCACAACATGCCCGCCGCACCCGGCAAGCCCGATTCGCCTGTCAAGTAACGCTGGATCAGAAACGACGCTGCGGCGTACATGCTCGCAGCGAGCACCGCCGCGACCATGCCCGCGATCACCAGCGGCGT
>DAINAJ010000177.1:0-2369 GCA_036733505.1 Casimicrobium sp.
GGCTGTTCAGAGAGGATTGAGTTATCGATGGCTTCCACTATAGTGCGAGATTATCCGACGCTATGCATATTCGCCGCTATGTCTCGCACCTCAAAAAGAACAGTCGACACGCCTGCCCCTGTCCCTCCCGCTCCATTTGCTGCAAGTGCTATCGTGTCCAGCGCGCATCTCGCCAAAGGCGCACGCCCGGAGCTGTCGCAGTTTGAATATGGCCTCATCATCGCCGAGCACGCATTTAATCGGTGGGTGGTCCGCTGCATGGCTGCGGCAGGCATGAAAGACATGACACCGATGGAAGTGCTGGTGATACACCACGTGGTGCATCGAGAACGCCCCAAGAAGCTTGCTGACATCTGTTTCGTGCTGAACGTTGAGGACACGCACGTCGTGACCTACGCGCTTAAAAAACTGGTAGCAATGGGGCTAATCGAAAGCGCACGCTCCGGCAAGGAATCGGTGTATCAGGCCACCGCAGCGGGGATCGAAATTTGCGAACGCTATCGTGTTGTGCGTGAGCAATGTTTGACCGACGGTTTAGTGCGCGAAGGCATCAGCGGTCAGTCGCTGTCGGAAACGGCGTCATTTTTGCGCTTGCTTTCTGGTTTGTACGATCAAGCTTCGCGTGCCGCTGCTTCTATGTAGATAATTTGTTGACAAATTATCAAAGAAACGTATTATTCGCGGAAATCGCGTTTTCAATTTACCGGCCATTGGTTCGCAATTAGGGGCTTCCAGAGGGTGGTTCGTAGCTGGAGCGCGCGACAATGGGGCTTCAAGTTCTTGCGAGTACTTCGGTGTGATTGCACGCTGGACCACTCGTTCTGTTTTTTTCACCGTTCAATTCAACTTTCGGAGTACGACATGAAACCAAGTTTTCGATTGCTCGCTGTGGCCGCTTCGCTGATGGCGGGCACGGTCATGGCCCAGACCAAGTGGGATCTACCGACAGCCTATGCAGCCTCAAACTATCACACCGAAAATATTCAGCAGTTCGCCAACGACGTGGACAAAGCCACAGGTGGAAAACTGAAAATTACCGTTCACGCAAACGCTGCTCTGTTCAAAGCGCCAGAAATTAAGCGTGCCGTGCAGGGCGGGCAGGCTCAAGCTGGCGAAGTATTGTTGGTGAATTTTGAGAATGAGTGGCCTATCTTCGGTGTTGATGGCTTACCGTTCCTCGCGGACAGCTGGGAGGCTTCTGCCAAACTTTACGCTGCCCAAAAGCCATTTCTGGATAAGAAGTTAGCCGAACAGGGCATCATGGTGCTCTACACAGTGCCGTGGCCACCACAAGGCATTTACGCGAAGAAACAGATTAACTCTGCGGCTGACTTGAAGGGCGTGAAATGGCGCGCGTACAGCCCGTCCACGGCGAAGATTGCCGAACTAGTCGGCGCGCAACCCGTCACGGTGCAGGCCGCCGAGCTATCGCAAGCGATGGCTACTGGCGTTGTTGAAAGCTACATGTCGTCGGGTTCTACTGGCTACGATACCAAGACCTTCGAACATCTGAAATTCTGGTTCGACACGCAAGCGTGGCTCCCGAAAAACGCGGTTCTCATCAACAAAAAAGCGTTTGATGCGCTCGATAAACCCACGCAAGATGCGCTCCTCAAAGCTGGCAAGGACGCAGAAGTGCGCGGTTGGGCGCTCGCCAAATCCAAGAACGTTGAGTACATTGATTTGCTCAAGAAAAACGGCATGACGATTGCATCGCCTTCGGCACAACTCAAGGCCGACATGAAGAAAGTCGGGGACACGATGCTCGCAGACTGGCTCAAGAAGGCCGGTTCTGATGGGCAAGCGTTGGTCGACGCATACCGTAAGTAGTTCAGCCAACGACTGACTACGCGCCCGCTGCAACGGCGGGCGCAACTTGGCTCTCGGCGCATCGGCGTTGGGGCTTCATTCCGAACTTTCGCAGCGGGGGACCCAGTGCGACCACTTCTAAATCGACTCTACGATGGCGCGGCTGCGCTCGCCGCATTGTTTATGGTGCTTTTGCTGATCGCCGTGTTGATGTCGGTCACCAGCCGCGTCCTAGGCTTCAATGTTCCCGGCATCGATATGTACGCGGGGTACATGATGGCGGGCGCGGGCTTTTTGGCGCTCGCACACACGCTTAAAAAAGGGGAACATATCCGCGTCACGCTGGTGCTGCAGGCGCTTTCACCGCGGGTACGTCGATGGATGGAGCTTGGCTCGTTGGCCGTTGCTGTTGTGCTCGCTGCCTTACTAGCGTGGTATTCCGCAAGGCTTTGCTTCCAGTCCTACCAGTTCAACGATATTTCAACTGGCAACGACGCGACCCCGCTGTGGATTCCGCAACTCACAATGGCGGTCGGCACGCTAATTTTGCTCGTGGCGTT
>DAINAJ010000177.1:2469-4398 GCA_036733505.1 Casimicrobium sp.
TGTGGATTCCGCAACTCACAATGGCGGTCGGCACGCTAATTTTGCTCGTGGCGTTTATCGATGAACTGGTTCTTGAATGGACCGGCAAGCGCGCACAAAACACTAGCGCCGAAGCGCTGCACAACGAATAGAGGCGGACGATATGGATCTGTTAATTACTGGGTTGCTAATCGTTGTTCTGTTCGCCATCCTTGCGGGGGGCGTGTGGATTGGCCTTGCACTGGCAGGTGTGGCGTGGGTTGGCATGGAGTTGTTCTCTGCGCGCCCCGCTGGCGACGCGATGGCCGTCACCATCTGGGGTTCGTCGTCAAGTTGGACGCTCACAGCGCTTCCGCTTTTTGTGTGGATGGGGGAGATTCTTTTTCGAACGCGTCTCTCACAAGACATGTTCAAAGGACTCGCACCTTGGGTAGAACGTTTGCCAGGCAGATTACTGCACACCAACGTGATCGGTTGTGCGATTTTCGCCGCCGTGTCCGGCTCGTCGGCCGCGACCTGCGCAACCATTGGAAAAATGACGTTACCGGAGTTGAAGAAACGCGGTTACCCAGACGATCAAGTCATCGGAACATTGGCTGGTGCGGGCACCCTTGGCTTGTTGATTCCGCCCTCGATCATCATGATCGTTTATGGAGTCGCGTCTAACGCGTCAATTGCACAGCTCTTTATCGCAGGCATCATCCCAGGCATCCTATTGGCGGGACTCTTTTCGGGCTACATCGCGATCTGGGCGCTTGCGCATCCGGGAAAAATCCCAGCGGCGACGACGCACTACACCTTCATGGAAAAGATCGCCGAGTCGCGGCATCTGATCCCAGTGGTTTTACTAATCGCGGCAGTGCTCGGCTCAATTTACTCCGGTGTGGCGACGGCCACTGAAGCCGCTGCAGTGGGCGTACTCGGCTCGTTGATTCTTTCGCTTGTGCAGGGCTCGATGAATTGGCAAACGTTCAAAGATAGTTTGATGGGCGCGACACGCCTCTACTGCATGATCGCATTGATCCTAACGGGAGCAGCGTTTCTCACGCTGTCAATGGGCTACCTTGGCTTGCCTCGCCACCTCGCGGAATTTATCGGCGGCTTGGGGCTGAGTAACTTCCAGCTCATTCTCGTTCTGATGGTCTTCTACGTGATCCTCGGCTGCTTCCTCGATGGTATTTCTATGGTGGTGCTCACCATGGGCGTCATTCTTCCCACCGTCGAAAAAGCCGGTATCGATCTCATTTGGTTCGGCATCTTCATCACGCTCGTCGTTGAGATGGCGCAGATAACGCCGCCCGTTGGTTTCAACTTATTCGTATTGCAGGGCATGACGGGCCGTGAACTGACCTACATCGCCAAAGTTACTTTGCCGATGTTCGTGTTGATGGTGGGCGCGGTGTTGCTCATCTATTTCGTTCCGTCCATCGTGACTTGGTTACCTCAGCACATGAAGTTATGAACGCAGCAAATCGAGGCAACGAAATGGGTTGGCAATTCTGGGTAGATCGCGGCGGCACGTTCACTGACATCGTTGCAAAAAAGCCCGACGGAACGCTCGTTACGCACAAGCTCCTTTCTGAAAACCCCGAGCGTTACCAAGACGCCGCGGTGCAAGGCGTGCGTGACCTGCTCGGCCTGGCGCCGGGCGAGCCCATTCCGGCCGAGATGATTGACGCGGTAAAGATGGGTACTACGGTCGCAACCAATGCGCTCCTCGAGCGCAAAGGTGAGCGAACCTTGCTGGCCGTTACGCGTGGATTTCGAGATCAACTTCGCATTGCCTATCAAGCCCGACCGAAGCTCTTTGTTCGCAAAATCGAGCTACCTGAGTTGCTCTATGAAGCCGTGGTTGAGGTGGACGAGCGCATTGGTGCGCATGGCAATGTTGTGACTGCGCTTGATGAGGCTAAAGCGCGCATTGATTTGCAAACCGCATTCGAAAATGGT
>DAINAJ010000177.1:4498-6241 GCA_036733505.1 Casimicrobium sp.
TGCGCTTGATGAGGCTAAAGCGCGCATTGATTTGCAAACCGCATTCGAAAATGGTCTCCGCTCGGTTGCGATCTGCTTGATGCACGGCTATCGCTACACGCAGCATGAGGCGGCGGTGAAGCGCATTGCGCTTGAAATCGGTTTCACACAAGTTAGTGTTTCGCACGAAGTCTCCCCGCTCATGAAATTCGTTTCACGTGGTGACACAACGGTGGTGGATGCGTACCTTTCTCCGATTCTGCGTCGGTACGTGGAGCAGGTGCAAGCGTCGCTTGGCGACGTTCGTCTGCAGTTCATGCAAAGCTCGGGCGGCTTGACTGACGCGCATCGGTTTCAAGGCAAGGACGCGATCCTTTCCGGCCCGGCAGGTGGCATCGTTGGTGCAGCGGCTGTGACAAAACTCGCCGGCTTCGAAAAAATGATCGGCTTCGACATGGGCGGCACGTCTACCGACGTCACGCACTATGCCGGAGAGTATGAGCGCGCATTCGAGACCGAAGTGGCAGGCGTTCGCCTTCGCGCGCCGATTATGCAAATTCACACGGTGGCCGCGGGCGGAGGTTCGATTTGCACCTTCGACGGCAGCAAATTCCGCGTCGGCCCCGAAAGCGCAGGCGCGAACCCCGGTCCCGCAGCGTATCGCCGCGGCGGGCCGCTGACGGTCACCGATTGCAACGTTATGGTCGGCAAGCTGCGCCCCGAATTGTTCCCTGCTGTGTTCGGTCCGAACGGCGACCAGCCGCTCGATACCTGCGCGGTGATCGACAAATTTGAAGCCCTCGCTCTCCAAGTTGAACGCGCCACAGGGCAAAAGAAATCGCCCGAAGAGATTGCTGCGGGATTTCTCCGCATTGCCGTTGAGAACATGGCCAACGCAATCAAGCACATCAGCGTGCAGCGTGGCTACGATGTGACCGAGTACACGCTGACTTGCTTTGGCGGTGCCGGTGGTCAACATGCGTGCATGGTGGCCGATGCGCTGGGTATGCAGCGCGTCTACATTCATCCGTTCGCGGGCGTGCTTTCGGCGTATGGCATGGGTTTGGCCGACGTACGCACGCTTAAACAAGCCGCCGTCGAGAAGGCACTCAGCGGGGAGCTGCTACGCGATCTAGAGCCTGACTTTGAACGCCTCGCGCGTGAGTCACGCGGCGACGTCGAAGCCCAGGGATTGAACGCCTCACAGGTACGCGTCGTGAAGACGCTGGCGTTGAAATACAACGGCACCGATACCACGATCGAATTGCCCGTTGCCGCAACGACCACAGCGCTATCGCTTGTCACTTCGTTCGAGACGACGTATCGCCAGCGGTATGGATTCCTCATGCCGGGGCGAGGCCTTGTGGTTGAGGCGATTGCTGCCGAAGCCATTGGCGAGACGCAGTCGGCTCAAGAACCCGAACCGTTGTTGCCAGCGCACCCCGAGGGTCTCAAGCCGCGCGCTGAAGTCCGCGTGTTTATGGACGAAGCAACGCGCGCCACGCAAATTTATTATCGCGACGACTTGCGGTCGGGCGACGTGATCGCTGGGCCAGCCGTGATCAAAGAACCCATCGCCACGACAGTAGTCGAGCCAGAATGGCGCGCAGTCGTGACCTCGCACAACCATCTCGTTTTGGAGCGCACGAAAAAAGCCGAGCGCGCGCACGCAATCGGCACCACAGCCGATCCCGTGCTGCTCGAGGTGTTCAACAATCTCTTCATGGCGATTGCCGAGCAGATGGGCGTGACGCTTGCGAACAC
>DAINAJ010000178.1:0-6056 GCA_036733505.1 Casimicrobium sp.
GGAAACGCCAAAATGAAGACGACCGCTCGCTCGCATGATCAACAGTGGGAGCGCCATCGCGAGTAGCGTTGCGTAGTGATTCTTGTTGACAAACGTGCCGGCGGCGCGATGCACGCCGACCGCTTCTCCAAAAGCAAGGAACGATGGCGAGCCCAATCCCAGCTGCAGAAGTCCGAGTACTGCTTCGCAAATTACCAAAGTACAAAACGCGCCCAACAGCAAGCGGAGAAGCCGTGCCGAAATCCGCGAGGTGCCGACCGCCACCGCCACACAGGATATCGCGACCATGATCGAGTAACCCGTGCCTTGCGGATCCATCGAGAGCGCGAATGCACCACGCGAAAACGGCGGTTCTGAAAGCGTTTGCACAACGTCGCGGTAGTACGCTCTGCCGGGAAATCCAAGCCACCTGACGGCGTCAAATTGCAGCCAACCTACGGCGCCGACAGTGCTGATCAGAAGCAGTGCCGCAACGATAAGCAGTGTCGGAGCCCGAACCGGGGTAGGCGCGGTGTGCGCTACCGTCAACCACGCGACCACAAGGAACACAAGCGCTGCGATCACAGTCGCGGCACTTACCACCAACGGTGCATTCCCCCCGCGAAAACAGGCCGAGAAAAGAAAAAGCCCCAGCAAAAATGCTAGGGCTTTGTCGAGCACACTGATTGACTTAGTCAAGCCTTTAGTTCGGGCTCACGTTTCGACGGTCGCGATAGAGCAGGTAGCCGCCTACGCCAACAGCTACGCCACCCGCGATCAGCGGAGTCGAAAGTCCAGCGGTGGTAGCAGCACCCGCAGCGCCTGCGCCAAGCGCGACGTTGGTTGCGACGGGAGCCACAGCGGCGAGCGCCGCAGCGCAGGATTGTCCGGCGACGACATCAAGACGTTCGTTCGGCTTCAACGTCACGTTGCAGCCACAATCAAAGGCAACCACTACGCTTGCCTGCGAAGTCGTCGTAACTCTCACGTTGTTGCCAACGCGCTGTTTATCGGACGCAGAACCCATGCCAGCCTTGTCGCTCACCAACACATTGCCGACCAGGTCACGCAACTGTGCGACGGTGTCGCGCTTCGAGTAAGCAGGATCGTCGCAGGCCGCCGCGGCTTGCTGCGCCATTGAGGTAGGCACGACTGACGCGAGAAGTGCGGCAGCTACCACAGCGATTGATTTTGGATTCACGCGATTACCTCTGAGCCACAAGATGGATGTACACATAGTTTAAAGGGAAAGGCCATGCGCTGCAATCGTTTTTTTTTGGCATCAAGCAGCAAGAGCTACTGGTCGGTTGAAGCTTCGCTAATGAAAACGTCATCGACGACTAGGGTTCCGCGGATCCCCTCGAGCGCTGACAAGCGTGTTTGGGCTTCGAGACTCAGCGTCTGCCCCGCGCAGTCGGTTGGAATCGTGAATGCCGTTGCACGTGTCGTCCAGCCATGCGTCGCGTCTGCCGTTTCCGCTACCGAGGAGGTTAGAACTTGTTGAGTGGTGGCGCAACGAACCGTCCATAACGGCACTTTGGCCGACGTGAAGCCAACCTCCCGCGTTCGATACAACAGCTTGAAATTACCCGGTTCTAGCGCCAAGGATTGCACTGCGGCAGCGCCACGAATGGGTTGACCCGAAAAGCGAACGTGAAGAACGTGTCCCGAATTGCCAAACTCAAGCCCGCTTCGGATGGCGGCCACGAACCCGTCGCGGTATTCACCCCCGCTGTTTATCGTCCAGTCAAAGGCACTTCCGCTTGGCGGCGCTTCAAAGCCACCGTTGTAAACGTGATCGACACGACGAGACAGGTTTCTTGATGCGCCCAGCCGCATTTGATAGGCCACGGGCGTCAGACCGCCATCTACCAACCGCCGTTCGACGCATGACAGTGTTTGTGGTGACACAGGCTGGCGGCTCGAGACTTCCCAAATCAACGTCTGCGACGCGACCAATTGAACGGTTTTGTCGTTTGCGCAGACGTGTTGAAGGAACGCGCCCGTTAGCGGCCACGCCTCATCGAGTTTTTTTTCGAAGAAGGCGCGCCATTCTGGTGTTCCAATCCGGCTACGTAATAGTTCGAATGTGGCGTGCCGGTCCACCGGAGAGACGAGCGCAAGCGTTGCTGCAACTTCCAGCCCGCGAGTTGGTGAGCTGGCGCTGAGCTCGCGCTGTGCAGCCCAGCGCAACGCGCTGGGTTCGGTAGGGGAAAGTGCGAGCGCTGCCGACAGCGTGGCGACCCCACTGCGATCAAGTTCAGGCGACTTCCTCACCGTCGCGTGTCCGTGCGCGAGAAAACCGACCGGGTCAAAAGGACGGTGCCGGACGTAAGCGAGTCCTTGTTGATCAGCCGGCAGTGCCTTGAGCGACTGCGCTAGTCGGTCTGGTGTTTGGCCGAAAAAAAAGAGTGCGAGAGCGCAACCGAAACCGACGAGGCAGGTTGCCGCCAAAGCGGTTTGTTGCCGTCGGCCATGTTTAGGCGACGACGCACCAGCATCAGCGCTGCGCATAGTTCGCCAACCGTGTAACGCGTAGAGCGTTAGCTTCGAGCGAGGTTTCAATTTCTAAAAACGCGTCTTGACGGGTTGACTTACCATCGTGTCCTTGCGTAGTCAGCGTGACTAATCCGGACGTGCTCACACGGTCGTTGGTCCACTTGTGCTTCACCTGACTGAAGCGAATGGTTCGTTGTCGTGTCTCTTGAAATACGTGATCATAATCGTTGAGCGCCGTCCGTCGATTTGGCATAGATTGGGACAGCAACGCAGCGAGCGCTTGCACAGATCCGGCCTCATAAGCGCTGGCGAAACGCGCGAGCAACTCGTCGATGTCAACGCCTCGGATGCGCGACGAAGCTTCGCTGACAGCTAACGCATTCGTCCCAACAATCGCTGGAGCTTGCGCGAAGTTCGTCACGGCCGTAGCTGTCGCGGTTGGCTCGGGCCTACCGCGGCTCCCGGTTGGATCGGTGGAAGGTTGCACTGTGGCAATTTCAGAGTCGTTCGGTTTGTGTGGGCTCGGAGTCGCTGCGAGGCTGTTTAGTTTTGCAACTGGGGAAAGTGACGGCTGCGGGGTATGCGTTGCTTTTGCAAGTGCGTCGGGTGCCGCTGCAGCCTTCGCTGGCGCGGGCGCCAGCGCACGCGCTGCCGCAACGCCGGGCGAAGATTCATCGATGATGCGTCGACTCGCCGCCGAAAACTCAGTGCTCAATCGCGGTGCTGGTGCGGCGGTCTTGCCAGTTAAGACGACGGGTGAATCCGAATAACCATCACGCGCACTGGTCGCGGTCGCCGACTCAGGCGCCGAGTTAATTGCGGTGCTCGATTCGGTCGCCGGCGCTGGTGCGACTGCCTGACTCATTTCAAGCTTTGGTCTTGCCTCAACGAGCGCGACGCCGGGGTCCGTGTCCGCGCTTACGTAAACAATTGCTATGGCCGATGCGACGAGAGCGGCAGCGAGCCATAAAAGGCTACGCCTCGTAGGGCGCAGGTTAAAACGGTGTAGCAGCCCAACGCTAGTACGCGCAGTCTTGGGCGTACGTCCACTCTCGCCCTGAGTGCGATCCGGATGGTACTTCGCCTCAGCCGTTGCGGTGCGCGACGCAACCGCCGGTTGCAGCGTTAGGTCGTATGCGGCTCGCTTCGTCGAATCTGAAAGCACGTCGTAAGCACGGTTGACGCGAGTCGCCGCGTCGATCGGAAAGCCAACCGGCTGAGTGTCCGGGTGCACGAGTGCGATCATGCGTCGGTAGTTATCGCGGAGCGCAGTGGCGGATGCATCGTGGCGCGCAGCGAGCAGCGCGTAGTGAGTTGAGCCTGGATGGAACATTGCGGCCGCCACGCACCGTTGTGCCGCCAGGCGTCGCCTGCGGGGGCCTGAGTCGTCGCTGTTTGCCTCCACATCCGACCAAGCATATTTGCCGCTTGCGGCCGCGATCAGTGCGGGGCCGAGCTCGTGATCGTGCGGCGCCCAAATCGCGTCCGGCAATTCGTCGCCCGCAGCAACGGCATCTAGATCGCCTCCGAGCTGGCCCACTCTAGTGAACATGTCCGCTACGCTTGGTTCTTCGCCAGTTTGGGCGCGTCGGCGTCGTTGCCGTAGTAATAGTATTCCGCGCCGTACCCGTAGAGCGACGCGCTGCCGGGCAACTTGGTCAGTATCGCGCCCAATGGGCTCGCGCCGGCCTGATGCAGGCGCTTTAAGGCGTTGCGGATGCTGGCTTTTCGTGTGCGAGAGCTTTCGATGACGAACAGACTAGCATCCACTTGTTTGCAAAGAATGATCGCATCTGCGATGCCTAAGATCGGCGGCGCGTCAATCACGATGTGGTCGAAATTGGACGTCGTTGGGTTGAGCAGCTTGGCCAAGTTGGCACCAGAGAGCAACTCCGCCGGATTTGGCGGAAGCGGACCCGCGCTGATGTAGAAAAGATTACTCTGTTCGGTCTTTCGGGTTACCGAGATAGGGTCGACGTCACTAGAAAGAAGGTTCGAAAGCCCTGCGGTGTGATCGGAATTGAAGAGCTTATGCAGCGATGGATTTCGCATGTCGCCGTCGACGAGTAACACACGTCGCCCAAGTTGTGCCAACGTCAGCGCGACTGAGTAAGCGGTCGTACTTTTACCTTCGTTTTTCGTGCAACTCGTGACGCACAGGGTTCTCGGCGCGCCCTGCGAAGTGGAGAACTGCAACGCAGTACGCAACGATCGATACGACTCCGTCAGGGCCGATCTCGGGTCCTTGAGGAGCATGTCGGTTGGTTCACCATCCCTTGCACTCACCTTTGGGATCACACCGAGAAGGGTTAGCCCCGTGTAGCGTTCCACCTCATCTGGGAACTTTACCGAATCGTCCAAATACTCGAGCAAGAACGCTAGGCCCAACCCCAGCATCAACCCAAGCAATAACCCGACGAGACCGTTGCGCATGAGATCGGGTTTATAAGGAAAAAGTGGGACATCTGCCTTGTCGACAACCGAGATATTGTTGGTGCCAACGCCGGCCGCAACGCCCACTTCTTTGACGCGCTGGAGTAGGCCGTTGTATAGCTCACGATTAGTGTCGACTTCGCGCTTGAGGATGTTGAAACGGATGCCTTGATCTTGCAGTTCAAGGACCGAACGTCGCGCTGCGTCCGCGCGTGCCCGAAGCTGGCTTTCTTGAGTTTTTGCTGCGTCAAAGGCAGCGCGTGCGGTGCCCTCAATCGAGTCTGTGACCGTTTTGCTTTCCGACTTAATGCGTTTGTCAAGCTCGTCGATTTGGCTTTGAATCTGCTGCATCTTCGGAAAGCCCGGCTTGTAAATCTTTAGCTGATCCTGGTACTCAGCCTCCAACTTCGCCTTGGCTTCGCGAAACGATCCTAGCGTCTTACTCTCCAGCAATTCACGTGAGTTTTGTAGATTGCGTTTTGTTTCGGCGTAATTAGCTTCGGCCTTAATTCTCTCCTGCTCGGCCTTGGCAACGGCTCCAGTAAATTCCTGCAAATTTTGCGCGACGAGGTTGGTCTTCTCGTCCACGTTGATGATTTGCTTTTGGCGCGTGTACTGATTGAAAAGAAGTTCGGACTCCTCGAGCTTTTCTTTGGTCTTCGCCAGTTGCTGTTCCAGAAACGTTTTCGCGTAAGACGAGGCCTCAAAGCGCCGCTCTAGGTTTGTTGAGATGAACGTTTGCGCCCAAGTGTTGGCGACCCTTGAGGCTAACGTCGGGTCGCTGCCATCCGTGTGAATACGCACAAGCCTCGCGTTTCGCACTGGCTCTATCGTGACCGAGCCGCGCAGCGAAGCGACGACTGATTCGCGGTCTAGCAATTGATCATCTTTAACCGACGGTTCGCGTCGTTTGCGAAGTGTGTTGAGAATTTTTCCAATGAAGTCGCTGCGCTCTTCGGCGTCAGGCGACGACTCCGAAGAGCCTGTGCCGCCCGGCCGCTTACGGTCAAGGTCTAGTCGCAGCGTTTCCATCACACGTTCGGCGAGGGCTTTGCTGCGCAGCAGCTCGTATTGCGTAGCAAGGAACTCGCGCTCGTCGTAGGAAAACTGGTCGCCGTTCGAGGCGCCGTCTTTGAACTCAATCA
>DAINAJ010000179.1:0-5985 GCA_036733505.1 Casimicrobium sp.
CGCCACCAACGATCACGCGGAAGCCGATGTGACCCGCGTCGTCTTTCAGCGCGACGAGACCTATGTCATGCACCAACGTCGCCGCGCGGTCTTTCGTCGAGCCGCTGATGGCGATCTTGAATTTGCGCGGCAGATAGGCGAACTCGGGGTGGATCGTGCTCCACTGACGAATGATCTCGGCCCACACCAACGGGTTCACGACTTCGTCTGGCGCGACGCCGGCGAATTGGTCCGTCGTGGTGTTGCGGATGCAGTTGCCGCTGGTTTGGATCGCGTGCATTTGCACCGTGGCCAGCTCAGCGAGGATGTCAGGCACGCGGCCGAGCTCGGGCCAGTTGAACTGAATGTTTTGACGCGTCGTGAAATGGGCGTACCCACGATCGTACGTGCGCGCGACGTGCGCGAACATTCGCACTTGCTTCGTGTTTACCAAGCCATACGGAATGGCAACGCGAAGCATCGGCGCGTGGCGCTGAATGTAGAGCCCGTTCTGCAGGCGCAGAACACGAAAATCGTCAGCCGAGAGCTCGCCAGCCAAGTGGCGTTCGGTCTGGTCACGAAACTGGGCGACCCGTTCGTCGACGATGCGTTGGTCAAATGCGGTGTATTGGTACATGCGAGCATTGTGGGTGTCCGTCATGTGTCGCTACCGATACGTAATGGAATAAACTAATTCTTTTGCGCAAGCCATGTCTCAGCGAGTCACCAGCTTCCCGCCCCTCATCGCGCCCGGCGCGACGCGCCTCATTTTGGGCAGCATGCCGGGCGTGGCCTCATTAACGGCGGGGCAGTATTACGCGCATCCGCAGAACGCGTTTTGGCGGATCATGGGTGCGGTTGCGCGCTTTGATGCGACGTTGCCCTACGAAGAGCGTGTGGCGGCGCTACGCACGGCGGGCGTGGCGTTGTGGGATGTGTTGGCGGCGTGCGAACGCGGGGGAAGTTTGGATTCGGCGATTGCGCGATCGAGCGAAGAGGCGAACGATCTTGCGGGATTGCTATCGTTGCATCCGCAGATTAAGTGCATCTATTTCAACGGGGCGACGGCGGAGTCGACGTTTCGGCGCCATTGCAAAGCGCTGGCTGCGCGCACCGACTTGTGCTTCACGCGGCTGCCGTCCACGAGCCCGGCGCACGCGTCGCTGCGGTTCGACGCCAAACTCGAAGCGTGGCGGGCGGCGCTGAGTATTGATAACGCCGATAACATGACCTCGTTTTCGCAATAAGCATCACAGCACCATGAATCGCGCACTTTTACGCTCCCTATTGAGTTGGTTCACCTGGATTCCGGTGGTGGCTGTGGCCTTGCTGGCGTTTGCCTGGGGTCGCCCGCTGGGGACCTTTGCTGTGATCTGTGTGGTGGTGGCCTTGATCGGTGCGGTGCTAACTGCTGTCCATCACGCGGAAGTCGTTGCGCATCGCGTCGGTGAGCCGTTCGGGACCCTGCTCTTGGCGTTTGCCGTCACGGTGATTGAGGCGGCGCTGGTGGTGTCCATGATTTTGTCGGCCGGTGAGGGAGCAAGCGCAATCGCTCGCGACACCGTGTACGCTGCGATCATGATCGTCTGCAACGGCGTCGTCGGGCTCTGTCTTTTGTTAGGCGCCTTGCGCCATCACGAGATCGAGTTTCGCGTCGATAGCACGAGCCCGTCGCTCGCGGTGCTGATCTCGCTTGCGGTACTCGTTCTGGTGTTGCCGAGCTTTACGACGACTACCGTCGGCCCGACGTTTTCTGTCTCGCAGCTGGCGTTCGCGGGCGTCATGTCGCTGGTGCTTTATGCCGCGTTTGTGTTTTTTCAAACCGTGCGTCACCGCGATTACTTCTTGCCTGTGACTACTGGTAACGGCGTTGCCGACGACCATGCCGCTCCACCGTCAGCACAGGAAACTTGGATCAGTCTGGGCTTGCTGCTGACGTGTCTGGTGGCAGTGGTTGGACTCGCGAAGTTAATGGCGCCGGTGATTCAATCAGGCGTTAGCGCCATGGGCGCGCCGGCAGCCGTGGTGGGCGTGGCGATTGCGATGCTGGTGTTACTACCAGAAACCGTAGCTGCGGCGCGCGCGGCCCGAGCGAACCGCATTCAGACCAGTTTGAATCTGGCGCTCGGCTCAGCATTGGCGACGATTGGCTTGACGATTCCGGTCGTCGCGGCGCTGTCGGTCGTGCTCGGGTTTCCACTCGTGCTAGGGCTGCCAGCCAAGGAAATGGTGTTGCTTGCGTTGACGCTCGTAGTGAGTGTGCTCACGCTCGCGAGTGGCCGCGCAACCGTGCTGCAGGGCATGGTGCATCTGGTGTTATTTGCCGTGTTCTTGTTTCTGGCGGTGGTGCCGTAGTCTGTTCCCTAAAACAGTTGTCCTTGCATCGTGTTAATGCGCGGTGGTTTGAACTGTGTGAGGTCAGGCGCTGACAGATTGGCCGAAGACAACCCGAGTCGCGCGCAGCTTTTGCGAAAGCGCTGTCGGATGAGTTCGCCAAAGATGCCTTGGCCGCGCATGCGAGCGCCAAATTCGCTCACGTTTTCTTTGCCGCCGCGCAGGTCGCGGATGCGCTCCATGACGCGCTCGGCACGATCCGGAAAGTGCGTGGCGAGCCAGTCTTTCCAGATGTCTTTGAGTTCGTACGGCAGGCGGATCACGGTGTAGCTCGCCGCGACCGCGCCGTGTTCCTTTGATGCGTCGAGCACGCGCTCGATGAATTCGTCGTTGATAAACGGGATGATCGGCGCGACCAGCACGCCGGTGGGGATGCCCGCGCTGGAAAGCTCACGCACTGCGCGCAGGCGGTTGGCGGGTGTGGCCGCGCGTGGTTCGAGAATGCGCGTGAGCTCGTTGTCGAGCTGCGAGATCGACAAGAACACGGTGACGAGATTTTTCGCGGCCATCGGCGCGAGCAGTTCAATGTCGCGGCAGACGAGCGCGCTCTTGGTGATGATCGTGATCGGGTGATTGCATTCGGCGAGCACTTCGATGAGCCCGCGCGTGATGCGTTCGGTTCGCTCGATGGGTTGATACGGATCGGTGTTGGCCCCGAAGTTAATCGGCGACGCAACGTAGCCGCGCTTGCGCAGTTCGTGTCGAAGGAGTTCAACCGCGTTGCGCTTCGCGAAGAGCTGCGTCTCGAAGTCGAGCCCTGGCGAGAGATTCAAGTACGAATGCGACGGCCGTGCGTAGCAATACACGCAGCCGTGTTCGCAGCCGCGATATGGGTTGATCGAATGCTCGAAGCGAATGTCCGGCGATTCGTTCTTCGAAATGATCGAACGCGCTTGCTCGATATGAATTACCGTTTTCGGGCGCTTGGCTGCGCGCTCGATCGCCTCGTCTTCACCCCAGCCGTCGTCGAACCACTCGGCTGAGCGCGACTCAAACCGCCCCGCCATGTTGAGCGTCGCGCCACGACCTTTTTGCGTGAGCGGCGGAGAAGGTGGGGTGTTGCGCATACTGTAATTATGAACAGTTACGCGGCGAACATCCAGCGCGGCGCGGAGGAGTGGGTATCCACGCTTCAACTCTTCGAGAATTGCTTTGCGTAGTCGACTCAATCGTTCTAGACTTCGGATTCTTAAATTTCTTACAGAGTAAGTCTATGAATCGTGCATTGTGTTCAGTGTTGACGTGCATCGGATTGGGCGTGGTTGCGGGGTGCGCGAGCGAGCCGCCCGCCGCCAATGCCGCCGCCGCGAAAGCGGGCGCGAAGGACGAGCGCTGTTACGTGACGGGCAGCAATGTGCCCAAGCGCAACTGTGCGGGCGACGTGACGGTGCTGCCGCCGGAAGCCGTTGAAGTCGTGATGCCGGTATTGCCGGGCCGGGGTGGGCCGCCTCCGACTCGGTAAAGCATCGGCCTAGCGCGCCCACGCAGCGACGGCCGACTGCGCACCATCGTTCAATGTCTGGAAGTGATCAGAAGCAGCTTTTCGGTGCCATCGACCAGCGGGCGGCGGTTTGCGTCTATTTTGTTCGCAAGTTGACTATCAATAAAAACTGGCTGAAATGACCACCAGCCAGCCGTTCGATGGGAAAAGGCACTGAGGCGCGTTTAGGCCGAACGCTTGATTCGGGTTCAGCAGATCGCTTGGGTCGTCATCACAACTCGATGCGGTAATTCTCGCGACGCGCAATCCAGAACGGCGTCGGTTTCGCGCGTGGCTCACGCGTACCCACGCTGCATTGCGGCGGCGCTTGGTTAGCTTAGCTCTAGCCCAGTGAGTTTGAGGGCTTGTTTGAGCGCTACTCGAACGGCTTCCCAGTCCGTTGGATTGTTGTACGTTTGCGCCTTAACGTACTGCGAAAGCGGTATTGCTCTATCTTCCAACAAGCGCTTTTCGTCGCAATCAACGTCGGTGCGGATGTTCGGTTTGAGTGCTCCCGCACGAACAAGCGCCAGCTGCTTAGTCATCGCGTTAAAGTAGCGATCACGAAAGTCCTGCACTTCCGCGAGAAAATCGTCGCGCTTATACGCTTGGATGCCGAGTGAAGCGGTCCATACCGGGATGCCATCCACCAATCGGTCTCGATTGTCCCAACTGACGAAAACTTCCGTTTCGTTTGACCAAATACGGATACGTGGTTCCTGAACCAAGCAATCCCAGTCTAATAGGCGACCAGCGAAGGCATCACAAATCTTGTCAGCAAGCAGGGAGCAATCAACGACCGCCGTTTTGTCCCAGGCTCGCGAGCAAAGCGTGCCCCAACGGTCGCCATGTGCGTTGTGTTGCGGCATCATCCACCAATGCAAATCATCCGGAATCGGTTCGAGAAACCGATTCAAGCCGTCTGTGAGATCCAAATGAACACGCCACATCATTTGGTCTGCAAACGGGGGAGTTTTCTCGAAGGCTAAGCCGTCGAGCGCGGCGAGCTTGTTCCAGTGAGCGAGGATTGCTGGCGAGTATTCAAATAGCTTCTGGTCGCCGACGTTGAAACAGAGAGATGCCTGACTCAGGTGGCCATAGTCAAGGTGGGGGTCATTTCCGTCGATGCCGAGCCATGGGCGAATTTTTGACGGGTGAAAGAGTTCGAATTCGAGCAACGGAGGATTTTGCATGGCGAAAATTATGACGCAGTAGAAAAAGCCGGGCGAAAGGGTCAAGTTCATTTACAAGCGACATCCCGTATGACGCCGTGCTGCGCGATCTGCCTGCATGGGCTGCAGTTCCACGGAATGCGGTTGCTTCCCGAATCCCGCCCCCTGA
This sequence comes from Casimicrobium sp., assembly GCA_036733505.1. Lineage (GTDB taxonomy): Bacteria > Pseudomonadota > Gammaproteobacteria > Burkholderiales > Casimicrobiaceae > Casimicrobium. Next base: position 5,195 of record DAINAJ010000179.1, read on the forward strand.
ACAGTTTCCGGCGTTGATGCGAGGCGGCACCGCAAGCGTGCCACCCTACGCCAACTTTGTGTGTGAAGACGTTTAGCGAAGCCTGCCGCGGATCGCGGGTAAGCCCGCTCCTACAGATTGATGTGGTGATTTCTGGTCGGATGCCGTAAATTAGTCAGACAATTCTGTGTTGCAGGCGGCATGTTGACCGCGTCGAGACACGGTTTGGGGAGTGGCGGGCATGAGTATTCAACCAGCGTGGCGCGGGGTCGTCGCGTTGTATTTCGTCGTATCTGTCGCGCTGATCGCTTGGACGTGGCGCGGCTTTGACTTGACCGCGACGGCGATCATGGTGGCGACGCTTTTGATGTTTGCTTCATGCTTTTGGAGCGCGTCGCAGCTTTTCGGTCGGCGCGCAGCGTGGCAGTTTGCCTTGCTCGCTGTGCCGATTGGTTGGTTTGCCGAGCAGATGGGGTCGTCACACGGCTGGTTCTTTGGCAGCTACACATACACGACGGTGCTCGGGCCCGCGGTGGGCAATGTGCCGATCGTGATTCCGTTGATGTGGTTTGCGTTGTGTTTGATCGGACTGGTGCTGGCGAATTTGGCGCTGTGGCAGCGGCCGGTGGATACGTCGCCCGAACGTGGCCGCGTTCTGTTTGGCGTGGTGGTCGCTGCGATGTTTGTGACGGCATTTGATCTGGGTGCCGATCCGTACTTCGTGTTCGTGCTGAAGGCGTGGATCATGGAGAAGAAGGACGGCGGCTGGTTTGGTGAAACCTTGCAAGGCTTCGCGGGTTGGATGTTTATCG
>DAINAJ010000180.1:0-2430 GCA_036733505.1 Casimicrobium sp.
AGGCGAGAGTCGGCGGTGCCCGCGAGCGCGAAGGCGCCCAGGCGTGCGAAGGCCGCGTGGCGGCGTAGAAGAGGGCAGGGAACGTCGCATGCTCAACCGTTTGCGGCACTAAGGGAGCGGGCGCGGGTGGGAGCGTGGCGGGCGTTTGTTGCAAGTGGCAGAACGGGCAGTGACCGCTGCTCGTTTGATGCTTGGACGTCTCGGACGACACTGGGTCGCCGTTGGCGTCCACTGCGACGCGCTTGGTGCCTTCGGCTGAGCAGAGTTCTACCCAACCGGCGACGCCAGCTGTTCCGTTGATCACGGCCGCCCATGCAGGCGCAAGCGACGCAAACGTCATCACCAAAACGGCGATGGCGGCGAGAAGCTGTTGCTGAGCGCGACGGAAATGCATGGGGTGGAATTCTAGGCGAGGAACGAGCGGTATGACATCAGATATAGCTTTTTGCATGTAACGACTGGCCGGCGGTCGTTACAGCCAATATTTGTTATTAGTCGATATGTTAGTAAAAGTGCTTGTAACGACCGTACAGTAGTCGTTAAAGCACAAAAGCTGTAAAGCATGATTTGGCGCAAGCAATCCCGACCAAAGCTGCGGGATATTTGGTTGAACGATTTAGTCGGATATCGTATAATCCGACTAATCCAATCAAGTTCTCGCTGCGCCTATCCCGGTGCTTCGATGGATGCTTGATCGGTCAACCCCGCGAGTGAATCAACGCTATGAAACTCACCACCAAAGGCCGCTTCGCTGTTACCGCCATGATTGATGTGGCGCTCTTTAACCACGAGGGGCCGGTCACGCTGGCCGAAGTCTCGGCGCGGCAGAAAATTTCGTTGTCCTACCTAGAACAACTGTTCGGCAAGCTGCGTCGCCACGGGCTTGTTGAGAGCGTTCGCGGTCCTGGCGGCGGCTACAACCTCGCCAAGCCACCGGGCACGATGAGTGTCTCCGACATCATCCTTGCCGTCGACGAACCGATCGACACCACGAACTGCGGTGGCGAAAAGAACTGCAACGATGAGGGCATCTGCCTCACGCACCACCTCTGGTCGAGCCTTAACGCGCACATCTTCACCTACCTGCAAGGCGTGAGTCTGCAATCGTTGGTTGACGACGCCAAAGCGCGCAAGAACCCGTCGATTCACATGGTGAAAGATTTACGCAAGTCGACGCCGCCGCACATCATGACTGCGTAATTTTTGTTTTCGTCTACTGACCCGAGTTCTTGAATTTATGAAGCTTCCGATTTACATGGACTACAGCGCTACCACCCCGGTTGATCCGCGGGTGGCGGCCAAGATGATTCCGTTCCTTACAGAGCATTTCGGCAACCCGGCGTCGCGCTCGCATGCGTACGGCTGGGAAACCGAGGCCGCAGTCGAAGAAGCGCGCGACGAAGTAGCAGCGCTTGTGCACTGCGACGCGAAAGAGATCGTCTGGACCAGCGGCGCAACGGAGTCGATCAACCTCGCACTCAAAGGTGCCGCGCAGTTCTACAAAGAAAAAGGCAAGCACCTCATCACGGTAAAGACCGAGCACAAAGCCACGCTCGACACCATGCGCGAGCTGGAGCGTCAGGGCTTCGAGGTCACGTACCTTGACGTGAAAGACAACGGCTTGATCGACATGGAGGTGTTCAAGGCCGCGCTGCGTCCCGACACGATTGTCGTGTCGGTGATGTGGGTGAACAACGAAATTGGCGTGATCCAACCGATTAAAGAAATCGGCGAAATCACGCGCAGCAAAGGCATCATCTTTCACGTTGACGCTGCGCAGGCGACTGGCAAAGTAGAGATTGATCTGCAAGCGGTCAAGGTTGATCTTCTGAGCATGAGCGCACACAAAACCTACGGCCCCAAAGGCATGGGCGCGCTGTTCGTCCGGAAGAAACCACGCATTCGTTTAGAGGCGCAAATTCACGGCGGCGGACACGAACGCGGCTTTCGCTCGGGCACGTTGGCGACGCACCAGATCGTCGGCATGGGCGAAGCGTTCCGTTTGGCCCGTGTCGAAATGGCGACGGAGAACGAGCGCATCCGCATGCTGCGCGACCGCCTGTACAACGGACTTAAAGACATTCCCGAAGTGTTCATCAACGGTGACATGGAGCAACGCGTTCCGCATAACCTGAACATCAGCTTCAACTACGTCGAAGGCGAAAGCCTCATCATGGGCGTGAAAGAGGTCGCGGTCAGTTCGGGATCGGCGTGTACGAGCGCGTCGTTGGAGCCGAGCTACGTGCTCCGAGCGTTGGGTCGCAGCGACGAACTCGCGCACAGCTCGATTCGCATGACCGTCGGGCGGTTTACGACGGAAGCCGACGTAGATACGACGATTGCAACGATGAAGCGCACGGTTGAGAAACTGCGCGCGATGAGCCCGCTCTGGGATATGCACTTGGACGGAATCGATATATCGCAGGTGCA
>DAINAJ010000180.1:2530-5924 GCA_036733505.1 Casimicrobium sp.
AAATGCCAGTCACACTCACCCAAGCCGCCGCCAATCACATCGAAAAATACATTGCCAAGCGTGGCAAGGGTATTGGTATTCGTCTGGGCGTGAAGACCACGGGCTGCTCAGGGCTTGCGTACAAACTTGAGTACGCCGACGAGTCGTTGCCGGAAGACATGGTGTTTGAAAGCCATGGCACGAAAGTGTTGATTGATCCGAAAAGCCACGCGGTACTAGACGGCACTGAGCTCGACTTCCAACGTGAAGGCCTCAACGAAGGCTTTAAGTTCAACAACCCGCACGAAAAAGCGCGCTGCGGTTGCGGCGAATCGTTCACGGTCTAAATTTCGTTGCGCTGCCGACGTGCAGCGAGAACGTTCATGAACCACTTCGCCACTTTCGATCTCGCGCCTGCTTTTGCGCTTGATGTAACCAGTCTTTCGTCCCGCTATCGCGACTTGCAGGCCGCTGTTCATCCTGACCGTTTTGTGAATGCGACTGACGCCGACAAGCGTGTCGCGATGGAGCGTGCAGTGCAGATCAACGAAGCGTTCGCAACGTTGAAAGATCCCGTGCGTCGCGCGATGCACATGCTCTCGCTACAAGGCATTGACGGCCTCGACGCGAACGACACTTCCATGCCCATCGATTTTTTGATGGAGCAAGTGGAATGGCGCGAAGCGATCGCAGATGCGCGCCTCAAGGAAGACGCTGAGCGTCTGGAGGCCATCAATGAAGAGTTGACCGGCATGTCGCGCTCACTTGCGGATACGTTCGCGGCAGCCTATGCGGGCGAGCATTTCAAGGTGGCCACGACGCTTGCGCGAAAGATGCGCTTTGTGCAGAAGCTCTTGGAAGAGGTTGATGTGATGCTTGGCGAAGTGGATGCTTTGTGACGCGTCGACGCATCAACGCTTCGCGCGGCTAGCGCGCTGGATTCCCGCTTGCGCGAGAATGACGGCACTTTGAAATTTCGCGCGTAGCGAACTAACGGCACCTCATGGCTTTTCTACAAATTTCTGAACCCGGCGAAAGCCCTGAACCGCACACGCGTCGCCTTGCGGTTGGCATTGATCTGGGCACGACGAATTCACTCGTTGCGACGATTCGCAACGCGGTTCCCGAGTGCTTGCCGGACGGTGACGGTCTCACGATGTTGCCGTCCGCAGTGCAATACGCCGAGGGCGGCGCGATTGTTGTCGGGCACGAGGCGCTCATGCATCGCGGCAGCGACGCGCTCAATACCATCACCTCCGTGAAGCGCTTCATGGGCCGCGCCATTGCGGATCTGCGCGCTGACGCGGAAGCACGCTACAACTTCACCACGCCGACCGGCGATGGAAAAGGTCCGCTGCAAATTGTTACGCGCCAAGGCACGTTGTCCCCGATCGAAGTGTCGGCGGAAATTCTGCGTGCGCTTAAAGCTCGCGCCGAAGAAAGCCTCGGCGGCGAGCTTTATGGTGCGGTGATCACGGTGCCCGCATATTTTGATGATGCGCAGCGCCAAGCGACAAAAGACGCCGCGAAGCTCGCTGGCTTGAATGTGCTGCGCCTCTTGAACGAGCCCACAGCTGCCGCCGTTGCGTATGGTCTCGATCAACACGCGCAAGGGACGTTCCTCATTTATGACCTTGGCGGCGGCACGTTTGACGTGTCGATTCTTCGCCTTTCGCGTGGCGTCTTTGAAGTGCTGTCCACTGCCGGCGACACGCATTTGGGCGGTGACGATTTTGATGAACTGCTTGCCAAACACGCGTTCGACACTTGGGCATTGACGCGAGCGCTCTCGCCCACCGGACAGGCCAATTTGCTCGCCGCATCACGCGCTGCGAAGGAAGCTTTGACGAGCGCCGAAACTGCCACGATTAAGGTGAACTGGGGCTGCGGATTCGATAGCTCGATTGACGTTTCGCGCGACACCTTTGCCACGCTCACGCAACCGCTGGTTGATCGCACAATGGCATCGGTTAAGCGCGCGTTGCGCGACGCAAAGCTGAAGGCGAGCGACATCGACGGCGTGGTGTTGGTCGGTGGCGCAACGCGCACACCGCACGTACGCGCTGCGCTCGAAGCGCACTTTGGTAAGCCGCCGTTGGCGACGATGAATCCGGACGAAGTCGTAGCGCTCGGCGCGGCGATTCAGGCCGATCAGCTCGCAGGTAACAAATCCGGCGACGGCGAATCGCATCTATTGCTTGACGTCATTCCGCTTTCACTTGGCCTGGAAACGATGGGCGGATTGGTTGAAAAAATCATCCCACGCAACTCCACGATTCCCGTGGCGAAAGCACAAGAATTCACCACGTTCAAAGACGGCCAAACGGCGATGGCGTTGCATGTGGTGCAGGGCGAACGAGAACTCGTAACGGATTGCCGGTCGCTCGCACGTTTTGAACTGCGCGGCATTCCGCCGATGGTGGCCGGTTCCGCGCGCATTCGCGTGACCTTTCAAGTGGATGCCGACGGCTTGCTCTCCGTGAGCGCGAGCGAGACTACGAGCAACGTGCGCGCCGAAGTGTCGGTCAAGCCAAGTTACGGTTTGGGCGACGGCGAAATCGCGAACATGCTGCAAAGCGCGTTCGCGTCAGCCAACACCGACATGCAAGCGCGCGCGCTCGCGGAGGCTCGTGTCGATGCGCTGGCGTTGTCCACGGCGCTCGCCAACGCGCTCGCCGTTGATCGCGCACTGCTGAACGACACGGAATTCGCTGCGCTCAATTCACAAATCGCGCACTTAAAAACACTCATCGAAGGCAGCGATCATCGCGCCATCGTGCGCGCGTCCGAAGCTCTGAATCAGGCCAGCACAGATTTCGCGGGTCGTCGCATGGATCGTGCGGTGCGTGAAGCGCTTACTGGACGTGATATCGCCAAGATTGTTTGACCGAACCTATGACTATTATCAAAGTCCTCCCTCACTCCGAACTCTGCCCGAACGGCGCAGAGTTTGACGCTGCGCCCGGCGTTTCCGTGTGCACGGCGCTCCTTGATCACAACATCGAAATTGAGCACGCCTGCGATCAGTCGCTCGCTTGCACGACTTGTCACGTCATCGTGCGCGAGGGCTTCAACACGCTTCGCGAAATGAGCGAAGATGAAGAAGACTTGCTTGACCGCGCGTGGGGCCTCACCGCCATCTCGCGTCTGTCCTGCCAAGTCAAAGTCGCCGCCGCACCGCTCACGATTGAGCTGCCGAAATACACGATCAACCACGCGCGGGAGAATCACTGATGGCCGCACTCAAATGGACCGACACGCTAGAAATCGCGATTCAGCTTTCCGAGGCGCATCCCGAACAAGACCCCGCGCAACTCCGGTTCACCGCACTCATGGCGATGGTGCAAGCGCTGCCCGAATTTGATGACGCGCCCGAGCGCTGCGGCGAGCGGATACTCGAAGCGATTCAACAAGC
>DAINAJ010000181.1:0-5916 GCA_036733505.1 Casimicrobium sp.
CTGACGATGCTCGAACTTTCCGGTGACATCGAGCAGCTTGCGGGTGGACGTTGGCAGCGGCGTGGGTAGAGCGTTTGCGCTCGCCATTCAAGGGTTTCAACAGCGCTGGTTTCAAGCGTTAAGGAAGTCGCGTAAGACTTTCTGGTTACACTAAAAAAATGTCAAAGACTCTCATCATTGCCGAAAAGCCGTCCGTCGCCAGCGATATCGCAAAGGCGTTGGGCAACATCAAAAAAGACGGCGACCACTTCGAGAACGATCAATATGTGATCAGTTCGGCGGTCGGTCACCTTGTGGAAATCGGCGAGCCGGAGGACGAAGAAGTCAAGCGCGGCAAGTGGACTTTCGCCAAACTGCCGGTGCTTCCCTCGCACTTTGCGTTGAAGCCGATTGAGAAAACAGCAGACCGGTTGAAGCAGGTCACAAAGCTCATCAAGCGTAAAGACATTTCGCTCATCATCAACGCGTGCGACGCCGGGCGTGAGGGTGAGCTGATTTTCCGTTTGATCCAAGAGCACGCCAAAGCGAAGCAGCCGGTGAAGCGCTTGTGGCTGCAATCAATGACGGCTGGTTCAATCCGCGACGGCTTCGCCAAACTGCGCGACGACTCCGAGTTACAAGGGCTTGCCGACGCGGCGCGTTGCCGCTCGGAGGCCGATTGGCTCGTGGGCATCAATGGCACACGCGCCATGACCGCGTTCAACTCAAAGAGTGGCGGCTTTCATCTCACCACCGTAGGCCGCGTGCAGACGCCGACACTGGCGCTCATGGTGGAGCGTGAAGAGCGTATTCGCAAATTTGTGGCGCGCACGTACTTTGAAGTACACGCGACCTTCGACTCCAAAGCTGGGCAATACGCGGGCCGTTGGTTCGACGAAAAGTTCAAGAAGAACGACGACGAGCACGCCCGCGCCGAGCGTATTTTTGATACACCAGACGCGGCAAAGGCCGACGCAAAAGCTCGCGCACAGGCCATCGCAGCCAAATGCGAAGGCAAGCTCGGCATCGTAGAAGAGGAAAGTAAACCGACGACGCAAGCGCCGCCGCTGCTTTATGACCTCACGAGTTTGCAGCGCGAAGCGAACTCGCGTTTCGGCTTCTCGGCGCGCACGACGTTGTCGCTCGCCCAAGCTTTGTACGAAAAGCACAAGGTACTCACCTACCCGCGGACCGACGCCCGTGCGCTGCCCGAGGACTACGTCAAAACCGTTGGGCAAACGCTCGAACAGCTCGAAGAGACGAATCGCTACGGCCAATTCGCGCGCGAAATTCGCAATAAAAAGTACGTACGCGGGAACAACAAGCGCGTTTTCGACAACACAAAAATTTCGGATCACTTCGCGATCATCCCGACGCTGCAATTGCCAAAGGCTTTGAACGAACTCGAAGAAAAGCTGTACGACCTCGTGGTCAAGCGCTTCCTCGCCGTGTTCTATCCGTCCGCGGAATTTCAGCAAACGACGCGCATCACGCGCGTCGAAGGTGAAGCGTTCAAGTCCGAAGGGAAAGTGCTCGTCAACGCGGGTTGGCTCGCGGTGTACGGCAAAGAGGCCGACACCGAAGAGACGGGCAATCTGACCATAGTTGAAAAAGGCGAGAAGCCCAAAGCAACTGAGGTCATCGCCAAAGAATTGCAAACCAAGCCGCCCGCGCGTTATAGCGAAGCGACGTTGCTCTCGGCAATGGAAGGCGCGGGCAAGCTCATCGACGACGAAGAGTTGCGTGCCGCGATGAAAGAAAAAGGCTTGGGCACGCCAGCGACGCGCGCGTCGATCATCGAAGGCCTGATTCTGCAAAAGTATTTGGTGCGCGAAGAAAAAGTGTTGAAGCCAACACCGCAAGCGTTTTCGCTCATTACGTTGCTGTCGGGCTTGAACGTGCCTCAGCTCACGCAAGCCGAGCTGACCGCGAACTGGGAAACGCAGCTCTCGCGCATGGAAAAAGGCGAGTTCAGCCGCGAAAAATTCATGGCTGAAATCGTCGAAATGGCGAAGTACATCGTGACCGCCGCGAAGGGTTACGAGAGCGACACCATTCCCGGCGATTTCTCCGATTTGTCGGTGCCGTGTCCCAAGTGCCAGAGCCCGATGAAGGAGAACTACAAGAAGTTCGCCTGCACGAAGTGCGACTACGGTTTCTGGAAAATTTTGGCGGGTCGTCAGCTTTCGGTTGAAGAAGCTGAGACGCTCATTCGCGACCGTAAAGTCGGCCCGCTCGAAGGCTTCCGCTCGAAACTTGGCCGCGCGTTTAACGCTGACTTGAAGATGAACGACGCGCTGGAGATCGAGTTCTCGTTCGGCGACAACGACAACGACGCCGAGCCGCCAGATTTCAGCGATCAAACGCCGATCGGCAAATGTCCGAAATGCGGCAAAAACGTGTTCGAGACAGAGACTGCGTACATCTGCGAGCAAGCCGCGCAAAAGGAGCGTCCACGCAAGTGCGATTTCCGCTCGGGTCGCATGATCCTGCAGCAGCCGATTGAGCGCGAGCAAATGGTGAAGCTCTTGACCGACGGCAAAACCGATTTGCTCACGAAGTTCGTCTCGACGCGCACTAAGCGACCGTTCTCGGCGTTCCTGGTGCAAGAACGAAAGAAAGACGACGTAAAAATCGGCTTTGAATTCCCGCCGCGCGAGCCAAAGGCACCGAAAGATCCAAAGGCCGCGAAGGCGCCGGCGAAGAAGAAGTGAGAGCAGTCTCCGCCCCGTGAAGGGGCGGGTGTCTAACGATAGGGAACCGCGATGACACATTCCGCCCCCCTTATTCGTCGCGCGGAAACGCGTGATGCCGCTGCACTCGCTGCGTTGTTTGACGAAGCGACGCATGTGCCGTTTGCGTCCGTCGCACCGCACGCTGGCGTCACGGGCTGGGAGAAAAAACTCGGCGAATACGCAGACCTCGCAAACTTGCCGCTAATCGCGGTCGCGGGCGACGCCGTGGTCGGTGTGCTTTTGTTGCGCGGCTACAGCGGTTACATCCGTCGCAAGCATGGCGCTACGATTGACCTGCTCGCAGTGCGTACGCATGAGCAGCGCAAGGGCGTCGGCCGCGCGCTGGTGAATGCGGCACTCGCTGCGTGTGATGGTTACTTGCAGGTGCGGCGCGTTGACGTTAACGTGCACGCGTCTGGCGCCGCGCTGAAGGCGTTTTACGCATCGTTCGGGTTTGTCGAAGAAGGCGTGAAACGCGCCGCGCTGTTCGACGGCGGCTACCTTGACGCGGCGATCCTCGCGCGCGTGAACGAGCGCGTCATGCCCGCGAGCGGCGCGCCACTGCCTGTCGCCAAACGTTCGTGTAAACAGCCTCCGGTCAAAGTCACGATCCGTCCCGCGAGCGTCGATGACGCCGAGGCCTTCGCGCGAGCGTTTTCGGATCGAAGCACCTCCAATGGCACGCTGCAACACCCGTACACCGCCACAGAAATCTGGCGCAACCGGCTGGCGGCAAACGTTGGCACGCGTCAGGTCGTACTTGCCGCAAAAGTGAACGGCCGCGTGATCGGCAATGCGGGCGTGCATCCAGTGTCAGACCACCCACGCGTCAAACACGTGTGCTCGGTCGGCATCGGCATCGCGCATGCGTATCAAGGCCGTGGCGTGGGCCGCGCGCTCATGACGGCGTGCATCGATTTCGCGGAGCGTTGGGCGAACTACGGTCGCATTGAACTTACCGTACACGCCGATAACGCGTTGGCGATTAAGCTCTACGAATCGCTTGGGTTTGTGCACGAAGGGCGGCTGCGCGACTACTCGTTTCGTGAGGGCGGCTACGTCGACGCGTTGATCATGGCGCGCGTGACCGATGCGTTGGTAAAGTCGTAGCAACCGTTCGCAGAACTAGCCAGGCGCTCGAATCCAGCGGAAGAACCTCACGCACGGCGCATACAGCTTTATGGCTCTAGCGACATTTGCATGGTCATTTGCGGCTTTTTTTCGACCAAGTCAACTAGTTAAATTATTCGACCACAAGCGTCGCCCAGCTGTCGTTAGCGCACAAAAGCTATAAACCAAAGTACCCATGATTGGCGAACCCCGCAACAATACGCCGATGGACACACGCGACGTTCGCCTCCGCACCCACCAAGCCGGTGACATCGGCTGGGTCATCAGTCAGCACGGCGAAATTTACGCGCGTGAGTACGGTTGGGACATTCGCTTTGAGTCGTTCGTGGCGCGCATAGCCGCGGACTTCGTCGATCAATTCGACGCCGAGCGTGAAGTCTGCTTTCTCGCGGTGCGCGGCGACGGTGCGAACGAAGAGCGGTTGGGCTGCGCGTTTGTGGTGAAGCAAGACGCGGCCGTCGCAAAGCTGCGCATGGTGATCTTGGTACCGCAGGCACGCGGCCTTGGCATCGGCAAGACACTCGTCCGCACATGCATCGAATTTGCGCGAGGCAAGGGCTATCAACGCATGACGCTGTGGACCAACGACGTGCTACATGCCGCGCGCGCGATCTATGTCGCCGAGGGCTTCGCGCTCATCGGCGAAGAACGACATCATTCATTTGGCCGCGATCTCGTCGGCCAGCATTGGGAGCGCACGCTGTGACGCACATTGATTCGCAGACCATTTCTGACTACGCCACGCACGGCGCGGTAGTTATTCGTAACGCGCTCTCTGCCGACGAAATTTCCCTGCTCACGCGTGGCATCGAAGCAAATCTCGCGGGCCCAGGCCCGCTCGCCGCCGTCGCGAGCCGCGCCGACGATCCCGGCCGCTTCTTCGAGGATTTTTGTAGCTGGCAACGGGTGTCGGAGTATGAACACATCATGCGCTCTTCGGCCTTGCCGGAAATCGCCGCAAGCCTTATGCAGAGCCGCACCGCGCGCATTTATCACGATCACTTGTTGGTGAAAGAAGCGGGCACGCGGCAACGCACGCCCTGGCACCAAGACCAGCCGTACTACAACGTCGCCGGTCGCCAAAACGTGAGCTTTTGGATTCCCGTCGACCCGGTGCCGCGCGAAAGCACCCTCGAATTTCTCGCGGGGTCACACAGCGGCGAGTGGTACATGCCACGCACGTTCATGACGCTGCAAGCGAAGTGGTTTCCCGAAGGCTCGCTCAAAGACCTGCCCGACATGAGCCTCAATGAAAACCGTGAACGCGTCATTGGCTGGGCGCTGCAACCGGGTGACGTCGTCGCATTTCACATGCTCACGATGCACGCCGCATCGGGCAGCGCAACACGCCGCCGTGTCTTCGGCGCACGCTACCTAGGCGACGACATCGTGCACGCACCACGTGAGTGGAAAACCTCACCCGAATTCGCGGGATTGCGCGAAGAATTGCCGGCGGGCGTGCCGATGGAACATGCGCTGTTTCCGGTGGTTTGGCCTACGTAGCAACGTAGCCTTGAGAAGCGCAGCGCGTCAAGGCAATTGACCGCAATCCAAGTCTGCAATATGACTGCCTCGCCTCTCACGAGAACCCGGACGCGCTTCGCTTCTCCGGGCTACTCAATGCGAACCAAATAGCTGTCGCCACGACTCCAGCAAGCCACACTGAACTTTTGCCCCACCACAAGCATCTAACAGATCAGTCCACTTCCCAAAGGAAGGCGCTGCACCTTTAGAGCTTCTGCTGCGCGCGCATAGCGTAAGGTGCGCCAACCATGCCGCAAAACATTCTCACTCGCTGGCGCGCGGCGCGCGACGCTAGCCACCAGCTCGACTCCTTGTTGGCGCAAGCCGATCCAACCGCGCCGCTTGGCGCGCGCAACGAGTGGCTCATGGAGGTGGGCTATTGGTTGCGGCGTCCGTCACCCAGCACGGCAGGCGCGAATGCGGATGCGAACGCGCCGACCACGTACTCCGAGCATGCGCGTCTGCGGTTGTTGCTGCAAGTATTGGATCGAAACGCAGCACAGGGCGAACGCGTCGGCGCTGTGTTGCGCAGCATCTTGCTCGACAA
>DAINAJ010000182.1:0-4060 GCA_036733505.1 Casimicrobium sp.
AGCCGCGACACTGAAGTCGATGCGACAGCGACTGACGAAGAGGCCGAAGCCGATCTGCGCCAACTGCGTGCTCAGATCGAAGACGGAAGCTTATTTCCGAATGCTTCGGCGATCGCTATGCCGGAAAACTTAGGCGGCGTTGGCATTCTCGCGCTCGGAACGCGGCGACCAAATGCACCAGGCGCGGCAGGTGAAGATGGCCCGACGGCACTACCGCCGCCACCGATGAAAGCTGGGCGCACATTTACACGCCCCGATGCACGGCCCGCGAAGACTGCGCCAGAAGTGACCCCGCCGGCTGGTCAGTCACCAGCACAGCGCGCGCATACGCCTCCAACTGCGGAACCAAAACATAGCGAACCGCCAGACGATCATTTCGAACACGACGGGATGAGCGAGCCCAATTACGCCGTATCGCCAGAAGACGATATTCCGTTCGAATTCGATGACGACGTTCCCCCACGCAAACCAACGAGCGATGGGCACGATGCGCCGTTCTAAAAAGTACTCGCGTCCGTGTTTGCGCCGTGGCGAAATCTTCTTAGGGCAAGCCCTGCCCGCCTCGTTCACCTCCGGCGCAATGCGCCGGCCCGATGTCAAAGCCAACCACTATCTATGACCTCCCCCCTCATCTCAGCTGCCACGCTCGCCGCCCAACTCAACGACCCGCATCTCGTGGTCGTCGATTCACGGCATGATCTGATGAACCCTTCCGTCGGGCGCGATGCCTACGCAGCGGGGCACATTCCCGGCGCGATCTTCATGTCGATTGACGATGACTTATCTGCAAAGAAAACCGGCACCAACGGTCGCCATCCGTTGCCAACGGCTGATGCTTTTGCCGCAACACTTTCTGCAAAGGGCATCGGCAACGCGTCGAAAGTCGTTGTCTATGACGGTGGCAACGCAATGTACGCTGGGCGTCTGTGGTGGATGTTGCGCTGGCTCGGACATACCAATGTCTACGTGCTCGACGGCGGTTTTGCGCAGTGGCAAAAAGAAGGGCGTGCCATCGAAACACAGGCGAACACTCGTGCGCCAGCGAGCTTTCAGGCAACGCTGCACGACGACATGCGCTTGTCTGCGGCCGACACGCTCGCCTCTATCACCGACCCAAACCGTCGCATTCTCGACGCACGCGCGTTAGAGCGTTATCTCGGCGATGTGGAGCCCGTGGATCCGGTCGCAGGTCACATTCCGGGCGCAGTCAATCGCGCGTTTGCATTGAATCAACGTGACGGATTGTTCAAACCGGCCGACGAACTGAAGCGTGAATTTGAGGTGATTCTTGCCGGTCGCGCGCCCGCACAGCTCATTCACCAATGCGGCAGTGGCGTATCGGCGTGCGCAAACATGCTGGCGATGGAACACGCGGGGCTAACCGGCAGCAAACTCTATGCGGGAAGTTGGAGCGAATGGTGCAGCGATCCGGCGCGGCCGGTGGCGAAGGGCTGATTTGACGCCGCGATGACGCGAGCAATGCGGGAGCGGCGGAAACCGCGATGACCGTGGTTCGCAGCTTCCGCCGCACCTACAACGCGGGTAGCGGCCGCGTCACCTCCTCGTCAATCGCGATAGTTTTTCCAAGCTTGCATGCTCTGGCGCATGAACTTCACCTGCTCTTCCCAACGCTGGCAGCGACCGCATATGAACGCGTGAAAACGCAACACCGTGCGCTCACCCAAAGAGAGATCGCGATCTTCGCGAGCGGAAACGAGCGCCGTGACTTCACGGCAAGTACCCCAAGGTTTTTTCATGATTTTGCTGGTGCCGCTTGATCTCCGAACCATTTCAATTGCAGACATTCCCGCAACCGTAAACGCGCTCGGTGCAAAAGCACCCATACGTTGGACGACGAAACCTTCAATTCCTTACAAATCTCGTCGGTTGAAAATTCCATCCACTCGCGCATCAGAAAAACCCGACCCATCGTCGGCGGCATGTCGTTGATGCACACGTCCATCACGGCCAAGAACTGTTTGGAATGCAGTGTTTGCTCGGGGCTCGCCCACTCGTAGGCCTCGTTCTGTTGGTGCCCGTCGGGCGTGAACACGAGGTCCTCGATTTCCGCGTCCTCATCTGTGTTGAGCGACGACGCCACTTCGCGTGAGTGCGCGCGAATGCAGTCGATGATTTTGAATTTCAAGATACCGACGAGCCAAGTCTTTACGCTGGAGCGACCACCAAAATTCTGCGGCTTTTCGAGTGCGGCGAGCATGGTTTCGGCCACCACGTCTTCCGCCCACGCGTCGTTTCGCAATTGCAACCGCGCGAAACGCAGCAAATACATGCGCGACTCTGCGACCTCCTGTGCAAACGATACAGGTGGGGTCATGAAAAATTTCGCTTAAAAAACAACGACATGGGTTCCTCCAAATGCAGCAGCGAGCATATCAATTCAATACTCAGCTTCTTGTGAGCATACAGCTTTCATGGCTAATCGACTGTCATGCGGTCGTTACATGCCATTTTTGACCTTAGTCGACATATCCGATAACTGCGCTGTAACGACCGCCAGACAGTCGTTGATGCCAAAAAGTCATTGCTAGGCAAATCACTCAAAATCGTCGTCAACCTGCGCACTTTACGGCACGTTCTTGCCGCAACGCAGTCGAACCTGCTCAACCTGCGGCGAAGTACGTCGCACACAGAGTTTTCCTAACGAGGAGCGATCCATGAAACGAATTCTTGCAACCGCGCTGGCGCTCACCGCAATCAGCGCCGCGATGGGACAAAGCCAGCCGCAAGCGCAGCAGTACGCGCCACCAGCCAGCCAAACCTACAGCGATGTCGCGCAAGTCATTTCGGCCCAACCCATCGTTGAGCGCAACAGCGCGCCGCGTCAAGAATGCGTCAACGAGACGGTGACGACAGATCGTCGCGTGCCGTCGCAAGGCTACGTCAACGCTGGCTACGCCGCCGCACAACCACAACCAGCTCCACAAGCCACAGGCGAGCGCAGCATCGGCGCGGGCACCGTCCTTGGCGCGATCATCGGTGGCGTTGTGGGCCACCAATTCGGAAACTCGTCTGGCGGACGCGACCGTGGCACTGCAGCGGGAGCAGTACTCGGTGGCATCATCGGCAATCAGATCGACAACAGCCCATCGGCAGCCCCTACCGGTTACGCTCCCCCTCCGGTCGCTGGACCAGCGCGCGTGGACTACGTGCCCGAAACCCGTACGGTGCAAAACTGCCGCACGGTTTATGACGCTCGTGACGAGATCACCGGCTACAACGTGGTCTATCGTTACCAAGGCCGCGACTACACCACTCGCATGGCCTACGACCCGGGCACCACAATGCGTGTCAGCGTGAATCTCGCCCCAGAGGTTCGCCGCTAATCAGTAGGACACATCAATACCAACGATAACGTCGAATCACTCATTGCACGACCCGCTCGCGCCTCCTCCCCCGAATCACGCGAGTGGCTGCACTCCCCGCAAATGCGGCTGACATTTCCCCCGGTGTCCGCCGCCGTGCAACTGAGATGACCACGACGACAACACGACGGCGTTTCTGATGCGTCAGCCACGGGCCTCCCCTTCCCAAGCCTGACCTGAAAACGCCACCTTCTAACGGCTGCCACTTTGGCGGCCGTTTTTATTTGTGGGCGCGAAATCATGCATTGCTGCGGTACGCCCGTAAAATCACCCAACCCCCTTTTTTCTTGAATCTCTACACACACTGGAGCACCCATGATTCGTCGCTATGGCGTTGGCAAACGTCTTTCTGAAATGGTCACCTACCACGGATTCTTGTATCTGGCCGGCCAAGTCGCCACGGATCCAAGCGCTGACGTCAAAGGCCAAACCGAACAAATCCTCAAGCAAATCGACGATCTGCTCGAAGAAGGCGGCGCAACCAAGAAGAGCATTCTCACGGCAACGATTTATTTGGCCGACATCAACACGTTCGCACAGATGAACGAAGCGTGGGACGCGTGGGTGCCCGAAGGCATGCCGCCCGCACGCGCCACGGTAGAAGCGAAACTCGCCAAGCCCGAGTACAAAGTCGAAATCCAAATCACCGCGTGTAACGGCATGAGCCAACACGGCGC
>DAINAJ010000182.1:4160-5909 GCA_036733505.1 Casimicrobium sp.
ATGTTCGACCCTCTGAAAAACCAGCCCAACATTGCCCCGCCCGCACACGTTCGCGAAGCCGAAACGATGCGCGTGTCGCGAGCAACGTTTGACGAGGTGATGTTTCAGACCTATGTGCCAGCGCAGTTTGTGCCAGTGCGTGCGGCGGGTTCGCGCATTTGGGATACCGAAGGCAAAGACTACGTCGACCTCGCAGGCGGCGTGGCGGTGCTTTCGCTCGGGCATTGCCATCCCGCGCTCAATGCCGCGCTCAAAGCGCAAGCGGATCGCATGTGGCACATATCGAACTACATGGTCAACGAGCCCGCAATGCGGCTCGCGAAAAAGCTCGTCGATGCCACCTTCGCTGACCGCGTGTTTCTCTGCAATAGCGGCACGGAAGCCAACGAAGGCGCGCTCAAAACCGCACGCAAATACGCGAGCACGAAATACGGCGAGCAGAAGCATCGCATCATCTCGACCACGAATTCATTCCATGGCCGCAGTTGGCTCGCGGTTTCGACCGGCGGCAGCCCGAAGTACACGAAGGGTATGGGGCCGGTGCCAGCGGGCATTACGCACGTGCCGTACAACGACGTGGATGCTCTGCGCGCGGTGATGGACGACGACGTCGCCTGCGTCATCCTTGAACCGATGCAAGGCGAAGGCGGCATGTTTCCCGGATCGGCCGCATTCCTCGCAGCAGCACGTGAACTCTGCGACAAACACAACGCGCTCCTGATCTTCGACGAAATTCAAAGTGGAGTCGGCCGCACCGGCGCGCTCTACAGCTACATGCGCAAAGGCGTCACACCTGACATTTTGACCAGTGCGAAAGGTATCGGCGGCGGCTTTCCGATTGCTGCATTTATGGCGCGCGCTGAAGTTGCGGAAGTGATGCAACCGGGCACACACGGCACGACGTACGGTGGCAATCCGCTAGGTGCGGCTGTTGCCGAAACCGTCATCGACATTGTCAATAACGAAGCCTTTTTGAAACGTGTTCTCGTCTCCGAGCAACGTCTGCGCGATGGCTTTGCGGCGATCAACAAGAAGCACAACATTTTCTCGGACGTGCGCGGCGAAGGTCTGTGGTTAGGCTGCGAGCTCGTGCCGAAATTCGACAACCGCGCAGGCGAATTCATGAAGGCCGGACACAAGCACCAGGTCGTGTTCCTCACCGCAGGCAACAACAATATCCTGCGTTTTGCACCTGCGCTCAACATCACAGACGCCGACATTGATCAGGGCCTAGAGCGCGTCGAGCGCGCGATTGCAGAAGTAATCGCGGCGTAATTGTCGTAGCCCGGATGCCTGCATTCGGGTACTTGGCGCAAGCAGGATCCTTCGTGGCTTCGAAGACGCGAAGCCGGATCAAGCCATGTCCGCGCCCAAGATGTGCCCGCGGCGCGTTGCGCCGACTTTCACGCGCGTACTAGCGCTGTGCCGCGCACTCCGCCGCGCGCATTGACGCGCGAGCGCTCACACGTGCGAAATTTGCACTCAGTCGACCGTCCGACTTTAGCGCAGCGAAGCCTTCGTTCGCTTTCGCAATGAGTGCGCAGACATCCTTCGAAGCAAAACCCACCAACACGTCTGCCGCCTGCACGCGTTGCTCGGCAAGGATGCGTTGCATATTCGCATCGAACGCATCGCTTGCGAGCGTTCTATCAATGCGTTCCGCTGCTTGAGCGATCAGCACACTCGCCGATTCGTCTTTGGGGTTGGCTGCATGGAGTGCCATTGCCTGCCAGTGAAGCGCTTGCGTGA
>DAINAJ010000183.1:0-5837 GCA_036733505.1 Casimicrobium sp.
AATGCGCCAAGCTCGAAAATTGGGGTAGTTGACGTCGGGCGCGCGCGATGGCGCCTCGGCCAATGACGGTGGCGTATCGACAGGCAGAATGAAGAACGTGATGTCGCGTGCAGCAAGCCACGTTTCGAGCGGCGCGGTCCGCCGAGTCCACTCGTTAAGCCGCATGGTGACTTCGGTGCGATGCTTAGGGTTGAACGCGTAATCCGTGACCCAGACAGGCCTTTCGAGCGCGGCCTGCCAGGCCATAAATCGATCGCCGTCTGCGACGAAAATTACGTCACATTTATTGAGCGACGCGCGCAACGCGGTAACCGCGGCGGCATTGGGTGCAAGGTGCAGTGTTGGGACTTTGATCGGTGTATTTCTTTGAATCGGCTGTGTCCACGCGGATGCCCACATAAAGGCGGTCACGGCGAGCATGACGCTCATCACTGCTGCTGCGTTGCCATACCGAGTGGTAAGTCGCTCTGCAACCGCCAACGCGGCCCACATTGCGAAGCATATATACGTAAACACCTGCGCTTGCAGATGCACTTCCAACGGCCCGCCTGTCGCATTGCGATTATCTGTAGCCAGTCCCAACACCATGGCAACGCATACGGCAGCGATTCCCAACAACGTGCGCCCGCTGCGCGGCGTATGCGAGCCGCGTGTAATTATCCGGACCATCAACCAAACCAGCACCCAGCCCGAAAACATCCACGCGCCGAAAAGCATGAGGTTTGCGATGAGTTGAGGTACCTGTGTCCAACTGGCTGCGAGCTCTGCTAACGGCTTCGTCCAGGCAGGTGCATTCGGCGTTACTGCGGCTAACCATTGCGCTCCGGAAGAAAAGTCGAGGCGAACCAGCGGAAGATTCGCGGAGAAGCTTGCGAGCCATGTGACCAACGCAACTAAGGCGAGCTGCACGCCGACAATGAGCACTCGGCGCGTACCGGTGAGTCCAGGCAGAAGCAAGCTTGGGAGCACGAACAGCGGCACAGCGATCAGGATAAATAGCTGGGCTTTGAAGGCGACAACCGTCAACGTCATGCACCAAGCCAACAAGATGAGCTGCCAGCTACGTACTCGACACGCGTGAATCATCGTGGCGACCGCAACGAGTGCAATGGCCAACCCAGTGGCAGTCGCGTTGGCGACGTGCAGCAGCCAGTGAGTGCCGAATAGCGGATGTCCGCCGGGCAATTGGCCTGCGTCGGGGAGTGCGAAGGCCAGCAGCGCAGCTGCGGCGGCAACTATCGGGCGAGACGCTAGACATGCGGCGACTGCGTATAGTGCAATCGCCAACCAGAAGCCACTCCACGCTGTGAAAACTTGTGTGAGTGCAAGCGAGTCCGCGCCGGTGAGCGCCTTCAGTAGTGCCGGAATCGCATAAACACCCAGATGGTAAAGCTGGGTTGGTAACCCGTGGCCGTGGACGTCGGCGTACACGCCATTCGTCAGCGCGTCCGAAAGCGCGGCGACGTAGCTTGCGTGAAATGGGGCGTCAATCCAAATCGCATGCGCGTAGGCAACATACCCAGTGTTTGCGGCTCGCAGCGCTGGGTATGCCGCGTAGAGCGCCAGCGAGGCACCAACAAGTCCGACCATCCACGCGCCTCGGTTCCAAGCAGACATGCGCTCTTCGGGGATGTAACTGCGCGTACGACCAGTTCGCCGCGCCCAATACATCAGTCCCAACGCCAGTAGCGCAGCGACGGTGCGCGAGGCTAGCGCGGCAACAACGATCAACAATGAAATCGCCACCCATGCGAGTATCGCTGCGACTGGGACGCTGGAGGGCCACGCTTCGCTCGACGCGCGAGATAGCCGCTTTTGGAAGCCCGCAGCGATCAAAGATTGCCCTGTCGCGATTGCAATTAGCGCGAGCGCTGTTTGTGGCGCGTCTAAGCCGGCCAGCAAGCCCGCGATCCACGCGGTGAGTGCCCATATCGCGCTTAGGGAAACTTGAGGATGAATTGGCACTTGCTTACCTGTAGCCTACCGTCATGGACATGCGGATCGCGCGAGCCTCATGAAACGCGTCCGTGTCGAAACGACAGTGTTGGCCCAGACTTGGCCGTGCTTGCCCGTTGGGCCAAGCGACGCTATTTCTTGGCTTGCCGTTGAGCAGTTTTACGTTAAGTTTTGCGAGTCGCAAAGTACGGTTTCTCAAACAGCCGATATGAAATATGCGAAACAATTACGGACACAAGCCCGCAAACAACAAACAAAAGCGACCACCGTGCTGCCCAAGGCCAGCTGCGAAGATAGAACAAGACATCGAGCTTGTCGATGAGTCGAAACGCGCCTATGAGCACGAGCAGATGCCATAAGTAGAACGAGTAGGAGACGCGTCCGAGTCCTAGTATTGCAGGCGTGATCAAGTATCGCGGCGGGTCAAACGCGATCTTCACAAACATCGCGCCACCGACGCCCAAGAAGAGTAGCGCAAAGACATCGAAGTGACCGATGGCCCATGGTTGTTTGGCGGCTCCCACGGAGGCAGCGGCGGCATAGCCCAAATGAACCATCAACAGCGCTAAGGCGAGTGGCGTTAATCTGAGTTTTTGGGCAGCCAACCTCGCCCATTGCGGGTACAGCGCGGCGCTAATGCCGACGGAGAAGAACGCCGGATAAGCGAAGTAGCGCTCTCCGAGTGCTTTTAGTGCCACCGTGAGTATCAAGGTGAGTGCCCATAACGCTAGGAGCCGATGCGGTGAAGGTATCGCGCGCAGAAGAAGCGCTATTACCGGCATTGCGAGGTAGAACAGCCACTCAATTTGGAGTGACCAACTTACGATCAGCCACGGTGGCGACGCATGCGGTGCAAACCAGTTAAGAAGTGTCGCGTTTGCCACGATGTCTTTGAGTGCGAACGAGACGGGCGGTGAGTGCGTGGAAGCCAGCCACGCGGCGACGGAAAGTGCGATCCAGAACGTCGGAAATATGCGCGCCGCGCGATCTCGCAGATATTGCCCGACCAATGGTGTGTCGTCGTTCAACCACTTGCGAGCAATGAGCAGGCCACTAATCATGAAAAATAGGTAGACGCCGTAGAGGCTGTAGTACTGTACTGTCACCCATTGCTGCTCAAACGACTGCTTAGTGCTTACGCGCTGGGATTCGAGGTCAAGCGCCATGAAAGTTGATGCGTAGAGCCACGAAAAGTGCATGAGATACGTGAGCGCGACCGCTAGCGTACGTAAGGCATCGAGGCCTGGCATCCGCGTCGGTGCGAATCTGTCGTCGTTGTGCTCAAGTGCAACGGGCGGCGCGTGTGGCATCACTTGCACTCGCCAAGTATCAAGCCGTGACCGAGCTTCTTGCCTCGAAGCGTCCATGTGGGTCGTAGTCGCGAGGCGTGGGGCAAGTTGTCGGACAGACGGCGCATGCTTGATTATCGCCATTTAGGTCATCGAGCAGTTCCGCCGCCTGCAGATCCGTTGCGGAGTTGGCGGGCGGTATTGCCTGCCGCCCGATCCCGGAGTGTTTTGCTTGTGTATTGTTGGTCGCTTCGGAGGGGGCGATGACGGCGCGACGAAAGCAGCGCCTCGACGTGCTGCGTCGCGTCGTCGACAGGGACGTGCGCTGGTGCCGGATCCGCGCGTGCTTGCCACGCAAAACCCGGTCTACATCAGCAAGGCGCACCGAACGTTAGCGCTCAATGTGGCGTGCTCACCGCGGCAGGGGTTGGCAAGTGATTGACCCCGCAGGTATCGAGTGGGCGCTATTTGCTCTCTGGCTTTTGCGGCTCGTTGGGTTTGGCGCCTACGCCAAGGAGCTTTAGGGCGGTTTCGATTTTTTCCCGATCACCAGCTGTCGCCGGGGCGACGAGCTTCTGAATTTCTGCTTCGTTGAAGACGGCCTTGGCGACAGCCTCGTTAAATTGCTGGGACCATTTTCGACGCTCGAGGACTTTTTGCTGTGCGATGAGCGCGAGTTTGATGGACGGCGTTGCGTCTTTTAATGACGCGCGTGTTGACGGGGTTTCCGACAGGATTTTGACGATATGGATTCCCGCGCGTCCAAGCACGGGGTCGGCGATGTTGTTCTCGCGTTTTGTCCAAAATGCTGCGATCTCAATCGGGTGGTCACCCTTTTTGGAGTCAGCGTAGTCACCTAGCAGTCCGCCTTGGTCCTTAGATCGTTCGTCGTCGGAGTACTGTTTCGCAAGTGCCTCAAAACTTTCGCCACTGCGCGCGCGCGCAACGAGTTGATCAGCCAAGGCAGCGGCCTCGGCGACCGTTCGCTTTTCCGTGCGAAGCAGAATGTGCGCTGCCTTCGCTTTTTTTGGAGCAATGAACTGCTGCGTGGCAGTCTCGTACACCTCTTTGATCCGCTGATCGTATAGCGTTGGATTGGCGCGCGCGATTTCCTCCACACGTTGGTCAGAGATTTCTAGGAGGCTTTCGAGCTTCGCTTTTGCGCTCACGACTTTCAGCCGTGAGCGTTCGGCTTCGGTCAATCCTAGCGTCTCGGCGCCAGTGGCTTCGGCGCGAAATACGACTAGCAACGCTGTCAATAGCTCTTTGCCTTGTGCGAGATCGTTGAATCGCGCCGTGCCGCTCGTGCTTTGGCCTGTTCTTGCGAACAGTCCGTCAACATCGGCGGCGGTAACCGTCGTTTCCCCGACGGTTACCAGCGGATTAGCTGCTGTCGTCGCCGCATACATTGCGACGACTATTGCGGTGAGCATCGGGCGCGTGGCCCGATTTTTGACTACTTGATTAGCGAAATGCGTGTGTTGCATTGTCCTGAACATTGGCCTTCGACGTTCCGTACGTTGATGTACCAGCGGCCGGTGGTCAGACGCGGGTAGGTTGCAGCGCGGGTGTCATTGAATAGGATGAATTTCCAGCCGCCTTGGTTGAAGGCGCTTGCAGCAGAAACCACAAATTCCGGATTATTTGAGAAGTTGCACGGGCTCGTCGAGATGGTCACTTCCTTAATCGACTCCGGATAGCTTGGGCTCTCGAAGTACCACAGTTTGGGCAGGTTTGTTACGCCAGCTGTGGTCGTAGTACTTGCAACGTCCATCGTAACTGACACAGGCGTTGTACCGTACTGTCCGTTTGTGTCGATGTAGCTCGAAACAGCGGAACTCATCACGTACTGCAGCGTTCCGGGTGGACATGAAGTCGTCTGATTTGACGTGACGGTGATTTGGGTTCCGGGTGAAACGGTCCCAGCCGAATTGGTGACGTTGACGGCGTACTGTGTGGTGCTGGCTGCAGCGGTATCGGCTGTCGCGCTGAGCGTGTAGCTTTGGCCTGTTGCGTTGGAGATCGCATTGCCGCCTTTTGTCCATTGGTAGGTGAAAGGCGATGTTCCACCTGTGCACGACACGGACAAAGTGGGTGTGGCACCAATCGAGACAGTTGTTGCCGAGGCGTTAACGGTGCAGCCAGACGGCGGCGTAGCCGCTTGAACAAGCACGTTCGTGGACGCGCTGCTAGAGCCCATTGTGTTGGTTACGGTCACACCATATGTCGTACTCCCGGCGGTGGCGGTGTCCGTTGTTGTGCTCAAAGAATATGATGCGGCAGTCGCGTTACTAATTGTGTTGCCTGCCTTGGTCCAAACGTATGTGTAGCCACCGCTACCCACTTGACATGACACGGACAGAGTCACAGAGCCGCCAATTGCCACTGTTGGGCTCGCCGGAGTAATACTGCACGAAGCTGGAGCGGCGGGACCGGAGTTTCCGTTAAGGGTGAATCCACTGCCCGAGGTTTGTGCGGCTAGAGTTACACCGGCCGGTAGTGTGAAGACGACTGGCTGCTGCGTGCACGTCATTGACGCGCCCGATTGCACACAAGTTATGTTGGTGCTAGCCGTGGCATTTTGTGCGTGCG
>DAINAJ010000184.1:0-5801 GCA_036733505.1 Casimicrobium sp.
CGGCGGGCTTTATTCCGAAGACAGATTCGGCTGCCGTGATTCTGCAGGCAATGCGTCTAGTGTTAGCGGGAGGTACCTATGCGCCGGCTCGTTTATTGTCGAACGACGTCGACAGTCGTACGAACAGCACAACGCCACCGGCCACTCGCCCGTCGGACGTGTCGTTTAACAACCTCACCGGACGCCAGCTAGAGGTGCTTAGGCTTTTGGCGCGGGGCATGCCCAACAAGTCAATCGCGCGTGAACTTGGCCTATCCGAAGGCACGGTGAAAGTGCATGTGCTGGCGATTTTCCGCACGCTTAACGTCAACAACCGCACAGAGGCGGTGGTGGCCGCGTCGACTTTTCTGGCTGAACACGATTAGCGAACGAGGCGAACCCGCCTCATCACGCGGCTTGGCGGTGCGAGCCCTAAATGTGTATCTCCGCTTGACAAGCACACGAACAGCACTTAATATGACATCTGCATGCTCTAGATCAGTCTAGAAACACAGTGTGCCCCTTGGAGACCACCCCCTCGATACACCTCCGGTCTTATCAGGTCGCCAAGGACTCAAGCCCGCCTCGTGCGGGCTTCTTTTCGTCCATAGCGAATACAGCTTTTCGGTCCATACCGCTGCTCAGCCTTGCGTTGAAGGCAATATTGCACAAAGTCGACTAATCAATAAATTCGGCTGTAACGTCCAAATTACTGTCGTTAGAGCGATAAAGCTGTATGTCGAAGTCGTTGCGGAGATCGTGCTTCGATGCCGAAGCCGTCAGACAAGGCCCGACGGAAACGACCGCGTCCAAGGCTGAAACTCCGGAATGTTCCTCACCAAAAATGCTGATTGCATGACGGCTGCGCTCAGCGCGCAAAGTCCTCGACGAGAGAGTTCCCGGCGGAGGGCCACGTACAGCCCCTTTATTACCCCACCACTCCGTCTGCCTGCTTATCAGCATGGTACGACGAGCGCACCATGGCGCCCACCGCTGCGTGCTTGAAGCCCATTGCGTATGCCTCGCGCTCGAACATGGCAAAGGTGTCGGGGTGCACGTAGCGCAGCACTGGCAAGTGGTCTTTTGACGGCTGCAAATACTGCCCGATGGTGAGCATGTCGATATTGTGCGCGCGCATGTCGCGCATGACTTGCAGAATTTCTTCGTCGGTTTCGCCGAGGCCAACCATCAGGCCACTCTTTGTCGGAACGTGTGGGATCTTCGCTTTGAAATCGCGCAGCAGCGCGAGCGAATGCGCGTAGTCCGAGCCTGGCCGTGCTTGCTTATATAGGCGCGGCACCGTTTCGAGGTTGTGATTCATGATGTCCGGCGGGGCTGCTTCGAGAATCGCTAGTGCTTTGTCCACGCGACCCCGGAAGTCCGGTACCAAAACTTCGATTTGCGTTTGCGGCGATTGCGCGCGAACTTCTTTGATGCATTCAACGAAATGGCCTGAGCCACCGTCCCTCAGATCGTCGCGATCCACGCTGGTGATCACCACGTACTTTAAGCGCAAAGCGGCGATGGTTTTTGCGAGGTTTTTCGGCTCGTTTTCGTCGAGCGGATTGGGTCGACCGTGACCCACATCGCAGAACGGGCAACGCCGCGTGCAAATGTCGCCCATGATCATGAACGTGGCCGTTCCCTTGCCGAAACACTCGCCGATGTTCGGGCAGCTCGCCTCTTCGCACACCGAATACAGGTTGTGCTCACGAAGTATTTTCTTGATTTCGGTGAAGCGCGTAGCGTGTTCGCCGGTCGGTGCCTTCACGCGAATCCAATCAGGCTTTCGCAACATCGGCGCGCTGATCACCTTGATCGGGATACGCGAGGTTTTGCCCTCGCCTTTGTGCTTAACGCCAGCTGCGTTATTCAGTGGTGCTCCAGCAGCGTTGTCTGGAATCGCGGCCACATTGGGGGTGTCTGTGTTCATTCCGCTATTTTCTCACCAGCTTTGATCGGAGCCGGTGCAATCAATGTTTTCTCAAGCATTGCAGCCAGTGCAGCGCCGGCCGCTTCGAGCGTAACGCGCCCAGGTGCGGCGACCAGCATCGCATTCAAATCCGTCACCTGCAAACCTTGATAGCCACACGGGTTAATACAAGCAAACGGCGCCAAATCCATATCCACGTTAAACGCGACACCGTGATAGGTGCTGCCGTTGCGCACTTTGAGGCCCAGAGAAGCGATCTTGGCTTCAAGCCCTTTTTGTGCACGCACATAGACGCCCGGCGCATCGCGCTTGCCGTAGGCTTCGATGCCGAAGCTTGCGAGCAATTGAATCACCGCGTTTTCGATGCGCATGACGAGTTCGCGCACGCCGTAACCCGCACGTTTGAGATCAAACATGACGTAGACCAGCGCTTGGCCTGGCCCGTGATACGTGATCTGACCGCCTCGATCCGTTTTTACGACGGGAATGTTGCTCGGGTTAAACAATAGATGTTCTTGTTTGCCCGCGATGCCCTGCGTGAACACACTTGCATGCTCCACGACCCACAGTTCGTCTTCGGTGTCCTTTGTTCGCGCGTCGGTGAAAGCGCGCATCTCGGCCCAGGTTGTTTCGTAATCAACGCGGCCGAGTGAGCGAATTTTCATGCGCAATCGCGAGGGATTAGAGTGCCCACACGATGTGCGGATGATCAGTCAAATCTTGATAGAGTGCGTCAAGCTGCGGCTTTGAGCGCGCGGTAAAACTAACTGAAACGGCAAGGTACTTGCCGCCCTTCGATTCACGAACCGTGAGCGTCGTGTGATCAAAGTCTTCGACATGACGGCGCACAATGTCAATCACCGTCGCTTCCAACTCGACTGTGTTCTTGCCTGCGATCTTGAGGGGGTATTCCGTCGGAAACTCAAACAAAGTGTCTTTGTACGACGGCGCGCCGCCCACCGCTTTGGCGGGAGCAGCAGTAGCGCTCGGCACCGGCGTACGCTTCTTTGAATCTTCAGTCATGGTGCGCTCCAGTTATCTCGAATCCCTTTAAGGTTGGGGCAACAGCTGCCTCAATCAACCGTACAGATCGGCTTGGACCAATGCGAACATTTTTTTGAACACGGGACCCGGCTTGCCCTTGTGTGCAGCGTTGCCAATCGGCTTGTCGTCAAGCGTGGTGATGGCGAGGACGCCCTTGCTGGAGGACGACAGCCACATTTCATCCGCCGCCCACATCTCGGCTTCCGACACCGGGCGAACTTCGAGTTTCATGCCCGCAGCGGCTGCGTGGTCCACCACCGCGTCGAGCGTGATGCCACCGAGAATATGGTGATCTTTCGGTGCGGAAACGATGGTATCGCCGAACACGCAGAACACATTCGACGCAGCGGCTTCAGTTAGAAATCCATCGCGCAACATGACAACTTCTGCGCCGCCTTGCTCGCTTGCGTGCTGCTTGGCGAGCACATTGCCCAAGAGCGAAATACTTTTGATGTGGCAACGATGCCAACGCGTGTCCGGGAAGGTGTAGCAAGGCACGCCATTGTCGATTTGCTCGTGCGTGAGCTTTGGCAACGGGTTGGACATCATAAAAACCGTAGGCTCCACGCCCACTGGAAAACTGTGATCGCGCATGGCCACACCACGCGTAATTTGCCAGTACACGCCTTGATCATGCGTGCCGTTTTTAGCCACGATTTCATGCACGAGCTTCGTCCATTCGGCATTCGTGTACGGATTTTTCAAACCGATTTCTTTGCACGAATTATCTAAACGAATGAGATGCTGCTCTAGGCGATATGGTTTGCCTTTGATGACGGGCACGTACTCGTACACGCCATCACCATAAATGAAACCACGGTCCAAGACGCTGACCTTGGCTTCTTCAATGGGCATCCAAGCCCCATTCAAATAAATCATTAGAACAATCCTTTCCACCACAACACCACCGTGTGCCACGCACGCTTCCAAATAGAACCCGACAGCGCCGGCTCCATCGCCACGACGTCGCGTTCATAAATCACACTACCCGCACGCTTGACGACTAGCGTGCCGACTTTGTCGCCAGCTAGGATTGGCGCGATCTTGCGTTCGTCGAGCTTGAGCTCGCTGGTGAGGTCGGAGAGTCTTCCAGCGTCCGCGACGGCGGTCACGTCGTCGTTGAAGCCGACAGGAATCGCGCTCACGTCAGACTTCCACACGCGCAACGTGGCGACTGATTTTTTCGCCTCGTACATGCGTTTCCCCTCGAAGGCAGAGAACGCCCACTCAATGAGGTTGCGTGATTCAGCGATACGCGCCGCGTCGTTCGGCGCACCGAGCACGACCGTGAGCAGCCTGCGCGGCGGGCGATTGACCGTCGAAATGAGGCACCACCCCGCTGCGTCGGTATGCCCGGTTTTCAGACCGTCTACAGTCGGGTCGAGAAACAGCAAGCGATTGCGATTGTCTTGCGTAATGCGGTTGTAGGTGAATGTTTTTTCCGCGTAGAAGCGCGTGTACTGCGGGAAGTCGCGCATCAGCGCAAGGGACAAGACCGCTAAGTCATGCGCGGTTGAATAGTGGCCTTGCGCCGGCAAACCCGTTGGGTTGAGGAACGCAGTGTCGTTCATGCCCAGGCGCTTGGCTTCGCGGTTCATCGCGTTAACAAACGCAGACTCCGCGCCACTCACAGCAATCGCCAATGTAATCGCCGCGTCGTTGCCCGATTGAATGATGAGACCGCGCAGAAGCTCTTCGGTCGTGATCGACTTTCCCGGTTGGATGAACATGCGCGAGCCTTCGGCTTTCCATGCGCGCTCTGACACATGCACCGTTTGGCCCAGACTCAACTTCTTTTGATGCAGCGCGTCGAACACCAAATACGCGGTCATCAGCTTAGTCAGTGACGCAGGTTCGCGACGCACTCGGGTGTTGCGTTCGGCGAGCACTTGACCACTGGTGGCTTCGACAACGAGGTAAGCGCTGGCGTTGACGGACGGAACAGCCACCGGAGCCACCGCCGCCAACGCAGCGGGCGTCGTGACGGCATCGCGAGGCGGCACCGCCACGGTTGCGGGTGATTGCGCAAACACCGACGCGACGAGCGAAAGCGAGACGAGCGCAGCAGTCGCGCCGCGGGAGCAAGGGTGAACAATCACGTAGGCAAACTAATTGACGGAACGGAACGCAATTTTACGAGGCGTGCCTCACCGCATCCCCAAAAACGCATAGTCGACCTCGGGTTTCTGGCCCGCGATGATGTCCGCCAACGCTCGCGCGGAGCCCGGCCCCTCGGTCCAACCCAGCGTGCCGTGCCCCGTGTTGAGGTACAAATTTTTGAGCTTTGATTGGCCGATAATCGGCAAGTTTGATGGGGTTGCGGGGCGTAAGCCGGTCCAATACTCAACCGTAGCCCAATCGCACAGATCAGGAAAGTGGTGCTTCGCGCGTCGTGTCAGCGCTTCACAGCGCACTGGATTTAGCGTGGTGTCAAATCCGTTGAGTTCGGCGGTGCCAGCAATACGCAAACGTTGGCCAATCGTAGTGAAAACGATCTTCATTTCGTCGTCGGTGATGCTGCCCTTCGGTGCGCCTGCCTGATTGACGATGGGTAGCGTTGCGCTGTAGCCCTTGGCGGGATACACCAGTGCATCAACCCCTACGTCGCGCAGGAGCGCCGACGAGTACGAACCGAGCGCCACGACGTATGCGTCGGCGGTCAGTGTTTCGTCAGGACGGTCGGCATGCGTCACGACCACGCCACTGACTTCGCCACCCGCACGATCGATGCGCTTGATCGTTGTGTTGTAACGAAACTCAACCCCCATTGCAGCGGCTTGCTCGGCCATGGCAATAGTGAACTTGTAGGCATCGCCCGATTCGTCGTTTGGGGCGTAAATCGCAC
>DAINAJ010000185.1:0-1880 GCA_036733505.1 Casimicrobium sp.
GGGATTACTGCCAAGAACGGCGCGATTCCAGGTGGCAACCGGATTGAGCTTGCGCTCGGCGCGTTCATCGGTGCGATCACTTTTACCGGATCGGTGATTGCCTTCGGCAAGCTTTCGGGCAAGTACAAATTCCGCCTGTTTCAAGGCGCGCCAGTGACGTTTAAAGGCCAACACGCGGTTAACGCTGCGCTCGGGTTGGCCGTACTATTTTTCATCTTTGGCTTCTGGCACTCACAGTCGTTTACCGATTTCTTGTTGATCATCGTGCTGGGTTTCTTGCTCGGTGTGCTCATCATCATTCCGATTGGCGGCGCGGATATGCCAGTGGTGGTATCGATGCTCAACAGCTATTCGGGCTGGGCTGCGGCGGGCATTGGGTTTTCGCTCAACAACCCGATGCTGATTATCGCGGGCTCACTCGTTGGATCGTCCGGCGCGATTCTTTCGTACATCATGTGTAAAGCGATGAACCGCTCGTTCATCAGTGTGATTCTGGGTGGCTTCGGCGGCGAGACTGGCGCTGCAACAGGTGCAAAAGAACAGCGCCCGGTCAAGAGCGGCAGCGCGGACGACGCGGCGTTCATGTTGTCCAATGCGGACAGCGTGGTGATCGTTCCAGGTTACGGTTTAGCCGTAGCGCGCGCGCAGCATGCCGTGAAAGAGTTGGCACAAAAACTCATCGCAAAAGGCATCGACGTAAAGTACGCGATCCATCCAGTTGCAGGACGTATGCCGGGCCACATGAACGTGCTGCTCGCGGAAGCCGAAGTGCCGTACGACCAGGTGCACGAGATGGAAGACATCAACTCTGATTTCGCGCAAACTGACGTCGTGCTGGTGCTGGGCGCGAATGATGTGGTGAACCCACTCGCGCTCGAAAAAGGCAGTCCGATTTACGGCATGCCAATTTTGGAAGCCTACAAGGCGCGCACGATTATCGTGAACAAACGTTCCATGGCTGCGGGTTACGCGGGACTCGACAACGAACTCTTCTACATGGATAAAACCATGATGGTGTTCGGGGACGCCAAGGGCGTTGTTGAGGCGATGTTGAAAGCGGTCGAGTAAATCGAATTCGCAGGCGTGACGTGAGTCGCGCCTGCTTTATTCCGTGTAACACTACGCTGGCGTTGCCAAGCGCGGCAAGTCCGCGCCTACAATCCCAGCATGCCGCTGCGTCACAACCTTCTTGCTCTCGCCATCGCCACAATTTGGGGCTTGACCTTTGTTTCGATCAAGATTGGATTGCAAACGGTGCCTCCGTTCGCGCTCTGTGCCTGGCGCTTTTTTCTAGCTGCGGTTCCCCTCGTTTTCTTTGTTGGTAAGCCACAAGTTGCGTGGCGTTGGCTCGTTGTTTACGCGCTGTTTATCGCCGTGGGGCAGTTCTCAGTCATGTTCGTTTCGTTGAATATGGGAATGCCTGCCGGCTTGATGTCGCTTGTTGTGCAGACGCAGGTTTTCTTCACCATCGCACTGTCGGTGGGTTTTTTTGGCGAATCCGTGCATCGATTGCACATTTTTGGCGCGTTGATTGCTGCGGTGGGCCTGGTCGCCATCGGGCTCACGAAGTTGCAAGGTGGCATTGCAGGCGCTTTTCTCTTAGTGCTCGTTGCGGCTCTTTTCTGGGGCGCAGGCAATACTGTCGCCAAGCACGTGGCGCGCCGCGCTGTGGGGGGCCGGGTGAGTCCAATGAATTTCATTGCTTGGTCTAGCCTTGCGGCCGTGCCGCCGCTGGTGCTGATTTCTTTGGCCTATGAGCCCGCTGGTGCATTGTGGACGCCTATTACGTCGCCCAGTTGGGCGCTGGCGTTTCACCTTTGTGTGTTGGCTTACGCAGCACAAGTGTTCGGGTACGGCCTTTGGTCGAATCTCTTGACCCG
>DAINAJ010000185.1:1980-4010 GCA_036733505.1 Casimicrobium sp.
CTACCTAAGCACGGCAAAGGAAAATTCTCCAAACTAGCGATCATGACGGTTGATCGTCCGCCCATGTCACTCTTAAAGGATCGAAGTGCCTCTCCAAGCTTCTCACAGTCGTAGATTTCGAATCTTTCTCACGCTAGTGCTCGCAGCTGGCTTCGCGCTTAGCGCACGCGCAATTGAAGTTGGAAATGTCGCGCCTGCATTCATGTTGAAGTCCGCGCGTGGCAACGTTGACTCTGCCGCGCTCAAAGGCAAAATCGTCTACGTGGACTTTTGGGCGTCGTGGTGCGTGCCGTGCAAGCAATCGTTTCCTTGGATGAACGAAATGCAGGCGAAATACGGTGAGCGGGGTCTCGAAGTGGTGGCGATTAACGTTGACGCGAAGCAAGTAGATGCGGACAAGTTTCTGGCGCAGATCCCCGCGAAGTTTCAGGTCGCTTTTGATGCAGCCGGTGACACACCGAAGAAGTTTGGCATCAAGGCGATGCCGAGCGCGGTGATTGTTGGAGCCGACGGGCGCGTGCTGCATGTGCACGCAGGATTTCGTGATGGCGACAAGGCGGCACTTGAGGCGGCCATTGTTGCGGCGCTTGATGGATTAAAGAAGAGGTAGACGACGATGAAACGACTAAGCATTCATTTGCTGTGGCTGAGTACCGTAGCGCTCACGCTTTCAGGTTGCGCGATGCAACCGCCACAGGCGTGGGAAAAGGGCAATCTGGCACGCAAGGAAATGACGATGGATGCTGATCCGTTGGATCAAGCGTTTACGCAACATGTTTACTTCAGTAAAGAGAGCGCGTCCGGTGGCTCCGGCGTGGGCGGAGGTGGTTGTGGCTGCAACTAATCTGACCCTACCGTTGGACGTGAATGATCCAAGCCGCGAACCGCGCTCTAGCGCGGCGCGTATTGGTGCGATTTCGTTGGCTGCGTTCGCGCTGCCCGGCCTCATGGTTTCCGCCGCGCACGCGGAAGGCGTGCCTGAAGACGGCGTCGTCTCACTCAAGTATCAGACCTATCGTGATTCGCAGCCGGGGCTCGATCGCATCCGTGTGAACGCACCTGCGCTGCACGTCTTTGCGCCGATTGCGGGCTCTTGGTCCGTCGAAGCTTCCACGGTGCAAGACAATATTTCCGGCGCGTCGCCACGCTGGCACACGAGCATTTCCGGCGCTTCCAAGATGGAAGATCGGCGCACGGCAGCGGACGTCAAACTCACCAAATACTTTGAGCGTGCGTCGGTCGGTGTGCGCTTTGCGTATTCCGATGAGCATGACTACCGCTCTAATGCGGTTGCGCTTGATGGTAGGTTTTCTAGCGCGGATAACAACACAACGTGGCTCGCAGGCGTTTCAACCTCTCGCGACGCCATCAACCCGGTCAACGGCATCGTCGAGAACGAACACAAAAATGTGTCGGAGTTCATGGTGGGCGTCACTCAGGCGTGGACCAAGAACGACCTGCTGCAGTTCAACCTAACCTACGTTCGCGGCAACGGATACTTCAACGATCCGTACAAGCTCGTGGATCAGCGCCCGCGCGAGAAAAATCAGACGATCGCGATGTTGCGCTGGAATCATTTTGTCGAGTCCAACAGCACGACTATTCGTAGCTCATACCGGTATTACTCGGATTCTTTCGGCGTGCGCGCCCACACGTTCTCTGGCGAATGGGTGATTCCAGTCGCGGAGCGCTTCAGCATTACGCCCTCTGCACGGTACTACTCGCAGCGCGCGGCTTCCTTTTACTTCGACCCTGTGTACGACCCAGTCATCGGTGAGCCGTATCCGGTAGGCGCTCCGAAGTTCTACTCGGCGGACACGCGCCTATCTTCATACGGTGGCATCACTGTCGGCGGAAAAATCGAGTGGCGCTACGACAAAAACTGGAGTTTCGACGTCAAGTATGAGCGCTACGAACAGCGCTCGTCGTGGCGCTTGGATGGCGGCGGCTCACCAGGGCTCGCGCCGTTTAGAGCGCAGTTTGCACAGATTGGCGTGAGTCGGCGCTTCTAGTTCAGTGTCGCTCGGCGC
>DAINAJ010000185.1:4110-5751 GCA_036733505.1 Casimicrobium sp.
GCGCAGCTTTTTGAGGCGAGCGATGGCTTGTTTGATTGCACCTCCGGCGTGTTGCGACGCGTTTGGGATTTTCGTTCGCATCGGTTGCCTGAGCAGCGGGCAATTGACGCGTTGCTACCGCTCGTTGGCTGGCAGCAAGTGCAATGGGACGGCGAGCGCATTGCGCTGACGCGCCAAGGCATGGAGCTAGATTTTGGCGGCTTTGGGAAGGAGTACGCGGTTGACCGAGCGGCCGCCATCTTGGCGTCAACGGGCATCGCGCACGCGTTGGTGAATCTCGGCGGCGACGTACGCGTGATTGGTTCGCGGACTGATGGCGAGCCTTGGCAGATCGGCATTCGCGACCCACGTCCGCCGGGCAGCGCGCCGGACCAATGCTTCGCGAAGATTCCCGTGCAGCATGGTGCAATTGCAACGAGCGGTGACTACGAGCGTTTTATTGAAGTTGACGGCAAGCGCTATTGCCATGTGCTGAACCCTCGGACCGGATGGCCTGTGTCGTCATGGCGCTCCGTGAGCGTCGTTGGCACGTTGTGTGTTCAGGCTGGCGCGTTGTCCACCATTGCCATGCTCAAAGGCGAGGGCGCACAAGCGTTTTTGGACGCGGAAGGCGTCAGCTACTTGTTGTGCGACTCGCGCGGCGAAGTTTTCCGCACCGGGACTTAATCAATCCGCCCCGATCAACACCTTAACGTGTTCGCCGACGCTACGAGCCAGCGCGTCGAGGTGATAACCCCCTTCGAGTAGCGACACGATGCGCCCTTGTGAGTGCTTGTCGGCGACGGCTGCGAGTTGTTGTGTGACCCAACGGTAGTCGGAATCCACCCACCCAAGCGACGCTAGATCGTCTTCACGATGCGCGTCGAATCCGGCCGAAATGACGATGAGCTGCGGCGAAAACGCTTCCAGCGCCGGTAGCCACTGCTCAGTGACGGCCGCGCGCATGGCGTCGCCCTTCGAGTAGGCTTTCAGCGGCACGTTGACCATGTTGTCTGCCATCGGGTTGTCGCCGGTGCCGGGGTAGAGGTGGTGCTGAAACGTGGACACCATCAACACGCGACCGTTGTTGCATTCCTCAACCAGAATATCTTCCGAGCCATTGCCGTGGTGCACGTCAAAATCAACGAGTGCCACACGCTCCAAACCGTGCGCTTCAATCGCATGCAGCACCGCAATGGCCGCGTTGTTCAAGAAGCAAAAACCCATCGCGCGCTCGCGTTCGGCGTGATGACCCGGCGGTCGAATATTGCAGAACGCACGCGGACTCTTACCCGAGCAAACGAGATCAACGGCATGCACTGCCGCGCCGGCGGAATGCTTCACCGCTTGCAACGTAAACGGATTCATCGTCGTATCGCCGTCGATCCCCGCGTAGCCTTCCTCGGGCGCGATGCGCTCTAGGCTCTGCAGCAGATACTCGCTGTGCGCCCGCAAAATTACTTCGTCGGTAGCAGGCGCCGCCGTCTCCTCGCGCATAAAGTCCAGCAGGCCAAGCGCGCGCAGATGGTCGTCAATGACCCGCACGCGATCCGGACATTCCGGGTGGTGCGAACCCATCTCGTGTTTTGTGGAAAACGGGTGCGTTAAATAAGCGACGATCATCGAACAGTTTCCTCCTCACACAATTATCGCGCTTCGCGG
>DAINAJ010000186.1:0-5639 GCA_036733505.1 Casimicrobium sp.
AGCACACAGGTGCCGTAGTGTGTGCCGCTCATGCGTGCGTCCGAAATGCGCACCATGTCGCGAACACCTTCGGCGAGGAGCTTCTTCGGTATCGGCAGATTGCCAGCTTCGGGCATGCCCGGCGCGCCGACAGGCCCCGCGTTTTTGAGAACCAACACCGAGTCTTTAGTCACGTTCAGGTCGGGAAGGTCGATGCGTGCCTGCATGTCAGCAAACGTCTCAAACACAACCGCAGGACCGACGTGCTTCAACAGATGGGGCGATGCGGCTGAGGGCTTCATGACTGCGCCGCGTGGCGCGAGGTTTCCGGTCACAACGGCAATCGCTTGTTTAGACACCGGATTGTCCAACGGGCGAATGATGTCTGTATCGAAAATTTCTGCTGAGCTTAGATGCTCGCCGAGCGCACGCCCCGTGACCGTCATGCGGGAAGTATCTAAATGGGTCTCGATTTGCTTCAACAACCCGAGCATGCCGCCCGCAAAGAAGAAATCTTCCATCAATGCGTTGCCCGCGGGCATGATGTTCGCGAGCACAGGGATTTGCTGGTTGTAGCGCTCCCACACGTCGAGCGGCAACTTGATGCCCAAGCGTCCCGCCATCGCAGGGAGATGCACGCACGCGTTGGTTGACCCGCCGAGCGCGAGCACCGCTTTTACGGCATTGTGAAAGCTTGCTTCGGTGCAAATATCACTTGGCTTTAGGTCCTCAAACACCATCGCCACAATGCGCTCGCCCACCTCGCTACACATGCGCGGGTGCAACGAATCGATCGCGGGAATGGACTGCGCGCCGGGCAACGTCATGCCGAGCGCTTCGGCCACAGCGGCCATCGTGCTCGCGGTGCCCGCGGTGTTGCACGTACCGGGCGTGCGGGTCATGCAACCTTCAAGTTCGAGCCAATCCTCGTCGGGCATATTGCCCGCGCGGCGTTCGTTCCAGAACTTCATCGTGTGCGTGCCGGTGCCGACTTTTTGCCCTTTGAACGACGCATTCGACGACGCGCCTGCTGGAATAAATATCGCCGGGATGTTCGCGGAAAACGCGCCCATCAACAGCGCGGGCGGAGTTTTGTCACAGCCGCCCATCAGCACAACACCGTCAATCGGGTGCGACCGAATCAGCTCCTCGGTTTCCATCGCCAGAAAGTTGCGGTAGAGCATCGTTGTCGGCTTCACCCACACTTCGCCGAGACTGAGCGCTGGCAACTCGATCGGCCAGCCACCGGCGCGCAGCACACCCTCGCGCACCTTCTGCGCTCGCTCGCGCAGATGCGAGTGACAGGTCGAAATATCGCTCCACGTGTTGATAATGCCGATCACCGGGCGGCCCATGAAATCCGAGCGATTCCAGCCGACTTGCGCGAGCCGCGCGCGATGCGTGAAATTGCGCAGGGTATCGCCCGCAAACCAGCGCTGGCTGCGTAGTTCTTCGATGCGTTTTTTTGCTTTGCTCACGCGGTCCAGCTCCTCCACAAGCGAATTGCGAGAATAGCATAAGATCAATGCAAACATATATATCATCTAGATCATCTATATGACCACACACACGATCGAACGGCTAACGGCCGAACTCGCCCTCGACGCGCGCGCTACCCTTGGCGAATGCGTGCGTTGGGACGAGCGCGAAGGCCTCATTTACTGGGTAGACATACCCGGCCAGCGCCTGCACCGCTACAACCCGTCAACCGGGCGTAACGACACGATGGAAATCGGCCAAGAGATCGGCTGTTTCGCGCTCGCGGAAACAGGCGGCTTCATCACTGGTCTGCGTTCGGGCTACGCGCGGATCGACACCTTTGGCGGCACCGTGCAGCGCCTGACGAGCCCCGACTACGACCCCGCGTTTGTGCGCTTTAACGACGGTCGCTGCGACGGCGCTGGGCGCTTCTGGGCGGGGACGATGTGGGAGCCGCGCGACCGCCCTGCGGCGCATGTGTATTGCCTCGAAGGCGACGGTCGTTTCAGCACCAAAGCCAACCCCATCACCCTCGCCAACGGCATCACCTTTTCACCAGACAACAAAACCTTCACGCTCGCTGACACGCCGAACCACGTGCTGTGGGCGTTCGACTATGACCTCGACACCGCCACGACGAGCAACCGACGCGTGCTGCGCACATTCGACCCGCCGCAAGGGCGTCCGGATGGCGCCTGCGTCGACGCCGAAGGAAACATTTACCTCGCGATCTTCGCGGGTGCTCGCGTCGAAAAAATCTCGCCGAAAGGCGAACTGTTGGCCGTCATCGACCTGCCGATCCCGAATATCACCTGCTGCTCCTTCGCGGGCGACGACCTACAAACGCTCTACATCACCACCGCCCGCGTCCGCATGAGCGAAGAGCAGTTAGCGCAGCACCCCTACGCCGGTGGTCTGTTCGCGATACGTCTGCCCAGACACCACGCGCCAGGCGTAATCGAGGCGCGGTACGCGGGATGACCGAAATCAGCGGCTGACGACACCGCAATCGACTGGCACAATCACCGAGAAATTCTTATGAACCAGCTCACCAATCTCTACCCCACCCTTCGCGGCAAAAACGTTTTCATCACGGGCGGTGCCACTGGCATTGGTGCTGCGTTGGTGGAGGTGTTTATCGAGCAAGGCGCGCACGTTGGCTTTTTGGACATTGACGACGCGGCGGCGAACGAGTTGAAGGCGCGGCTGAACGTGAAGGAGCGGCTGCGCTATTGGCATTGCGACATTCGCGATGTGGCAGCTATGCAGGCGACGATCGCGACGGCGGCGAAGGCGCTTGGCGGGCAGTTGAACGTTTACATCGGCAACGCGGCGAACGATGTGCGGCACGCGTTTGATGAGTTGACGCCCGAGTATTGGGACAACAATCAGTCGATCAATTTGCGGCCGCAGGTGTTTGGCGCGCAGGCGGCGGCGCGCGTGATGGCTAGCGGCGGTTCGATCATCACGATGGGCAGCGTGAGCTGGATGCGCCGTCGCGCGGGGTTTGTGAGCTACACGACGAGCAAAGCGGCGATCCACGGCCTCACGCGCACGCTTGCGCAAGAGCTCGGGCCACGCGGCATTCGCGTCAATTGCATCGTTCCCGGCGCAATCCAAACCCCCAAGCAAATGGCGCAAGTGGTGACGCCAAAGCTCGAACAGGAATTCCTCGACAACCAAGCGCTGAAATTTCGACTGAATGCGAACGACGTGGCGGCGATGGCGCTCTTTCTCGCGAGCGACGATTCACGCGGCTGTGCCGGGCAGGCGTTTATCGTGGATGGTGGGATTAGCTGAGGCCGCGTGTCGTAGCTGGCTTTATTGGCGTCATCCTCGGCCAACGGCCGGGGATCCAGTGGCGGCATGCCGATGCGGTGGCGGTGGCCGAGCACTGCTGCGACGGAAAACTTTCTGGATTCCCGGCCAGCCGGAGGCTGGTTTATCCTGAGCTTGCCGAAGGGCAGAGAATGACGGCAATGATTGGAAATAGCGGTAATATCTTTTTCGCGCCAACGACAGCCAGGCGGTCGTTGGGGGCCTAAAACTTCACTAGTCGACTATCAACAAATTTAACCCGCAAGCGCCGCCCAGCTGTCGCTTGCCGCAGAAAGCCATAACACTATGCCCACATCCATTCCCGGTTTGCGCTTCGGCGAATTTCAGGGCTTGCCCGCACTGCTCATCACGACGCCGTTCTCGAAGGCGGCCGTGAGTTTGTTTGGCGGACATGCGCTTTCGTTTGTGCCGGCTGGGTTTGATGATGTGTTGTGGATGTCGCCGACGACGAAACGCCCGCCGGATCCGTTGCGCGGTGGCATTCCGGTATGTTGGCCGTATTTCGCAAAGCAAGGCCAACCGGCCGACGCGCCACAGCACGGATTGGTGCGCACGTTGCAATGGCAGGTGACGCACGCGCAGCAAAACGCGGACGGCGAGATCGCCCTCGCGCTTGCAGCGCCCGCGGTGGAGGGCGTGCCGATGAGTCTGATCTTGACCATGCGCATTGGCCGCGCGCTAGAGCAAGCGCTCACCACGGTGAACTTGGGCGACGAAACCGTGCGCTTCACGCAGGCGCTGCACACGTATTTCCGCGTCGGCGACGCGCGCCGCGTGCATGTGACCGGGCTCAACGGCGTGACCTATGCCGACAAGTTTGATGACTTCAACGAGCACACGCAAAACGGGAACTGGGACTTGCACGACGCGCGCGATCCCGGCCGCAGCGACCGGATTTACGCCGATGCAGGCAACTCGTTTGAGTTGATCGATCCGTCCGCGCAACGAAAAATCACCCTGAAGACCTCGGGCACGAAAACGCTCGTCGTGTGGAATCCGGGCCAAGAATGGATCAAGGCGTTCGCCGATTTACCGGCCGACGGTTGGTTGCATTACGTATGCCTTGAGGCAGCGAACTGCGGCGCGGAGGTGATCGAGCTCGGTCCGGACGATTCGCATGTGTTGCAGCAGACGATTACGTGTGAGGCGCTAACGGCGCATTGAGTCGAATCGAATAAAAAAAAGGGAGCGCATTGCGCTCCCTTTTTGTTTGCGGCCGGCCGATTAAGGCCGTGCCGGCATTCCACGCGCAACGCGCTTGGCACTGCGAAACGCTTTGATTTCAGCGCGAGTGACCACGCCGTCTCGGTTGACGTCCATGCGCTCGAAGCGTTTGCAAACGGACGGTGTTTTGCCCGTGCACGCTTCGGCTTTACTGAGCGCGCGGTCTTTGTTTGCGTCAGCGCCGCCGAAGCTCCCTGCGCCACGATTCGGTGCAGCGGAGGCGGTCGTTGCGAGAGCCAACAAAGCGGCCGCAGCAATCACTGAAAGCGATTTAATGGCGTTCATTGGATGATTCCCTTTCGCGTGGATTAATGCGTGCGCCAGCCGCCGACTTCTTCGCGCGTCAGATAACCATCACGGTTGCCGTCGATCGTGCCGAAGTTGCGCTGCCAGTGTGGGTACACCGTCGCTTCTTGGTACGAAAGCACGCCGTCGCCGTTGGTGTCCGCCGATGCATAAGCGTCCGGCGCCGGCGCAGCATAGTTCACCGACGAAGGTGAGTCGTAGTAAGGAGCCGCGTAACTCACTGCGACTGGCGCAGGTGCGTAGTACGTGGTCGGTGCGACGTAGGTGGTGTCGTAGTACGACGCCGCTGCAGCGAGCGCAACACCGCCGATGATGACAGGCGCGATCCAACGACCGTTGTGCCAGTAACCCCCACGATTGTGGTTTACGTAGCGCACAGGAGCCGGGGCAATGTAGCGCGGTGCGATGTAGCGTGGTGCAATGTGACGAACCGGCGCGTGTGTCACCACGGCTGGTCGGTGCCCGACGACGTGGCCACGGTTAAAGTGTTTGGCTTCGTCTGCCGTCGCAGCCGTAGCCGCAAACATGGAAATGAGCGCTGCACCGAGCGTGGTCACCGAAACGATCTTTTTCATGAGAATTCTCCTTGCGTAAATTTGCGGGACGGTCAGGCACGGTGTGCCAATGGGTCTGTAACGGAGTAGACGGAGCGCGCGACGACAAAATGTCAGG
Source organism: Casimicrobium sp. (assembly GCA_036733505.1). Lineage (GTDB taxonomy): Bacteria > Pseudomonadota > Gammaproteobacteria > Burkholderiales > Casimicrobiaceae > Casimicrobium. The sequence continues at coordinate 5,500 of DAINAJ010000186.1, forward strand.
GGTTTACAAAAAATTACAAGTGCTGCGGTGCGGAATAATTTGTCGGAGTCGTCGTAGAGCGTGCGATGCGCGCCCTTCGATGCGCGTTTTCCAGTCGAAACTCCATTAAAATCAAGGGTTTCCGCATTTCAGAAGCGCTG
>DAINAJ010000187.1:0-5619 GCA_036733505.1 Casimicrobium sp.
TTTCGCCCAGAAGAACATGCCGCCTTGCGGTTGGTTGAATTCGATGGCGTTGCCGAGTTCTTTGCGTAGGCATGCGGCCATGACGCGGGCGCGTTCGGCGTAGGTCTTGCGCACAACGTCGAGCGCGGCGTCCATGCGGCCGAGCGTGAGGTAGTGCGCGGCGGTGGCTTGCGTGAGGTTACTGGTGTGCGCGTCGGAAAACTGCTTGCACATCGTGGCGTTGGCGAGGAGCATCGGTTGCGCAATCATCCAGCCCACGCGCAGGCCCGGCGAGAGAATTTTGCTGAAGCTGCCGCAGTGCGCGATCCATTCGCGGCTGCCAGGAACTGTATCGCTCAGTGCGAGCATCGACGGCGGCGGCGCTTTGTCGAAGAAGAGTTCGCAGTAAGGGTCGTCTTCGACGATGAGCGTTTTGGTGCGCGCAGCGATTTCGAGAATGCGTTTGCGTCGTTCGAGCGAGAGCATGGCGCCGCTCGGGTTGCCGAAGCTGGGCACGAGGTAGACGAGCTTGGGTTTGAGTTCGTCGATCATCTTTTCGAGAGTGTCGACCTGCACGCCGTCGGCGTCGATCGGCGCGCCGTAGATGTCCGCGCCGTAGAGACGGAAGCATTGGATCGTGGCGAGGAACGTTGGCGCTTCGACGATGACTTTGTCGCCCGGCGAGATCATGGTTTTGCCGATGAGATCGAGCGCTTGTTGGCTGCCGGTAGTGACGATGAGGCCGTCGGGCGCGACGGTGACACCTTTGTTTTTCATGAAGCCAGAGAGCCCTTCGCGCAGCGGCCCCCAGCCTTCGGTCGCACCGTATTGCAGCACCGGGCCAGGGTTGTTCCTGAGCACCGCGTCGGTGGCGATGCGGATGCCTTCGGCGTCGAACAGCGCAGGGTCGGGGAAGCCACCGGCGAAGCTGATGATGCCGGGCTTGCCGAGCAGCTTGAAGAGCTCGCGGATGGCGGAGGTTTCTACGTTTTTGAGGCGGTCGGCGAATTGCAGCATGGCGAAGGTTCGGTGGACGAATCGTTGGCGGGAAACTCTGATGCTAGCCAATGCGCGCGCCGTGCGTTTGCGCACGAACATAGCGTCATTTCAGTTAACAGCTTTTACGCAAAATTGCGCTCTATCGACAGCTGGACGGTTGTTTGTGATTTCTTAGCGCTTAAGTCGATAAAGTACGAAATCGGCCCGCAACGACTGCACAGCTGTCGCTCCAAGCAAAAGCCGTAACACTAATTTCGCGATGCTGCGTCGCAGCAAGCGTGTCGGGCGCGGCGCTGGTGTTAAAAATGCCGCAGTTCATTTTTTGCCCGGTTCGCCGCGCTCGCCTATTCCGTGACTGTCTTTCAACACTTGATGCCCATCTTCACCGAGTACGGTTATTGGGCGGTTTTTGGAATGTTGCTCATCTGTGGGTTAGGCGTGCCGATCCCGGAAGACGTGACCCTTGTCACTGGCGGCGTGATCGCGGGGCTGGGTCACGCCGACGTGAACACGATGTTCGCAGTCGGCATGGCCGGCGTGATGATCGGCGACGGGATGATTTTTTTCCTCGGTCGCTACAGCGGCGAACGCGTCATGCGATTGCGAATGTTCAAGAAAGTGCTCACGCCAGAGCGGTTCGAGCAGGCGCAGGGCGCGTTCAAAAAGTATGGCCATTGGGTGATGTTCGTTGCGCGCTTTTTGCCGGGGCTGCGCACGCCGGTGTTTTTCACGGCGGGGATGAGCCGCCGCGTGAGTCCGATTACGTGGTTCTTGATGGATGGGTTCGCGGCGCTCATCAGCGTTCCGGTGTGGGTGTATCTCGGCTATTTCGGCGCTTCGAATTGGGATTGGCTCTTCGCGACTGTGAAGAAATTCCAGTATGGTGTGTTTGCGCTCTTGGCGCTCGGATTGGTCGCGCTTGTGGCGTGGTGGTGGAAGCGGCGTAAGCGCACGCAAGCGTAAGCAATCTGGCGCGCGCACCCCAGCCACTAAAATCGGGCGATGAACTCCCCTGCCACTGACGCCCCCGAAATCACGCGCAAACCGCGCTCGCTGCACTTTTCGCTCTCGCGCGAGGGTAAGCGCTTGAGGAACATCGTCGGCGCAGCAGTGACCGATTTCGGCATGATCTCCGAGGGCGACAAGATCATGGTCTGCCTCTCGGGCGGAAAAGACAGCTACACGATGCTCGATTTGTTGCAAGCGTTGCAAGTGGTCGCGCCCGTGAACTTCGAATTGATCGCGGTGAATCTCGATCAGAAGCAACCGGATTTTCCCGCGCACATCTTGCCCGAGTATTTGAAATCGACGGGCGTGAATTACAAAATCGTTGAGGCCGATACGTACAGCATCGTGAAGCGCGTGCTCGAAGAAGGCAAGACGATGTGCTCGCTCTGCTCACGTTTACGGCGCGGCATTTTGTATCGCACGGCGAAAGAGCTGGGCTGCACAAAGATCGCACTCGGGCATCACCGCGAAGACATTTTGGAGACGTTTTTCCTGAACATGTTTTACGGCGGCAAGCTCAAGGCCATGCCACCGAAACTGGTGTCTGACAACGGCGAGCACGTCGTCATTCGCCCGATGGCGTACGTGCGCGAAAAGGACATCGTGAAGTACGCGAAGGAGCGCGACTTCCCGATCATTCCGTGCAACCTCTGCGGCTCGCAACCGAACCTGCAGCGCGCGGTTGTCGGCCGCATGATTGAAGATTGGGACAAGAAGTTTCCCGGTCGCGTCGAGACCATGTTTCGCAGTCTTCAGAACATCGTGCCGTCGCATTTGGCGGATACGAAGCTCTTTGATTTTCAGGGTCTGGACGCCGTGCGTGGCGCGCCGATTGAACCGCAACGGCTTGCCGCGTTCGATGGTGGCGATACGGCGTTTGACGTTGACCCCGAAATCGAAGCGGCGATGCAACGCGATCAACTCGCTGCGAACGCGCCGTCTGGTCGACCTCTCGTTGCTTCGCTCTCGTTAACGACGCAGTAACCCCATCTCGTAGCCGCACAGACCAGACGATTCCGATGCCATTGGAATAGTGCTTGCGCGTGCGCAATCAAACCGAACCCTAGCGATTGGCATTGACAAAAGTAGCCAGATAATCGCGCGTTGCTTACAAATTAGAAATAGATCGGAGGCGCTGTCGCAAGCCATTAGAAAATGGCACGGCAGCAAAAAAGATGATGAAGTATGTTCAGCACGCCGCAGCTGCGCGCGCTCGGTTTGCGTCGCTCGTATCGATGGCGCTACTGGTTATGTCACCGCTTCAACTGTTCGCTGCGCCCGCACTGACGGATCCGCTTGAGGCGAAATGTTGGGCTAAGTACGCACGCGAACGCACCGTGAGTGATCGCTCCGACGGCACGCGCAGCGTGGGCTTCGCGAATATTCGTGACGGAATGCGGGTGTATTCGCCGTTTCGCGCGGAGTTTGCGATTCGCGGCGTGGGCGTGGTACCTGCCGGCCAAAAGCGTGAAGGCACAGGTCATCATCACATCTTGATTGATACCAAGCTGCCGGTGGACGTATCCGCGTCCATGCCATTCACTGACAAGTATCAGCACTATGGCAAGGGCCAAACCAACGCTACGCTAACGCTTGCGCCAGGCAAGCACACGTTGCGCTTGCTGTTCGCCGATTTCGAACACAAACCGTACTACGTTTTTTCGCGCGAAATGCGCATCGAGGTTGTCGCGCCGAGAAGCAGCCTTGCTGCATCGGGCGCACCACGCGTTGACGCCGCGCGCTTCGATGAGAGCTGCAAGGCTTGGTACGAAAACATCATCACTGCGCCCGGCCCTGTGGGCTCGCCTGCATACTTCCAGAACGTGCGCGACGAAGACCGAGTGCAGTCGCCCTTCGTGCTGCGATTCGGCGCCGAAGGCTTAGGTGTGTGCGCCGCCAACGTCGAGGTCGAGAAGACGGGGCACTTTGTATTGGAAGTGCTCAAACGCGACGCCTTACAACGCAGGATCGCGCTGGCGGACGGGCAGACGCAGTACGAGTCTGAGGCAGAACCCGGGACGTACAACTACCGCTTGCAAATCGTTGACGGGAAAGGCAAAGCCTTCGGGCCCGCATCGCGAATTTCTCTGACCGTCGCGGAGCGATACTAGTCGCCTGGGTTACTTTGCGGAGACACCATGCGTGTCGAAGCTCATTGATTGTCGGCCCTTAGCGGCCATTGGTGCCAGTGCGCCCGCGAGGCGACCGATTGTCGCGCGACGACCACCAGCCGCCTGGGCGACGCTGTCTCACGAAGAGGCAAGAAAAAGGCCCGAACTCGTCGGGCCTTTTTCAGGTGTTGCGTCCGAGTTAGCTATACGCGACGACGACCGATCGCAAAGCCCGTCAATGCTAAGAGCGCAGCGATCAGGAGCGACGCAAGCGGCCCGCCAACAGGAACGCCAGGGGGCTGAGGTGCGCCATTGCGGAACCCTAAGATCGCGCCGGTTGTGCAGTTGACATCCATCTCTGAAACAAACGACGGCGTGCCGGAGCGCGAGTTATTCGCCCAGGTCGTCATGCGGTGCGTGATTGTGGTGTTCGCCGCGACCGTGTATGGGACGGTAATGTCGCCAGCACCGACACCGTAACTTCTCGCCAAATTTGAAGCAGGTGAAACGTAGCCGACGTTGTCCTCAGCATAGGTGGCAACCACACCATAACCGGGCACGATAAGCTCATAGAGATCGGAATCCGAATTGGCAGGCACGCTGCTAGTCCAAAGCGTCGTAACCGAGAAACTCTCGGCGGCCGTCGCGGAAGCGCAAATATTCGGACCCGGGGGGGCGTCCACGTAGCCAGTCAATTCGATAGAAGGACTCACGAAGGCGGCTGGTGCTACTACCGACTGCGTCGATGCGGGCCACCCGGTTGAGCCGCGTCCCGCGCTTGCTGCTGTTGCGTTTGTCGCGCCGAATTGGAGTGCGGCCACGACCGCCAGCGAAAGGAGTCGGGCGTTCAAATTAGGTGTCATTTAGTGTTCCCACGTTATAGAAATGGTTTTCCGCGATTGCAGCGAATTATCCTATGCAAAGAGCGCACCGAGTACGCGCAACGCCTTCATAAAGGCTCGTATGTCGTAAATAACTGACATTCCGGCGATGATTCCGCGACAGCGCCGGCAAGCACAGTTCGCCATTAGTTCGTTCTGAACAACGTGTGATCGTCCTATTGCACATAGAACGCGAGGTCAAACCGCCGACTGCCGACGGAGTACGGCGCTCGCATGAACTTGATGACAGCGAATGCGAGGTGGTAGGGGACCGATGAGAAAACTTCGCTGGAAGTCGTCGACCGCAATTGTGGGGGCTTGGCTTACTATGCACTCGCAACCACTCGTTTTTGCTGCCGTATTTTGAACACTCCTATCCGCATCATCCACGGTGCCTGTCCGCACGACTGTCCGGACACCTGCGCACTTGAGTATCACGTTGCCGACGGCAAGCTTATTGACGTCAAAGGCTCGGCAACGCACAGTGTGACGGCCGGTGTGCTGTGCACGAAGGTGGCGAAATATCCGCTGCGGACGTATCACCCGACGCGCGTCAAAACACCGCTTAGGCGCGTCGGAGCAAAGGGCGAAGGCAAGTTTGTACCCATTTCGTGGGATGAGGCGCTCACGACCATTGCGTC
>DAINAJ010000188.1:0-3409 GCA_036733505.1 Casimicrobium sp.
GAGCCACGCGGAAGGCTTTGGCTGCAAGTGGGCGCTTACGCCAACAAGCAAGACGCAGACAATCAGCGCGCCCGCTTTGCTATGTTGGGCTACGAAGCGCGCATCGAAAGCACCGACATTCCGGACAAAGGCGCGATTCACCGCGTTCGCGTTGGCCCCTATCGCGACCCTGACGAAGCAGCCAAAGTGCGCGGTGACCTAGCGCGCCAGGGCATCGAAGTCTCAGTCATCAAGCCCTAAATTCATACCGCTTGTCAGTCGAAAGTGGCGTCTAAGCCCTGTCAGCGAACCAAACACCTGTTACGTTAGTCGTAACAACCGCAACCAAAACATCACAGTAACGGAGACACTCGAATGATTCGTTGGGCAACCGCTCTCAAATGGCTGGCGCTGGGCTTCATGGCCGCGTCGTTTTCTGCAAGCGCGCAGCAGCAACTGACCGAAGGCAAGCAGTTTTTGCGCTTGAAAAATGCGCAAGCAGTGGAGTCGGGCAGCAAGATCGAAGTGCTCGAGTTCTTCAGCTACGGCTGCATTCATTGCTACCACTTTGAAGAATTCATCGGCCCATGGTCGAAGAAAGTGCCTGCCGACGTGAGCTTTAAGCGCATTCCGGTGGCGTTTCAGCCAGCATGGGTGAACTTGGGCAAGATCATGTACACACTCGAAGCGATGGGTCGCGACGACCTAACGATCAAAGTGTTCAAGTCGATTCACGACGCTAACGTGCGCCTGCACGAAGAGAAAGTGTTTTTTGAATGGGCCGGAAGCAACGGGCTAGACCTCGCCAAGGTCAAGGAAATGTGGGGCTCGTTTGCCGTTAACAGCAAGATGAACCGCGCCAAGACTCTGGCTCAAAACTACCAAGTCGACAGCACCCCGATGGTGTTTGTTGACGGGAAATTCCGCCCAGTGTTTGGTCCGGGTTCGATCGAGTTCAAGGACGCGGGTGCGGCGCTCGACTTTTTGGTCGCTAAAGCACGCAGCGAGCGCAAGAAGTAAGCTTCTTCACGAGCACAGCAAGGAGGCCGCCTGGCGATAACCGGCGGCCTTTTTCTTTTGCGCAACGCCCCCAAGTGCGAGCGATGAGCAATCTTCCCGACGCCATTGGCCAGCGCTTCGCGCCGTTCGCCCACCCCGCCAATCTGCGCATCGCGTGCCTCGTGCCGTCGATCACCGAGACGCTTTTTGCCCTCGGTTTAGGTGAACAGGTCGTGGCGCGAACCGGCTTTTGCATTCATCCCGACCCGGCCGTGCGGGAGGTGCCCAAAGTGGGCGGCACGAAGGACGTAAACGTGGCGCGTCTCATCGAGACAGAACCGACACACGTGATCGTCAACATCGACGAAAACCGCAAAGAAACGGTTGATCATTTGCGTCGCGTGATTCCACATGTGGTGGTCACACATCCGAATTTGCCTGAAGACAACGCAACGTTGTTTCGCTTGCTCGGACACATTTTTTCGGTCGATGAGGCTGCGCTCAAACTGACGCGCCAGCTGGCCGACGCATTAAGCATTGCGCGAGAAGTGGGCACAACGATGCCCATGCAAACCGCGCTATACGCGATCTGGAAAGACCCGTGGATGACCGTCTCGCGCGACACCTATGTCAGCGCGATGCTTGCCACAGTCGGTTGGAAAACGCTGCCGCTACAAGCAGAGAAACGCTATCCAGAAGTGCCGCTAACCGACAGCGTTTGGCACGACGCAGAGCGCATTTTTTTGTCGTCCGAACCGTATTCGTTTGGTGAAGAACACGTCACCGCGTTACGCGAGGGCGCAAAGCTCACGCAGCCCATCGAATTGATCGACGGTGAAATGGTGAGCTGGTACGGCGTACGCGCGATTGCGGGGCTGCGTTACTTGGCTGATTTGCGGCGCGGACGGCTATCGCTGCCCGCGTAGTTTGCGCCTACCAGCTACCCATCTTCGATGGGGAACGCAACCGTGACTGCGGTGTGGGAGCGGTGGAAGCCGCGAAAACGGTCATTCGCGGCTTCCACCGCTCCCACACCAACGCGCGTGTCATTCGTCTTTGCGTGATCAACCGTTCTTCTTGAAAAACACCTGCCGCGCGGCCCACGCGAGCACACCGAGGTCGTCGAGCCATCCGACAATCGGGACGACGTCCGGGATCAAATCCAGCGGCGAGAGGATGTAAAGTAGCGCGAGTACGGCGATGATCGCCCGCTTCCATTTCGCCTGCGACTTCAGAGGCTGATCTTTCGCGGGAATGACCAAAGGAATCGGATTGCTGGAAGGTGCGGGCATGGTGATAACTCCTAAGAACGAACAAGTCACGAACAATTGCATCCGCACCGACCGCGCTACTTCACTGACAGCGCTAAGGTAGTCGCTACCTGATCGGGCTTACTTGCCTTCGCAGGTTGCGGTGCAGCGACGCTAACGCGGTCTGCGCTGATGGTGTTGACAGCGGTGAGTGTGTTTTTGATGACTTCCGCGCGGAACCCGGCAAGCGTTGCGTACGCAATGTCGGGTACGGCTTGTTTGACTTGCAGTAGCTTGAAGAGTTCAGGGTAGTACTTCGCGCGTGCAGCCGCGCGCTCCGCTCGCGCCGTCGGCGACAAGCGTTCGCGGGCGTTTTGCAGCATGCCTGTCACGGCGTTTCCGGCGGGCGGCAGATATTGCGCGCGCAATTTCACCGCTTCGTCGCCGGCCGAGGCCGCGAGCTCATCTAACGCGGCCTGCACCTTGGTGTCGGTGAATGAGATGACCAGCGGTTCATTCGCACCCGGCGGTTTCATCCCCGCGCGTTTGCTTACTTCGAGCTTCAAGATGTTGTCCGCCAACGCTTCGCGGTCACGCGCTTTATCGAAACGACCTTCGACGGTGAGTTTGAGTTGTGGCCGCTTTTCCAGCGCTTTGACGAGTTTGCCGAGTTTCTCGCGTTCGGGTGGCAACAGGCGCGCCTCGCCAGGCTCAAAATTCACCGCCTCGAATTCTTCCCCGCTGCCGCCAAGCAAAGCGCCGAGCGCGCGAAACGGAGCGGTGGCGATCTTGGTCAGCACATTGCCAATCGCTTTCCAGATCAAACTGCCATAGCTAAATTGCGGGTCGTCGAGCGAGCCTTGCACCGGCAGGCCCAACTCGATCACGCCGTTGCTATCGCGCAGCAATGCGATGGCCAGGTCGAGCGGCAGGTTCGACGCCTCTTTGCTGTCGACGCGTTCTCCGAGCACCAAATTGTCGATGACGATCTGGTTTTCGCCTTTGAGTTTTCGTTGCTGAATTTTGTATTCGAGATCGAGCGAGAGTTTGCCGGACTCAATTTTGCGGCCTGCAAATTTTCCGGAATACGGTGTGAGATTTTTCATCTCAAGGTTTCGGAAGATGGCCTTAATGTCCGTGAATTCTGTTGCGCCCATCGGCGCGATGGCGCCGGAAATTCG
>DAINAJ010000188.1:3509-5555 GCA_036733505.1 Casimicrobium sp.
CTTTGCCGACCTGCGAAAGATTCAACGTGCCGTCTTCGGCGATGATGAACTTGCCGCGCGGTTGATCGAGCAGCAAATCCGCGAGCGTGACGTTGAGCCCGGCGTTGCCAGACGTGATACGAATGTTTTGGCTCGACAATTCGGCCCATTGCGTAAACGGCGCGTTGGTCGTTTCATCGATCAGTTCAAACTCGCGCACAGCCATTTTGCCGTCGAAGCGAATCGCGTCGGCCTTTGTCTCGCTGGCACCAAGCGCCGCCTGCACGCGTCCGTCCAGCGCGGCCTCGCCCTTGGTGAGCTTCAATCGCGTATTGCGATTGAGGTACGGCGAGAACGCGGCGAGCGCGACACGCTCCAATGAAAACTCAGTGTCGACGCTGCTCGCGCGTTGGTCAAATTTCACCTTCGCCTGTGCCGCGCCACCGCTACCGATGCTGCCCTTAAACGTCGCGTTGATCGGACGAGTTCCGTTCACTTCGATGCGCTCTACGTTGATACCGATGGCGTCGACGACATGCGTAAGTGCTGTGGGCAATGTGTTGTCGACAAAGTTCACGCGGCCGTCGCTGAGACTGACGCCGGCAATGCTCACGCTCAAAGGCGAGGGATTCGCGCTTGGCTTCGCGGGCGCAGCGGCGGGAGCGCTAGCGACTGCTGGCGCAAACTTCTTCGCCACATCAACACCGGCCTGATCTAGCGCGAGTGACAAGAGCGGCGCGACAATGTCCATTTTCGGCAGTTCAATCTTCGTGCCCTGCGCGTTGATCTCAAACGGTGCAACGCGAAATTCTTTGGCGCTGAACCACGCAGCGGGCGCAGCGCTGTCGCGCATGGCGACGTCGGTCAACGCGGCGCGTTTGCTGCTGATGATGACGCTCGATTTGTCGCCGGTCGCAATGCGCGCGCCGAGCGTGAGATCGAGCTTTGCCGTGGTGATTTGCGGCGTCGCGAAACTTTGATCGCTTAACGTAAGCGCGGCTTTGTCGCTGATGATTTCGCCGACACCGATTTGCCAGCCGGTGGCGGGCGTCACCTGCGGCGCTGCGGCAGTCGTTGCAGGCGTCGTGGTCGTCGCAGCTGCCTGAGCGGGTGCTGCTGGCGACGAAGCGGGCGTCGAAGCAAACGGCAGCACCATCGCGCCGTTTTTGTCGCGAAGCGCGTTCGCTTGAAGCCCGGTGATGGTGATGTTGGGCACGTCGATGCGTTGCGTCGCTAGATCGAGCGTGAACGGTTTTGCGGTGGCGATTTGCGCGATATTCAAGAACGAATCAGGCTGCGCGGCGGCCTTCACATTGATGCCCTGCAGCGATGCGTTGACCGGCAGGAAAGCAAATACCTGCGACTCTTTGCCGTTGGTTTTCGTCTTCGCCCACGACGCGCTGATCGGCGAGAGCTTGATCGTTTTCGCTGTCGCGCTGTCGCCTTTGCCATCGCTGCCAGACAGTACGCGCAATTCAGCTATTTCGATTGATCCATCGCCCACGCCCGCCGCGGTGAAATCGGTCCCCGCCGCGACACTGTAATTCGCACGAATCGCGGCGGTCCCGTCGAGACCAACGGGCAACTTGATGTTCGCCATCGCGGGAATGCGCGACAGCGGCAAGTCTGTAAGGACGACGTCGCCGGAGCTTTCGACCGGATTCAAACCGACGCGGCCTTTCCACTGCACGCGTGTTTTGTCGTTCAACGTGGCTTGGAGCGAATAGTCGCCTCGGTCGCGCGGCAGCGTGGAGAGTTTGTCGAGCTTGAACGAAATGGGCTCCAGCGCAATGCGTTGCTCGGCCGCACCCGCGCGTTCGTAGCTGAGCCGAAACGCGGCGCTTTCGATGCTGACATTGCGCAACACGACGCGCGGAATTTTGTCGCTCGGCGGATCGTTTGACTTGGGAAACGCGTCGAGAAATTGCACCCAATCCATCGAGCCGTCGGCTTTGATGCGTGCATTGATTTCGGGGCGCGTGATGGTAATGTGATCCGTCATCAACGCCATGTCTTTGAGCGACGCCCAACTGCCTTTGACATCAAGCGCGCTGACTTTTGCGAGCG
>DAINAJ010000189.1:0-3083 GCA_036733505.1 Casimicrobium sp.
TGCGCACAATGCTCGAGTTGGCGACAGTCACTGCGTTTCTCTGGTCTGTGCAAACGAAGGTTGGCGCCTTCAATCGACGGCGCTTAACAATTCTTTACGTTTCGTTCGCTCAGTAACGCGCTCGCGCGACATTTCAATGCCTAACATCTGGGCATGATTGCGCGTCGTCCTGGGGAATGCCGTCGCAACCTATTTGAACGAGGCAATCGGATGAAATTTGGAATTACTCACGGGGCTTGGTCTGCTGCAGTGCGTGTAACCGCGAGCTTTTTATGCGCGGTTGGATTTGTTGCAGCGCCTACGGCGCAGGCGCAAAATGCAACCAACGGCAAAGCGCTCTACACCGCCGTGTTGGTGCCCGGCCAACTATCGTGCGGTGCTGGCACCTGCCACGGCCCGAGCCCTACGCTCAACCAAAACAAAATCAAGAACGGCACTACTGCGGCAAAGATATCTTCCGGCATTTCCGGCGTGAGCGAGATGCGCTTTTTGGCCGGCGTCTTAACGACTGCACAACTCAATGACCTCGCGGCGTACATCGTGAACCCCAGCGCCGCCGTGACGACTCCCACCGCTACGCTTTACGTCACCGCGCTTAATTACGGCTCGGTCACGGTCGGCGTCACCAGTCCAGAAAAAGTCGTCACCCTCTCGAACACCGGCGGCGCGCCGCTGCAATTGTCGGCGGTCACGATGGGTAGCGGCGATTTCGCTATTTCTGGCGGCACGTGCACGGCGACCACCACGCTCGCGGTAGCCACCACATGTACGGTCAACGTGACGTTTACGCCGACCGTTGCCGGCGCGCGCTCGGCCACACTCAGCATCGCCCACAACGCGTCCGGCGGTACCAGCAGCGTCGCACTCTCGGGCACGGGTGTCGCGAGCACAACGGCGACGACGGCGACGATGGTCGAATATTTCCACGCGGGGCTCGACTACTACTTCATCACTTCACGCGCCACGGAAATCGCGTTGCTCGACAGTGTTGCCGCATGGGCGCGCACGGGCAAATCGTTCAACGTGTACACGACGGCGCAAGCAGGTACCGCCGGTCTCGTGCGTTATTACTACGACCAAATCGCGCTAGCCAATTCGCGCGGTTCGCACTTCTACACGGCGGTTCAAGCCGAGAAGGACCTTCTTGCATCGCTCAATCCAACGAATGCGGCGACACCACGCCTGCCGCTGAGTGAAGGCGTCGACTCCTACTTATTCGCGCCGGTGGTGGCGGGCGTCGGCGGGTCATGCGCGGCGGGTCAAACGCCGGTGTATCGAATCTTTCGCGGACAGACGCGCTTCCCCGACAACCCTAATCACCGCTACACAACGGACACGGCGATTTACAACAGTTTCGTTGCGTTGGGTTGGGATGGCGAGGGCGTGAAGCTCTGCGCGCCGCAGTAGATCACGTCGAGTGCGGCTGGTGGGCGACGACTTAACGTCGCTCCGATGTGACCGGAGGCGCGCGGCCACGTCCGCGCCTACTGTTCACTGCGAGCGATCCCCAAAGTTCTTGTTCACCCACGCCTCATCAAAATAGGTGTTTAGATAGCGCTCGCCCGCATCGCAAATGAGCGACATGATTGAGCCCTGTTCGCCGCGTGCGAGCATCGCTTCGGCGAGCAACTGCATCGCGTGAAAATTGGTGCCGGTTGACGGCCCCACGCGGCGACCGAGTTGTTCGGAGAGCGCTCGCATCGCGTTGATCGATTCGATGTTGGTCACGGGCAGCATGTGATCCACCAGCGCGCGAACAAAGCTCGGCTCCACTTGCGGGCGACCGATTCCTTCGATGCGCGATCCGCCCGACGTTATCGCTGCATCGCCGTCGCGCCAATACGGCAGAAACACCGAACCTTCGGGGTCTGCCACGCACAGTTGCGTGCTGTGCCGGTGATAGCGCACATAGCGCCCGATCGTCGCACTGGTGCCGCCAGTGCCTGCACCCACGACGATCCAGCGCGGCACCGCGTGGCGCTCGCGTTGCATCTGGGCAAACATGCTCTCGGCGATGTTGTTATTGCCACGCCAGTCAGTCGCGCGCTCGGCATAGGTGAACTGGTCCATGTAATGCCCGCGCGTCTCAATCGCCAACGATTTTGCAGCGGCGTACACCTCCGAGGCCTTATCCACGAAATGACAACGTGCGCCGTAAAACTCGATGAGCGCAATTTTCTCGGCCGAGGTGCTGCGCGGCATCACCGCGATAAATGGCAAGCCGAGCAATCGCGCGAAGTACGCTTCGGAAACGGCGGTCGAACCGCTGCTTGCCTCGATGATGGTTTGCCCTTCACGAATCCAACCGTTGCAGAGTGCGTAGAGAAACAACGATCGGGCGAGCCGATGCTTGAGACTGCCTGTCGGGTGCGTGGACTCGTCTTTGAAGTAGAAATCAATGCCTGCGTCGGCAAATCGCGGAATGGACAGCGCGATCAAATGCGTGTCCGCTGAACGCTGAAAATCGGATTCGATGCGGGCGACTGCGCCGTAAAGCCAAGACGAAGAAGAGGGGGCTGTCATAATAGTTTCACGATCTCGTGTGGCCTTCGAGCCGTTCGCCTTGAGCCTGTCGAAGGGTTTGCAGAACGGCGGTGGTTGCTGAGTCGTTAGCGTAGCGTAACCCGTCCACTCTCGCGAATTTCTATGTGCCGATTGCTCGCTTATTCTGGCGATCCGATATTTCTTGAAGAATTTGTTTGCAAGCCGCAGCACTCGCTCGTGCGGCAGTCGATGCAGGCCGACGAGTCAAAGGTCAGCACCAACGGCGACGGCTTCGGCATCGGTTGGTACACGGGCTACGACGGTCACACAGCGCCGGGCATTTATCGCGAAGTCATGCCCGCGTGGTCAGATGAGAACTTGCTCGCGTTGTGCTCTGCCGTGCGCTCACCGCTGTTCTTCGCGCATGTTCGCGCCACCACGGGCACGGCTGTCGCACGGCAAAACTGTCACCCGTATCGCTTCGATCATTACTTGTTCATGCACAACGGTCAGATCGGCGATTACGCGAAGGTGCGCCGTGAGCTTGAGGCCGCATTGCCTGACGATCTCTATGCCGCACGCAAAGGCGCGACCGATTC
>DAINAJ010000189.1:3183-5482 GCA_036733505.1 Casimicrobium sp.
CGCTTAATCGTGCTCAGATTGGCAAGCATCACCCGCACCGCAGAGTCAGCGTCAAGCACCGACAGCTTGGTCGAATCATCCAGCGAGCGCCACGTTGTGCCTTTGCGGTTGAGCAGAGTCTCCCAGCCTTTCGCTGCGACCCATCCTCGCAACAAGTCTTCGGGCACGCCGGCCTTCTTGTAATCGTGAAACGCGTATTCAACACCGTTGGCGGTGAGCAATGCACGCGCCTTTTTCACGCTGTCGCAATTGGGAATTCCGTAAACCGTTACGGTCATATCACGCGCTTGCGGATCTGTGTCACGACGGCTTCGATGATGATGACGACGATGAAAATTGTGAACAAAATCAACGCCACGCGTTGCCATTGAATCAAATCAATCGCTGCATTTAGCGCCATACCGATCCCGCCGGCACCGACCAGCCCAAGCACGGCCGATTCCCGAACGTTGATGTCCCAACGAAAGAGCGCCACTGACCAAAATGTGGGTTTCACTTGGGGCCAGTAACCCATGAGAATTTGTTGCATACGCGTTGCGCCAGCGGCTTGCAACGCTTCGATGCTTCCTTTGTTCGCTTCCTCAACGCCTTCGGAAAACATCTTGCCGATGAAACCAATTGAGTGAAACGCAATCGCGAGCGCACCCGCGAGCGGGCCGGGGCCAAACATCGCGACAAAGAACAAAGCCCAGATCAAGGTCGAGATCGAGCGCGTCGCCACAAGAATGAACTTCGCGATGAGATTGACCCATACGAAAGGCGTCGCGTTGCGCGCCGCCAGAAACCCGACCGGTATGCCCATGATGAGCCCAAGGATCGTCGCCATCGCAGCAATGTGCAACGTCTCTATCAGTGCGGGCCAAACCACGGGTGCGAAGTGTGCCCAGTCGATGGGCCACATGCGTGTGCCCATATCCACGACCTGCTCGGGGGCGTCGTACAAAAATTCGGGAATGATTTCGATTGTTTTGAGCGCCCACGCAATTGCCGCGGCCATCACGAAAAACACCGCAAATCGCGCCATGCGCTGCGCTGGCGTGAAGCGAATCCAGCGCTGCATTTCGGACTTGGCGGTGGTCATCGCATCACTCCGTTCGTGGTGAGCTTGTCGAACCATGAACGCTTGCTCATCGAAACACCCGCTTCACATACAGTTGCAACACTTCACCAATCATCACTAAGCCGATGATGCAAATAATGATGCCCGCCACAAACGCGTAATCAAAACGCTGAAACGCCGAGAACAATGTGCCGCCGATACCGCCAGCGCCGACGACGCCGACCATCGTAGAGTTGCGCAAATTGCTGTCGGTTTCGTAGGCTACAAACCCAATGAAGCGATTCATCACCTGCGGCACCACGCCAAATGCGATCACACTCATGAACGACGCGCCCGTCGCGCGCACTGCTTCAATCTGCTTTTTCGAGATTTCTTCAATCGCCTCGGCAAGCAATTTGCCCACAAAGCCGATGCTCGCAAAGGTCAATGCGATGATGCCCGCGAGCGCGCCAAAGCCCACGGCTTTCACTGCGATGATCGCAATGATGACGGGATGAAAGGAACGACAAAACGCGATCAATAGCCGTGCCGCACTACTCACTGCTGCGGGCATCATGTTTCGCGCGGCGAGTACGGCGACCGGAATCGCCAATGCCGTACCTATCAGCGACGACAGAAAGGCAATTTGCAACGATTCCAGCAAACCCGGAATGATGTCCGTCTCCGTGAAGTTTGGCGGGAAAAATCCGGCTAAGAAGCGTGCGCCGTGGCCGAGGCCCGCCTGCACGCGCTCAAGCGACAGGCCAAGCGTCGCCGCCGCATACACCACGTAAGCGAGCACCCCGACGTAAGCCAGTCGCTTGCCGATGGTCGGCGCGAAAAAATCAGCGCGCGTAACGGTCGTCGAAGAGGTCGCGCTGGTCATGTCGCCAACCAATCTTGCCCGCCATAAATCTTACGGAGCACTTCACCGTCTAACCCGTCGGGCGGTCCGTCGTACACCACCAAGCCGCCACTCATGCCGATGATGCGCTCGGCGTAGCGTTTGCCAAGCTCGACTTGGTGAATGTTGATCATTACGGGAATGTTGTTGTCCGCCGCTAGGTCGCGCATGATCTCCATAATCTCGACCGACGTTTTCGGATCAAGCGATGAGGTGGGTTCATCCGCCAACAACAACCCAGGGCTTTGCATGACGGCGCGCGCAATGCCCACGCGTTGGCGTTGCCCGCCGGAGAGCTCATCTGCGCGACGATTGGCGAAATCAGCGAGCCCTACGCGTTGCAGCAATGAGAACGC
>DAINAJ010000190.1:0-1227 GCA_036733505.1 Casimicrobium sp.
AATTAATGCACGCCGAGCGAAACCGGCTACTGTCCGGGCCGCAGTCGCTTACACCCAGTGCGCATGCGACCATCGAGCCGAGATTGCCTTCCAGCATCATGATTGACTCGACACTTCCCTCTGTTAGCCATGATGTGTCGATGCGTCCAACCACGGCGGAACTACCACCCAACAGCTTGGCAATCCCATCGGGTTGAAACTCCGCCATAGCGCGCTGCACAAGTTCATAGTCGTTCTCATTAAAACGAGTCGCACCATAGCTGGTCCATCCCGCGCGTCGGTTAAACAGTCGCGCGCTCACGACAGCATTGGCTACCAGACGATCTATTCCGGCGCGATACGCGGTCTGATATTCCGTACTCATCGCTCGGCCATTGCACTCCGCCACGGCACGTTCAACGGCCGCCGTGTGGCTCGCCCTTTGCGCTTCCGTGAGCGGGACAGCCTGCAAACTCCGCAGTTTGGCGAGCTCGAGCTCATGGGCGTAATCTGGCTGGGCAGACGGTTTCGCCGCTCTCAACAATCGGATGGACGTCGCTACCAATTCTGGTGGCAGCTGAACCCTAAGCGGACCGACTCCCGGATACGCCTCATTGATCGCGATTCGCCGCTCGTCCGGCGGGATCGGTTTGCCAGTTTTGAAGTCCACACTAATTTGCGTCATCCACTCGCGCGCAGATTTGCCATGCCTGAAAACCGCTTGCTCGAAACAGTACAGGGTCATGAGAGGCGCGTGGGCAAGCAAGAACGCGTCGTCAGAACGTGCTGCTCGGAGCTGTGCGTCAATCGCATCACCGCTCGCGTACAGTACACGAATCTTCTCCGCTGGTGTCGCAACCGCGTCCGGAGCTAGATTTGCTGATGTGTTGGCCTGTTGAGACGGCGCGCCTTGATGAACGTTATTGCTCGCTCGGCGCGCTGCTTTGTCGTTGTGTGCCTGCGACGTCACAGGCTCAACGTGCATGCTCTCCGCTCAGTTCGGTCGATTGAACCACGCAGTCACAGCGACGAGAACAATCACCCCGCCAAAAGCCATCCAACGCCTACTCACCTTCACTTACTCGTTGGCACCCGCCGCACCAACAACCAAACCCCCATCGCAAACAGCGGCACACAAAGCCACTGCCCCATCGTCATGCCGAGCGACAAGAACCCTAGAAACGCGTCCGGCTCGCGGAAGAATTCTGCGATGAACCGGAGCGTTGCGTAGCCAATCGCGAAGACGCC